>JBHPFC010000055.1:0-19032 GCA_042576405.1 Pseudomonadota bacterium | reverse complement strand
CTCCAAGACCGTCAAGGTTGACGTGCCGATTGTCGGTCCGGTCGATCAGGTGTTGAAAGAAATGCTCAAGGTGCTCAAAGAGAGCAAGGCCACGCCGGATGCGGCAGCGCTTAAAGCCTGGTGGGAGCAGATCGAGGAGTGGCGTGCCATGGACTGCCTTAAATACGAGCAGGACAGTGAAACGATCAAGCCGCAGTATGTTGTAGAGAGTCTTTACAATGTAACCAAGGGTAAGGCGTTCGTGACTTCGGACGTTGGCCAGCACCAGATGTTTGCGGCCCAGTTTTACAAGTTCGACAAGCCCAATCGCTGGATCAACTCCGGTGGCCTCGGCACTATGGGATTTGGTTTTCCGGCTGCGATGGGCGTTCAGTTGGCCCACCCGAAAGAAACCGTCGCCTGTATTACCGGTGAGGGCAGTATTCAAATGTGCATCCAGGAGATGTCGACCTGTCGTCAGTACGGGCTGCCGCTGAAAATCATTAACCTGAATAATGGTTGTCTTGGTATGGTTCGCCAGTGGCAGGAGTTTTTCTACCAGGGGCGTTATGCCATGTCATACATGGAATCGTTGCCTGATTTCGTCAAGCTGGCGGAAAGTTACGGTCACGTCGGCATGCAGATCACCAAACCGGAAGATGTCGAGCCTGCGCTGCAGGAAGCCATGAAAATGAAAGATCGCCTGGTATTCATGGACTTTCTGACTGACAGCAAGGAAAACGTCTATCCAATGGTCCCGGCCGGTGCCGGCCAGAACGAGATGATCCTGGTGTAAATACATGAGACATATCATTTCGATTTTGATGGAAAATGAAGCTGGTGCACTGTCACGGGTGGCGGGTTTGTTTTCTGCACGTGGCTACAATATTGAGTCACTCACCGTAGCGCCCACAGAGGATGAATCGCTGTCGCGCATGACGCTGGTGACTAGCGGTACGGCAGATGTTATCGAGCAGATCACCAAACAGCTCAACAAGCTTATCGATGTGGTCAAGCTGATGGACATGTATGAGTGCGCACATATCGAGCGTGAAATGATGTTGATCAAGGTACGTGCCGCAAATGGCGGTCGTGAGGAAGTTAAACGCCTGGCGGAGATTTTCCGCGGCAGCATTATTGATGTGACAAACACAATTTTCACGATTGAAGTCACAGGAACCAGCGACAAGCTGGACGCCTTTGTAAATGCGGTCGACCAGGCTGACATCATCGAAGTGGTGCGGTCGGGTGTAACCGGTATTGCGCGCGGCGAAAAAGCGTTGCACGTGTAAAACGAATTTGAAGATCAGTTAAGGTACAGACTTATGGCACTGAATATGTATTACGACAAGGATGCTGACCTGTCGATTGTTAAAGGGTTGAAAATCACCATTATCGGCTATGGTTCCCAGGGGCATGCCCATGCCCTGAATCTCAAGGACTCCGGTGCGGATGTCACCGTGGCTCTGCGTGAAGGTTCATCGTCTGCCAGGAAGGCCGAGGGTGAGGGCCTGAAGGTTACAGGTATCGCTGAAGGCGTGAAGAGTGCCGATCTGGTGATGGTGCTGGCGCCTGACGAGAATCAGAAAGTCCTGTACGACGACATCATCAAGCCTAACCTGAAGCAGGGAGGCGTGCTCGCGTTCGCCCATGGTTTCTGCATTCATTACGGACAGATCAAGCCGCGTGCCGACCTCGACGTCATTATGATTGCGCCGAAAGCGCCTGGCCACACAGTTCGCAGTGAGTTTGTTCGCGGTGGAGGCATTCCCGATCTGATTGCCATTCACCAGGATGCATCCGGCAAGGCCAGGAATATTGCGCTTTCCTACGCTTCCGCCATCGGCGGCGGCCGTACCGGTATTATCGAAACCACGTTCCGTGATGAAACCGAAACGGATCTGTTTGGCGAGCAGGCGGTGCTCTGTGGTGGTGCTGTTGAGCTGGTCAAGGCAGGCTTTGAAACGTTGACTGAAGCCGGTTATGCGCCGGAGATGGCCTACTTTGAGTGTCTGCATGAACTCAAGTTGATCGTTGACCTGATGTTCGAAGGTGGCATTGCCAACATGAACTACTCCATTTCCAATAATGCCGAGTATGGTGAGTATGTCACCGGGAACAAGGTCATCAACGACGAAAGCCGCAAGGCGATGAAGGAAGCGCTGGCGAATATCCAGAATGGTGATTACGCCAAACGTTTCATTCTCGAGGGTGCAACCGATTATCCGGAAATGACCGCACGCCGGCGCCTGAACGCAGAGCATCCTATTGAACAGACGGGTGAGAAACTGCGCAGCATGATGCCCTGGATCAACAAGATTGTGGACAAGGAAGTAAACTGAGAATGGAAGGGGTCGCATACGCGGCCCCTTTTTTATTGAACTTTATTGAACATGGCCGATAGCCGTTACCCCTATTTCTCACGCGTAGGCTGGTTGCCTTTCCTGGTAAGTGCCGGGCTGGGTGTTGCGCTGGGACAAGGCCTGGGTTGGGCCTGGTCGTTGCCGTTCTGGCTGGTTTGCGGCGTTATCGTTTATGTCTTCCGTGATCCGGAGCGGGAGATCCCGTCCAGTCCGCTGGCGGTGGTCAGTCCTGCAGACGGGCAGGTCGTGGCCATCGAACGAGTACAGGATCCCTATCTGGATCGCGAGGCGATTCGTCTGGATATCCAGATGAGCCATGCCGGTGTTTACAGCACCCGCAGCCCTGTCGAAGGAAAGGTCCTTGAACCGCGGAACTCCGTTGATGGTGTTCAGCGGCCGCACGGTGTCTGGCTGAAAACCGATGAAGATGATGACCTGGTCATCGCAATGCATCGTGGTCCTTTGAATAATCTACCGCGTTGTTATGTACGTATCGGCGAGCGCGTCGGGCAGGGGCAGCGTTGTGGTCACATACAGATGGGCGGCCGGGTGGAGGTCTATTTACCACCCAACAGCCGGGTTCAGGTGAACGACGGTTCGCAGGTCAAGGCCGGATCTGATGTAATAGCCACACTAGTCCACAAGTAGGTTCACCCATGGACGAAGAACAAGAACAGAATTCCCACCGCCGCCGCGGCATTTATCTGTTACCCAATTTGTTTACGACAGCCGGGTTGTTTGCCGGTTTCTACGCCATTATTGCGGCAATGAATCATAATTACGAGAACGCAGCCATTGCGATATTTGTAGCCATGATCATGGATGGGATTGATGGCAGGGTGGCGCGCCTTACCAATACCACCAGTGAATTCGGCGTGCAGTACGACAGTCTCTCGGACATGGTTTGTTTCGGCCTGGCACCATCGCTGGTGCTGTTTCAATGGGCGTTGCGCAGCATGATCGAGCAAGGCTGGATCTGGTCCAAGCTTGGCTGGTTGGCGGCATTTGTGTATACCGCCGGGGCGGCATTGAGACTGGCGCGTTTTAACACCCAGGTCGCCAGTGCCGACAAGCGTTACTTCCAGGGATTACCCAGTCCATCTGCTGCTGCGGTGCTGGCAGGGCTGGTCTGGTTTAGTGTCGACAATGGTCTCGATGGCAGTGACATGTGGGCAATCGGTGCCGTTCTCACGGCACTGATGGGTTTGCTGATGGTCAGCAACGTTCGCTACTACAGCTTCAAGGAAATTGATATGAAGCGCAGGGTGCCGTTTGTTGCCCTGTTGCTGATTGTGTTGATTTTCGTCGTGGTTTCCAGTCATCCACCGAGTATCCTGTTCTTCGGCTTCCTGATTTATGCCATCTCCGGGCCTGTCATTACACTTCATCAGAAGAGAAAGCGACGCCGGCAGCGCAGGCTGGAGAAGTAGTTTGCCGGGTTGGAGGCAGCGCTTTAAGGGTGGCGGGGTATCCCTGGGGCATAGCTACTTTCCGGGCTGCTGTCCTTTGAATAACCAGACGGTCCAGATAAAACTACACATTTTCAGGGTTCGCATCATCTTGCCAGTCAGTCCAGTCGCTGCGGTTTTCAGCGACATGGAACAGTGCTGCGACTACGTGCCGGTCAAACTTGCTGCCACTTTCCCTGAGTAGCTGATCCAGTGCGGCTTCGATGCTGACCGCCTGGCGATAGGCGCGCGGGCTGACCAGTGCGACAAAGGCGTTGCTGACTGCAAGTATGCGTGCGGTCAGCAGGATGTCGTCACCTGCCAGACCGTTGGGGTAACCACTGCCATCGAGATGTTCCTGCTTCTGGGCAATGGTATCCAGTACCGGCCCTTCGAAATCCAGGTCTTGCAGCAGTTCGGTGCCGAACTGAACGTGCCGGTGTACCAGGGCCTGTTCCGCTTCGGTGAGTTCTTCGGGTTTGGTGAGAACTTCCCTGGGAACGAATATCTTGCCCAGGTTGGCGAGACTGGTTGCCAGATCCAGTGTGCGGCGGTCCGTCTCGTTAAGTTTCAGTTCGTGACCGATAGCGTTGGCAACTTCCACCATGCGTGAAGAATGGTGTGCTGAATTCGGGTCGTGCAGGTCGACTACATGCATCAGTGTTTCCACCAGTCTGCGCATCAATGAGGCGTTTTTCTGCTGCGCGCGCTGCAGTTCAGTGACGTCCTGCAGCACCAGGAGGATGGCGTTGCAGCTTTCACCAATGCGGTCTACCGGTACCAGCGAACACTGAAAGCTGCGTTCTTCATTGGCGATGACCATTTGCCGGGTGCAATGATGGGTGGTGCCGTCGCTTTGCAGGGCGTCGATGGCCTCCTGCATTGGTTGCACATTGGCCGGGCCGAGTACACTGGCTAGCGAGCTGCCCACGAGTTCGTCTGGCGTGGCATGCAGTTTGTCCGCCAGGCGAGCGTTGGCAAACATGACTTGCTGCTGTGCATCCATCAGTATGACGTAGGCCTCGGCATTATCGGTAACCGCGTGCAGCAGTTCTGTCTGTTTTTCCAGCTCACGGGTTTTGTGACGGAGTTCGTCGGCATCGTGGGTGGCGCGTACGCTACTGCCGTGCCTCCACGCAGCGATGAGTGTGGCGCCGATAAAAAACAGTATCAGCGAGAAGGTTGTCAGCATGAAACGCCGGTGGCGATTGGATTCCAGCAGTGCCTGGCTGGCGTTGACTTGCTGGACCAGGAGCCAGTCTGTGCTGCGTAACGGGCGACTGGTCGACAGTATTTCTGTGCCTTGATAGTTGCGATATTCACCGAAGTTGCCGGGACTGGCAATCGCTGCGGCTGCTGCCAGCCTGGTGCGGTCCATAGGCAGTGTCTTGCGTGTCGGGATGGCGCCATCAAGAGTGGGTGACAGGTAGAGTACCTGGCCATCCTGTTCCGTAATCAGCAGTGATTGATCGCTACTGGTGATTGGTACTCCACTGTTAAGCAGCGGGTATAGCGTGTGTGCAGCATTGAAGACACCAAGTACCACTCCGCCATAAGCCCAGTTGTCTACGGCGCCGAGTACCACCGGTACTGGTACCGCAATACCTATGAGAACACGTTCGTGGGAGTCCAGAACCAGCTCGCTGTAGGAGGGGCGTCCATCTTTCAAAGCTGATTCAATAGCTGCAGAGAAGGCGGCACCAATTTCCGGCATGCCGGCTGTTGATACGACGTGCCGTTGTCGGGCATCGATTAACGCCAGTCCTGCATCGTAGTGCTTGGGTAAATTGGCCGGAATGGATGGCTGCTGCTGGTCCGGTGACATGCCATAGCGCTGCGCGCTGGCCAACACAAGGTTGCGCAGGTAGCTGAGCTGTGCGGGCTCAATAGTCGGTTCGGACTCTTCGCGTTTGGTCAGCTGCCACAGGTAGAGTTGCAGCGAGGCGTTGTTGGCGAGCTCGCCGAGGTTGATGGCCTGGGTCGCCAACCAGTCTTCGATGGCGTTGACGCGGGTTTCGGCCTGCAAACCAAGACGGATAGCCCAGTCATCCAGATCGCGCTGACGCTCGTTGTGGATATAAACCCCGATAAGCATGGCGCCGCCAACAAGAATTACAAGCAGGGCAATGATGCCACCGATGACTGGTTTGCTGGGTGTGGAGGAGGGCATGCAGTGTCCGCTTAGTTTGGCAGGTGGATCCACCAGTGCTTCTCGTTTATCGAGTAGACCGGTGCGTAGTGTACGATGTCACGGTGAGAGATGACTTCATGTATCTGGTTATCCATGATCATGATGTCATTGTGATCTGCAACTGCCAGTACTGCGTGTGGAATACGCAGGTTGGTGTCCTGCAGTACCACGATACGTAATTCGTCCATGGGAAAGCCCAGCCAGCGCAACGAAAACAGCTTGGTAATGGCGTAGTCTTCGCAGTCGCCGTTATTGTAGAGAAATTCGCGCGGTACTGCCCAGTAATCCTCAATACCGTAGTTATCGATATCCAGGATATATTCTTTCTGATTGGCGTAATGGTTTACGGCATCAAGCTGCTGGTCACGCGGGCGGTTTTTCAAGTCGTCCAGAAATGACTGCCAGTTGCGTAGATGGCAGCGATTGAAGGTGGTTTCTTGGCAATCGCCTTCCGGGATATCGATCTGGATATGCCGTTCAAGTGCCTGAATCCATTGGCCAAATACCTGTTTATCGGTTTGCGGATGCTGACTGTAGCCGAACAGCTTTGCAGGAAAAGCGAGGGCATCCTGGAGAGGTAACAAGGCCAGCCAGACGAAGGCTAGAGGCAGCCAGATTTTTCGGTCTGTGTTCAGGGAATACAATTGAGTTTATAAGCCTGGTCTTATAGTATGCTGAAATCTACGAGTGTAACTTAAGATAAAAACTGCATTAACTAACTAAAGCGACTTAAGTTAACTGGGGAAGAACAATGTATCAAGTCAGAAGCACGATATTTTCGATGGCCGCTGCGGTTTTGGTGCAGTGTCTGCCCGCGGGAGCTGCGGCGGCGCCAAAAGAAAAGCCCGAAATAGAAGACTATTTTGAAGAAGGTATGGCGGCTCTCGAGGATGATCGTCTCGCGACGGCCATTGAGAAATTCAGGAATATTTTAGTCATCGACCCCAGTCTCGATCGTGCCCGGCTGGAGCTTGCCCTGGCCTACCACCGCACCCTGAGGTATGAAGAGGCCGAGCGGCTTGCGCAGCAAGTGCTGGATGATCCACTGACACCACCGGATGTGCGGGTGACCGTGCTGGCATTTCTGGCCCAGGTAAAGCGTGACTCCGAAATTTACGGACAGAAGAATCAGTTCACGCCGTTTGTCATGGGCGGGTTTATGCGCGACTCGAATGTGAATGTCGGCCCAACAACCGCCGATATCCGCATTGGCGATGTCGATCAGACTCTGACCCAACAGTCTTTAAAACAGGCTGATAATGCCTATGTGCTGAACACCGGCATTGATCACCTCTACCAGTCTGGCAAGCGTGTACAGCTTGGTGAGCGCACCGGCATGCTGCTCTGGCAGAGTGGTGCAAGCGCTTACTCGCGTCAATATAACCATGCCAGTGACTATGACATGGTGGTTGCCAGTCTCAATACCGGTCCGGCGATACTGATGTTACGCCACTGGCGCGCCAGCCTGCAGTTGCAGACTGATTACATGACGCTGGGCGACAAGGCGCTGGGCTGGTTTCACTCCGTCAAGCCTTCAATGACCTGGCAGCAGACGGACTCTGAATTTACCTGGGATGCCAACTACACACGACGCTTTTACCACCAGGATATCGACAAGGACCGCGAAGGTGACTATGTGACTACCGGGCTGAGTGGCGCTCGCTATTTTGATAACCGCAGGGTGGTAGCTAGTGCGGGCGCTCGAGTGATCAAATTGTTTGCCGACGACGACCAATATGCCTACAAGGGTTTCCAGGTCAACGCGGGTGTCAGTACCGATACTTACAAAAATGGTTCGGCATACGCCAGGGCACAGTATGGTTACTATGACTACGATGGCAAAGATTCGATAGCGCAAAAGGCGCGTGAGGAACATGAATACATTGCGACCCTGGGTTTGAGTCACGAATACAACGAGCCCGGCGACCTGCTGAAGGGGTGGGTGGCTAATCTGTTCTGGGAGCGTACTGAAAACGATTCCAATATCGGCCAGCTCTACAGCTACAAGCGCTATCAAGGCATGGTGTCATTATCGCGCAATTTCTGACTTTTTTGTCGGAATTGTTTACGGGAAAGTGTGAGCCGGGTCTCAAAAACATTGAGTTTGTAACTGCATGACAACGTGAGGAAATAGAGACTGCATTGTAGAAATTGATCATGATTGAAATGTCAGTAAATTTTACAAAACTGCTATTTTGGGTTGACAAGATCGTGTTATTTTCGATCTAACTTGTTGAGAATCCAAGATAAGTTGTATTCGGCATAAACGTTGCAGTAAATGTAGCTTCAAACTCATTATTTCGCACACAATAGATTTCGAGGGCATTCGAGAATGAGTGCAAACAAACACTTAATAGCGCTGGCCATCTCTACGGCTTTGGCGATCGGTCAAAGCGCGTTGGCGCAGGAGCCCGCCGGGGATTCCGCTTACCAGTGGGGTCGTTGGGCGGTTTTGAGTCCTGCTGCCGGTGGTGAGCCGTTCAGGGCGCCGGATGATCCGGGGGCGGATTACAATGTGCGTCCGGGTGATTTGTACGGTCCTGAAGTGCTGAGCACTCAGGCTCCGCCCATTGGTGGGCCCCCAACTATCGGAGATGTGGATCCGACTGTTCCGATCATTACTCAGCCACCCACGGTTCGAACACCACCATCGCCGATCGTTCAGCCACCCACGGTAAGAGTACCGCCGGGAGCGTAGATGAATTCAAGCGGTTTTCGGATCCACAGGGTTTGTTTTTATAGCGAATCTCGGTAGTATTTCGTTAAGTATTAAAAAATATATAAGTGTCTGGAGCGAGGATTGGAGAACATGGGAATACTAAAAATATGCGGCAGTGCGCTGTTGTGGGCGCTGTCCTTTAGTGCGTTCGGTGTCACTGTTGGGACCTATACCTTTGACGAAAGCGAGCTTGTCGACGCAGTGACCAGCTACAGTGGTACCACAGGCCTGATGGATACTGGTAACGCTTGGGTAGACCCGTTGACCTCGTCGCAACTGACGGACACGAACGCTGGTACCTTTCAGGCCACCAACATTGCTGCAGGCTACAATGATGTCACATTGGGTATGCGATTAAATCAGACCACTGTGATCGATGGGGCCGGTGCCGATATGGCACTGTTCTTCCTGTTTGACCAAGCCACTCCCAACAATAATGTCAGCGTCAGCGCTAATGGAGTCTCCCTTGTCGTTTCATCGTTTAAGAACGTATACGACTCCGGCGGGACTCAGCAGGTCGCGAATAATGTTGGCTGGGATGGTCAAATTTTAAACAATGTATTGCTGATGGTTGCAGAAGTGGATCTAGCTGGCACCGGTGTCGACTCCTTCAACGACTTCGCGGTGACACTGGGGCAAACAACTGCTGAAACTCCAGTCGCACTGTCAATGGTCGGAGCTATCAATAGTGCCGTTGTACCAGTCCCGGCAGCGGTTTGGCTGTTTGGTTCCGGTCTCATTGGTCTGGTTGGCGTTGCCCGACGCAAAAAATAACAGAACAACACAGTAGTACGAAATTCAGACAGGGCCTGCAGGGCCCTGTTTTTTTGTCCGAAAAGGGGTCAGTACCCTTTAATTCCCTTTAATTGGACGAGATTTGAATTCCGCTGCGAATTTTCCTATAGTCTCTCCAGACACGAACGCTAGACACACTATGATCCGCAACAGCGACAACAATATGACGTACTCTCCTGCCCGGGATTCCCTTGGGCTGTCGCTGCTGCCTGCTCTACTGCTGCTGCCGCTGCGCGGCTGATACTTTGCCTGGCGAGGCTAAACGCAGAATTTCAACCAGTTACCCCGATTTTAATGCGCTTAAGGCGTACCCTTTGGTATGCTTTCGCGCAGTCAGCGGCTCCGGCCGCAATGGAGCAGAGCAATGAGCAGTGATCGTTTGATCATATTTGATACCACCTTGCGCGACGGCGAGCAGAGTCCCGGCGCGTCGATGACCCGTGACGAAAAAGTGCGTATCGCCAAATCGCTGGAACGCATGAAGGTGGACGTTATCGAGGCTGGCTTTCCGATCGCCAGCACGGGTGATTTCGAGGCGGTTCAGGCCGTGGCGCGCGCCATAAAGGATTCTACGGTGTGTGGCCTCTCGCGAGCCGTGGACCGGGACATCGACCGGGCCGGTGAAGCACTGAAGGATGCCGCTTCGGCGCGTATTCATACCTTCATCGCGACCTCACCCATTCACATGAAAATGAAGTTGCGCATGGAGCCCGACCAGGTTCTGGAGCAGGCCGTCAAGGCAGTAACCCGGGCACGGAAGTATACGGATAACGTTGAGTTCTCACCGGAAGACGCTGGTCGATCAGAGCTGGATTTTCTCTGCCGGGTATTGGAGGCCGTTATCGATGCGGGCGCCACCACGGTGAATATTCCGGACACCGTGGGTTACAACTTGCCGCACCAGTTCGGTGAGCTGATCCACAATCTCATTGAACGCGTACCCAATTCCGACAAGGCGGTATTTTCGGTGCATTGCCACAATGATCTCGGCTTGGCGGTCGCCAATTCACTTTCCGCCGTCTTGAACGGTGCCCGGCAGGTTGAATGCACCATCAATGGTCTGGGCGAACGTGCGGGTAACGCATCGCTGGAAGAAGTGGTGATGGCTGTACGCACCCGCAAGGACGTATTCACCTGCGATACAGGTTTGAATACTACAGAGATCATGAGTGCCTCGCGGCTGGTGTCCGGTGTTACCGGTTTTGCGGTGCAACCGAACAAGGCGATAGTGGGGGCGAATGCCTTTGCGCACGAGTCCGGGATCCACCAGGATGGTGTCCTCAAAAGCCGTGAGACTTACGAAATCATGCGTGCCCAGGATGTCGGCTGGTCAGCCAACCGCATCGTGCTGGGCAAACACTCCGGACGCAATGCATTCCGTACTCACCTTGACGATTTGGGTATCAGCTTCGAATCTGAAGAAGCGCTCAATGAAGCCTTTGCGCGCTTCAAGGATCTCGCCGACAAGAAACACGAGATTTATGACGAGGATTTGCAGGCATTGGTCACCGAGGCAAGCCTTGATGCGGTAGACGAGCAGTTCAAGTTGGTGTCATTACGCGTGTGCTCGGAAACCGGTGAAACACCGAATGCCGATCTGACATTGAATATCAATGGTGAAGAGCGTCATGCCAGTGCCGCAGGTGGCGGTCCGGTAGATGCGGCCTTCAAGGCGATTGAGGCCATTGTAAACAGCGGTACCGAGTTGCAGTTGTACTCGGTCAACAATATCACCAGTGGTACCGATGCGCAGGGCGAAGTCACAGTACGTCTTGAAAAAGGTGGGCACATTGTTAATGGGCAGGGCTCTGATACCGATATTGTTATCGCCTCTGCGCGTGCGTATGTGAATGCGCTGAACAAGATCATCCGACCGGATGATCGCGAACATCCGCAGCGCGGTGATGTCTAGGGCGTCCTTTGTTAAATTGGCTACATAGATGGATATGACGCACCAGCTACAGTACTTGGAAGCTATGGGTATTCAGACCTGGCAACTGCGGGATGCGGGCGTTACAGCGCCTGAAGCAGAAGTTGTTGCTGAGCCGATACAGATACCGGAGAGTATTGCGCCGGCGCCTGTTGCCCCGGTTCCTGAGATTTTACGCCCGAATGTATCAGGAATGACCTGGGGCGAGTTGAAGAAGGCTGTGAGCCAATGTCAGCTTTGTGATCTGCATAGCAGTCGTACCCAGACCGTCTTCGGTGTTGGAAATCATGCTGCCGACTGGCTGATCATCGGCGAAGCGCCCGGCAATGACGAGGACCTGCAGGGCGAGCCTTTTGTGGGTCGCGCCGGTCAACTGCTCAACGCCATGCTGTTGGCGATCGGTTTAAAACGGGAACATGTATACATCGCCAATATCCTGAAATGCCGGCCGCCGGAAAATCGCGATCCGAAAGCAGAGGAGGTGGAGTGCTGCGAAGCCTACCTGGCTCGCCAGGTGGCGCTGATACAGCCGAAGATTATTCTGGCGGTGGGTCGGATTGCTGCACAGAATCTGTTGAAGACGGATACGCCGATCGGCAAGTTGCGTGGTGAGGTACATCACTTTGGTGAAACGGGGATACCGTTGGTTGCCACCTATCATCCGGCCTACCTGTTACGTTCCCCTGGTGAGAAACGCAAGGCTTGGCAGGATCTGCAATTGGCTGTTGCCACTGTGAAGTGTGATTCTGAATGAGTGCAGTACTCGCCGGTCAGGGCTCGAAGCTTAGGCCGCTGGTTGTAGCGGATCTGGATGCCATTATGGAGATTGAACAGCGTGCCTACGATTTTCCATGGAGTCAGGGGATTTTCAGGGACTGCTTGCGAGTCGGGTACTGCTGCTGGTGTTACGAAATCGACGACGAAATCCACGCTTACGGTGTCATGAGTGTCGCCGCCGGTGAATCGCATATTCTCAACCTGACCGTAAGTCCTGAATCGCAACGTCAAGGTATCGGGATGAAGCTGATGAAACATTTTCTGCAGCTGGCCTGCCGGCATAATGCTGATACGGTTATGCTGGAAGTGCGACCTTCCAATATTGCTGCGGTAAGGCTTTACGAAAAAATGGGCTTCAACGAAATTGGTGTTCGGCGCAACTACTACCCGGCCGGGGAGGGTCGTGAAGATGCGTTGCTGCTGGCGTTGAGTCTGGACAGGTAGGTGGTGCCAGACCTCAGGGAAGCGGGATTTCTCCCGTGATGACCCGCATCATTAATACCAGGTCCCCGGCATCCAGTTCGCTATTGTCGTTCAAATCGCCATAGACGATTTCGGCAGCTGTTGGAGTAATGTCGCCAATCACCATCCGTGTAAGGACGATATAGTCACTCAATCCAATAGTGTTGTCCGGTGATCCGTAAGGGCCAAGGTCGCCTCTGCCTGAAGTCAGCGGATCACTGCCCCAGGTAATCACTTCGTCGTAATCATCTACGCCATCGCCATCAGTGTCACCGGTCAGCGCATCGGTGTTGTAGGTTTGGGTTTCCTGGTAATCATCCAGGCGATCGCCGTCGGTATCGCTGGCGAGCGCATTGGTACCCAGTGCGATTTCTTCAACGTTGGTGAGTTGATCGCTATCGGAGTCGATAAACGGTAATTGTAATTTACCGTGCCCAAATACGCTGTCGATACCTGTGCTGCCGATGTCAATAGCTTCTGCGCGTAGCAGATTACCGAGATCGACTGCACTCAAAGCACTGTTTTCATCCAGCAACAGGGCAGCGGCGCCAGCTGTTGTGGGGGAGCTGAAAGAGGTTCCGCTGGCTGATGCATAGGTCAGGCTGCTGGTGCCATCGGGCGCTACCAGGTCGGGTTTCTGCCGGCCATCATTGGTTGGTCCCTCGCTGGAATAGTTACGAATACCCGGATTGGTATTGTTCCATGCTGCGTCATTGACGGCACCAACGGTGAACGCGCCATGCGCACTGGCGGGATCGGCTACGCTGGACGATGTTACGTAATGCTCGAAAACGTGGTTGAAGCTGAACAGAGTGATATCCAGTCCGGAAGTACTGCCGCCGACGTGTTCTACCACTACACTATAGGGGGCCAGGCTGGAATTGTAGGTGAAGCTTACAGCTTCCGCGGGGTCGTTGAACCGTGACTGATTAATGGTGCTCGCACTAACTGTATTGCCATCTTTATCCTTGATATAGAGATCAAGATTGGTTTTGTTATTAACACCATATTGATTCCAGTTAAGGAATACGGTAACGGTACTTGCTGTGCCGGACAGCGCCATAAGCTCATCTGTTCCAGAGAAATCGAGCTGGTTGTTACCGTTGTTGTCAGACCATCCGCCACGCCAGTGCTGACGGCGAAAATTGCCTGAGGAAACTGCCCAGAACACATCGTCATTATCGTATGAGTCGTTGATAATTGCATTAACAGGGCCGGTGTCATCATAGTAACTGGCGATCACCCACGACACAGAGAGATTAGCGATTTGAACACCATTTTGCCGTATGTAGTCGGCAGAATTTTGCAGGTCCACTTCATCACCGACGCGCAGGCAATACAGTTGCACGCCTGGTGCCATGTCCACAACATGCTCCGCTACGCCCACACCGTGTTTAGTGCCGGACTCGATGCCGCTTCCAGTAAAGTCCACAGAAATCGTGTTGGCTGGCAGCTCGCCGACAGCGATGGCGTTGGCCAGTCCGGTGAAACCAAGGTCAACCACTGCCACCTTGATCCCTGTGCCATCCAGATTGCCGACCTGATAACCATCAGCCGCGGTCAGCGCAACACTTTCGGAAACAATGCTGCCATGGCCAATATCAGGGAATGCGGGAATCGGTGCACGCAGGTATTCATTGGGGAAGAGCTTGATCAAGGTGTCCAGGCGCGAGGCAGGAACCATCAGGCGGGTGTAAGAGCGCGAATTCGCATCGACCCGGGCGGTAGCCTGCGACAATCTGGAAGCGAAATGGGCGGTCTCGCCGACGCTACGATCGATAATGACCGGAACCAGTAATTGATTATTTTCCACACGCGTCGACAGCCCGTAGCCCTTGGCTAATTCAGCGACGCCGGCAGAGCCTTTCTGCGCGAATCTTGCGCGCATTTGCTCTAACAGGTTGTCCGGGGCGGCTGATACACCCAATGAGCAGGTGAAAATAGTCAATGCCAGGAGTGCCTTGGCGGCTTTTTTTATAATAGTCATAGCCAAGTACGTCCAATCCTCTTGGGAATAACTTTACCCTATTTTCCACCGCACCGAAAACAAATAAACGGCTTATTTTCCAAGCGCATCGGGGCCAGATCCGGTAAACTAGCGAACCTCTTTGAAATCAGCCTTTTGTAGCAGAAATGAGCAGTATCACCGACGAGGCGCAGCGGCGCCGTACTTTCGCGATTATTTCCCACCCGGACGCGGGCAAGACCACGCTGACTGAAAAGCTGTTGCTGTTCGGTGGCGCCATCCAGCTAGCGGGTACCGTCAAGGGCCGCAAGGCGGCGCGTCACGCCACGTCTGACTGGATGGCGATGGAGAAAGAGCGCGGGATTTCCGTGACCTCCTCGGTCATGCAGTTCCCCTACAAGGACGCCATGGTCAATCTGCTCGACACACCGGGCCACGAGGACTTCTCCGAGGATACCTATCGAACATTGACCGCGGTGGATTCCGCCCTGATGGTGATCGACGTCGCCAAGGGTGTTGAGCAACGTACTATCAAGTTGATGGAGGTCTGCCGCCTGCGCACCACGCCGATCTTCACTTTCATCAACAAGCTTGACCGTGAGGGACGTGATGCTATCGACCTGCTTGATGAAGTCGAGGATGTTTTAAAGATCCGGTGCGCGCCCATCACCTGGCCGATCGGTATGGGCAAGCGCTTCAAAGGTGTGTATCACATCGAAAAGGACAAGGTGCATCTCTACCGGCAGGGTGACAATAGCAAACGCCAGGATGCCACGGAGATTAACGGCCTGGATAATCCGCTGCTGGATGAAGTGCTGGGTAGCCAGGCGCAGGAACTGCGCGAGGAGATCGAACTGGTGCAGGGTGCCAGTCATAGTTTTGACAAGGAAGCCTACCTGCGCGGTGAATTATCGCCGGTGTTTTTTGGTTCGGCGATTAACAATTTTGGCGTGCAGGAACTGCTGGACTACTTTATCGAATATGCCCCGACGCCATTGGCACGCAAAACCATGACGCGCGAAGTCGATCCGCTGGAAGAAAAGCTCACCGGGTTTGTATTCAAGATCCAGGCAAACATGGATCCCCAGCACCGTGATCGCATTGCCTTCTTCCGTGTGTGTTCGGGCATGTATAAAAAAGGCATGAAGATGCGCCACGTGCGTATCGGGCGTGATGTGCTGGTATCCAATGCCATGACATTCCTGGCATCAGACCGCGGGCACGTCGAAGAGGCCTATCCCGGGGATATCATCGGTTTGCACAACCACGGGACGATTCGTATCGGTGATACCTTCACCCAGGGTGAAGATCTCAAGTACACCGGCATACCCAATTTCGCACCGGAATTATTCCGTCGGGCAGTACTTAAAGACCCGCTGAAGATGAAAGCGTTGCAGAAAGGGCTGGAACAACTCAGTGAAGAGGGTGCCACGCAGTTATTTCGTCCTCTGAAGAACAACGACATGATCCTTGGAGCAGTTGGTGTATTGCAGTTCGATGTAGTTGCGCAGCGTCTTAAGGATGAATACAAGGTCGAGTGTGTTTTCGAAAACGTTTCTGTCGCCACGGCACGCTGGATCGAGTGTGACGATGATGTCGTTTTACAGAAATTTCGCGAGAAAGCGTATGAAAATCTCGCCATCGATCAGGCTGGTGAACTGGTTTACATTGCGCCCACGCGCGTCAACCTGGAACTGGCACTGGAGCGGCATCCGAACGTGCGGTTTCACGCGACCCGGGAAATATAACTCGCTTTCACGTGCCCTGACGCTTGCCCCGTTGCACCTGATTAAGGCCCGGATCTGCACACAGCGCCGTACCTTGGTGCGCCAGGCATTAAGGGAATCTCCGTGCTTGCGTACAAGTTATTGATAAATAGAGAGAGATGTTTTTGGCACACGAAATGCTAAAGAACAGGTGTAGTCATTTGTATTATCTCCTCCAGCAATAAGCTGTTCGGGGTGCCTTCTTCTCAAAGGCACCCCGTTTTTTATGACAGCATCACCCGGCTGTTGGTATCAGTGTCCAGTGCCAGGTATACACCTGGGTGCGCTTGCTGGCGTGAATTTCGCGCGGCACTTTATAGCCGTCGAGCAACGTGCCGAATTCCAGTGGCGGCGGAAAGGGGAACTCGGTCAGCTTCTGGAAGAATTGGTTTTTACTGCCATGCGGGGCGGCATCAATTTGATTCGCGTTGACTGAATCCTGTTCCATCGCAGTGCTGCGCTCGCTGAAAACAGAAAACTGCCCCAGTGCCGGGCGGAAGTTTATTAGCGCGCACTAATGAAGTGCGCAAGCCTGGTTCAGGGTTAGTGCATGAGCGCCCTAAAATCGTGCAAGTTGCTGATAAATAGATAAAAATATAATATCCGACCTGCTGGCATACTCGTTGCTATCTCCCGTACAAGACTTCGGCGTGGAAGGTATTATGAAAGAAAAACTGGTTCTTATAGGTAATGGCATGGCGGGCGTTCGTGCACTTGAAGAGCTGTTGAAGCTCGCGCCTGAACAATACGACATTACCGTGTTCGGTGGTGAGCCCTACGGTAACTACAACCGTATTCTGTTGTCGCCGGTACTGTCCGGTGAAAAGACTATCGATGAAATCATGCTCAACGATGAGCGGTGGTATATCGATAACGGCATCACCCTGCACAAGGGCAAGTGGGTCGAAAGCGTCGACCGAGCCAAACGTATTGTGCATACCTCGGACGGTATCGAGGCGGAATATGACCGCCTGATCATTGCTACCGGTTCCAACCCTTTCATTATTCCGATTCCCGGTAACGAGCTTGATGGCGTTATCGCTTTCCGTGATATCGCTGATGTCGACACCATGCTGGCAGCCGCAAAGAAAACGGGCGGCAAAGCTGTTGTCATTGGTGGTGGTCTGCTCGGTCTTGAAGCAGCCAATGGCCTGATGAAGCAGGGTATGGACGTGACCGTCGTGCACCTTATGGATACCCTGATGGAACGCCAGATGGACAAGCCGGCCGGTGCGCTGCTGAAAGCCTCTCTGGAAGAGAAGGGTATGAAGTTCCTCATGGAAGCGCAGACCGAAGCCGTACTCGGCAAGACGAGCGTTGAAAGCGTGCGTTTCAAGGATGGCCTGGAAATTCCAGCCGACATCGTGGTTATGGCGGTCGGCATCAAACCGAATATCGAACTGGCTGAGAAGATTGGCTTGCACTGCGAGCGCGGTATTGTGGTTAACGACACCATGCAGACTTTCGACCCGCGAATCTATTCTGTTGGTGAATGCCTGCAGCACCGTGGCCAGACTTACGGTCTGGTGGCGCCACTGTTTGAACAGGCCAAGGTCTGTGCCAACCACCTCGCACATATGGGTATCGCCCGTTACGAAGGCTCGGTGACTTCTACCAAGCTGAAAGTCACCGGCATCGACCTGTTCTCTGCGGGTGATTTTGTCGGTGACGACACCACGGAAGAACTGGTGCTGCAGGATCCCGGCCGTGGTATGTACAAGAAGGTGGTGCTGAAAGACAATCGTATCCAGGGTGCTGTCATGTACGGCGACACCATCGACGGTACCTGGTACTTCGAATTGATGCGCGACAAGACCGATGTCTCGGATTTTCGCGACAACCTGCTGTTCGGCCAGGCTCACTTGGGTGACTCCGGCCATGGCGATGACAACCGCGTCGCAGCTATGGCAAATACAGCAGAAATCTGCGGCTGTAACGGCGTCTGCAAAGGCGACATTGTCGACGCTATCACGAGGAAAAACCTGTTTACCCTGGAAGACGTGCGCACCCATACCAAGGCGTCCAGTTCCTGTGGTTCATGCACCGGCCTGGTAGAGGCCCTGCTGTCACACACACTGGGCGGTGACTATTCGGAATCACCGGCAAAGAAGCCGCTGTGTGGTTGTACCGAACACAATCACGATGACATCCGTGCCGGTATCCACGATCAGGAATTGAAGAGTATTCCCGCCGTACAGGAGTTCTTCGAGTGGAAGACCCCCAACGGTTGTGGCAAGTGCCGCCCGGCATTGAATTACTACCTGCTGTGCCAGTGGCCTGGCGATTACAAGGATGACAGCCAGTCTCGCTTCATCAACGAACGCGCGCACGCCAACATTCAGAAAGACGCAACCTACTCGGTCATTCCGCGTATGTGGGGTGGTATCACCACGCCGCAGGAACTGCGTGCTATCGCCGATGCGGCCGAGAAGTACAACGTAAAGACAGTACACGTAACCGGTGGCCAGCGCATTGGGCTGTACGGTTTACAGAAGGAAGAGTTACCGAAAATCTGGGGCGAACTGAATTCCGCAGGGCTGGTGTCGGGACATGCTTACGGCAAGGCGCTGCGCACAGTTAAAACCTGTGTAGGCAAGGAATGGTGCCGTTTCGGTACCCAGGATTCCACCCGGATG
>JBHPFC010000054.1:0-19472 GCA_042576405.1 Pseudomonadota bacterium | reverse complement strand
GGTTGTCGGACACCGAATATGGTTTCTGGTCACCATTGATGCTTCCGATCCTGTTCTTTCGACTCAGGAAACTACTGAAGAATGAACACCCGGATGCGGTTATATCCACCCTTACCGGGATGAACTTGCTTACAATACTGGCTGCTGACTACAGGCTGCGGGACTACCCTGTCATAGTTCGAGAGGCCAGCACAATGCAAAATACGGCGCGCCAGATTATTCGCACTCTCAAAAAGCGTCTGTACCCCAGGGCCACTGCCATTATTGCTGTTTCAGAAGGTGTAGTGAACGAACTGGAGTCAATCATTGGATTGCCCAGGTCTAATCTGCACATCATTAACAATCCCGTTAACAAGAAACATTTAAAAGCGGCTTCTAAAACTGATGTTGCACACAAATGGTTGAAGGATAAATCCTGTCCCGTATTTATTTCTGTGGGCAGATTAACC
Organism: Pseudomonadota bacterium; assembly: GCA_042576405.1. Taxonomy (GTDB): domain Bacteria; phylum Pseudomonadota; class Gammaproteobacteria; order DSM-19610; family DSM-19610; genus Thiogranum. The sequence continues at coordinate 19,023 of JBHPFC010000054.1, read as the reverse complement.
AAAGCAAAGGACTACGGCACGCTCATCCGGGCACTTGAACTGGTTCGTCTAACGTTGCCTGCAAAACTGGTTATTATAGGTGAAGGCCCGGAACGCCCCGGCCTGGAACGTCTTGTTGATTCACTGAAGATAAACGACGCGGTCGATATGCCAGGGCATTTTGACAATCCATACGCACTTATGGCACGCGCAGATGTATTTGTACTTTCGTCACGATGGGAGGGGTTCGTGAATGTTTTACTGGAGGCGCTGGCGCTTGGGATGCCTATTGCGTCTACGGATTGCCATTCAAGCCCGCGTGAGATTCTCGAAAACGGGAAATATGGCCATCTGGCTCCTCCTGGCAACCCGCGAATGCTGGCCGAGTCCATGCTTCAGGCATTGAACTCCCCGCTACAATCAGAGCATCAGGAAAGCCGAGCAGATGATTATTCACCGGACGCAATCTTCAAAAAATACCGACTGTTGATCGATGACCTGACAGCTTAATCCAGCGGGAACAGAGCTAATTTATTCGGTAACATGCAATTGGCCAGGCCTGAAAGTTGACTTTTTCACCGAACTTTTCAACGTGCTCTCGAGTTCATAGCAGACAAATCTTGCCGCACTAAGAGCCATTTAATTCGGCGACGATAACTCATCCAATAGACGCTTCATGAGTACTTGCTTGTCAATATAGGCACTTGAAACACGCCGTACTTCGTTTCGCGTGACCCCTCTCCACTGCCGGACTTTCTCGACCACCGGGCCCCAGCCGAGCCTGCCACTTATCGGCGCGTAATAAGGGAATTCGACTGGAAACCCGCTGTCAACTGCACCTGATACGACTGGTAGTCCAATTGCAAGGTACTCGCGCACCTTGAGCGTACAAGCCTGTTTCATCCCTTTCTTGCCAAGCGCAAATGTCCCTAATCCCGCATCACAGATTTCGGCAACTTCACCAAGGCCGGCTCTGGTCAATTCACCATGGAAAACGATCTGTTCCGAACAACCAACAGGAATATCAACCCGCGGTCCCGCGACGTGTATTTCCGCATCGGGATCAACTGACAGCAATCCCTCTACAGCCACATCAAGACCGTGCCAGGGAGCCGCGAGAGAGCCCGCAAAAAGATATTTCAGGTTACCTTCACGCCTGTCCGGCACAACCGCTATATCCTTGATGCATATCCCGTTAGGATACACACAACCAAACACATTGGATGGTGCCCTGCCTGCCTCATACGACAGAATCTCAGGTGTCAGCGCAACAATTCCGTCAACTGATCTCAATGCATATGGACCGACAAGTTGCTCCATCCAGCGCTCGACGACAGGCTTGATGCCTTTACTGGATCTCGATTCCAGCTCCTCAATAGCATGATGCACAGTGTAAATATTGGCCAGGTCCTGGAATACTCTCGCCTGCCAGGGATTGGCGGTTCGATAACGAACCAGAATCTTGTCGTAACCGGGCGCCACTTTCCTCAGCCATTTGTACGCATCGCTGTAAAACCGTATATCTGCCAATAAACCGGATACTGCTCCAGGTCGAACGGGTGTACGGAAAGGCACGGCCCAGTCACACATGCATGAAACGGCAATATCCCATTCCAGCCCATCATTAATTTGGGCTACCGCTTTTTCTTCATCCAGTAATTGATTCCTCACACCTATCGGAACATTCTTGAAAACATTGTAATGAAGTATTTTCATCTAACTCCTGTGAATGCACTTTGCCATGTCTCTGTCTGGCATTCACTCTCTCCGATCTAATCAGCGGAACCAGACTCAACAAGATCCCGATAGCGAACCGACTCGACCTCTGAACTGTACTTGCGCGCGACGCGGTCACTATTGGTCTTGAATTTCCTTATATCTGCTGCCGTAACCTCTCCCAGGCTACTAGACATGGAACTGTTGGTATATTCACTCGACACGACACCCAGACCTTCGTTCGTCACAATCTTGCTCATCTCGGGAGAAGGCCAGATTGCAATTGCCAAACGCGCCTGAATATATTCAAACAGTTTGTTGGGAAGTGAATAACGATAATTGAACGCCCCGGGGTGCAGCATAAATATACCCATATCATATTTGTTGATAGTCCTGGCAATATCGGGCATCGGCACCGGGTCGACAAAGCGTATATTGTTATATTTGCTACCTTCGCGCCTTAGATACTTCATGTATCGTTTGTGATTATTGATCAACATGAGATCCAGGGTAAACCGGGGGTCAAGTGCGCCCACCACATGCATCATATTTTCTATTTTACGCGAAGGATTGATACCACCATGATGGATAATCCTGACTTCGTTTTCATGGGTTTCCGATGGGCACAGTTCCTGATAATCAGGCGTGTTCATTATCACGCCGCAGCTTACATTGTAGTTACGACTATACTCATCCGCCAACCTCGGAGACACAGTCACCATGCCATCCACACGAGGGAGGTAGGTACGGCATATATAGTCCCAGTAAGGTCTGTACACGGTATCAAATAGCCATTGATCATCCCAGTGGCGCGGCTCATACTCGTGAGCATCTACCACAACCCGCGCTTTGTACTTAGCCACTCTGAGCGCAAGCGGCAACGTCTCGATATCATTAGCCAAAACCACATCGAAGTTAAGAGCCTCCAGCTTCCTCAGCGCTTGCCCCACCAATGAACGGCTCCAGTAGGCTCGCTCATACGCCCGTGAAGCGGTAATGAAGTGTCGGATAAGCGGTGACAATCGATTGCCGTCATCCGCCAGCTCTACGCATCTGACTCCTGGCATATCCAGACTTCCACAAGCGCATAGAACAATGTCCCAGCGATCGCATAATACACCCAGTTGCCTGTAAACACGCGGGTCCCGCTTCGGGTCTGTGAACGCGATAATAAGAAGCGTGGGCTTGTCAGACATTGTCATCTATCAATTGTCTTACGGGTATCCGTACTGGCACCAAGAACAGCTTCAAACTAACGATTGAAAACCGGTATACCGAGATTGGTATTATGCCTGGGTAGCGTAAACACACAGCCATATTACCTATCTGCCGTATCAGACGCTGCCCCCTAGTTTTTACAGTTAAAGCATCAAACATACTTTACCTTATTCGACAATTGGCGCATTTTCCAACAGCCATCCTCAAGCCCAAATATACTTTTTCGTTTAAACTGACAGCAAACATAAACCAAACGATTAAACGACTGAAAGAACCTTCATATACAACTAATGCAGACATCGGAAAGACGGCATCACTGGATGATTAAACAAGCAAGTCATTTGCTTATTTTCATTAACATTAAACGCACATCGCCATATTTAATGAACAATGAGTCACCCCACTTATTGCCTGTAAAATAGCTATAAATCAGCATTTTCAATAATAAATTCAATACATATGCAATACTGGTTGCTGCAGCCGCGCCTGCCAGCCCATATGGAGGAATCAAAATCATATTGCCAGCAATATTTACGATCACTACGATCCATGCTGTATACATATTCAGTTCAGGACGCCCTCTCGCCGCTATATCGTTTGCCAGTATCTTAGTCCCGGAACCAGCAAGGATACCTGGCAACAGAAAAAGCAAAGGCTCAACTGCTTCCAAATACGCCTCACCGAATAATAAGCCGATCAAAGGTGAAGATAGTACTCCAAGCACGATGCTGCCCAACAACGTTAGTGCAATCACCCACCGACATATTATGGGCGTTATTTGTCTACGCTTTGTTTCATCAGAGTTTAACTGCGAGAGGCGTGGTAACAAGATAATACTGACTGATTGTGACAGCATCCAAAGTCTTTCGACCAATTGAACAGCAATAATATAAATTCCTGCGGCACTAGTCCCGATCAGAAAATTAACCAGAAATATATCTGCTTTATAATTTACATAAGCAAGTATATTGCTTAAATTTGATTTATATCCATAGTTAATGGCACTACTGAAATAATCGGCATTATCTGGTATCACGTTATCTGCATTTTCAAAATAAGCAAGAAAATAAATCGATACCAAAATAGCCATAACCAAACCGACGAGATATGCCACGATCAGATCCCCAACATCTGCAATCCCCGTCACAGTGATAACAACAACCAGCATGAGAGTCACTACGGGCTGTACCAGCAGTACATAATTAAACTCCCTGAATAGCTGCAAGCCTTGAAACATGCTGATCAGATAATTTTGGCCGAGCGTGACCGGGAATACTGCGAGAGACCACCAGAGCAGACTAACATCAACACCCGGAAATAGCCTTACCGCACCGAAATAGATACTTAGAGCGCCAATAACAGTTCCCGTCACCCCTAGAATCAACCACAGCCTGATGCTAGTGCGTAACGCGGTGGATAGACTAACCTTACCTGAACCGATGTGGTATACGTTTGCTGAACCGATACCCAGGTTTAGAAACGTAATCAAAACCATCGGGAACAATAGGGCTACAGTAAACTGTCCATTACCCTCTGGGCCAAAAACACGCGCGATTATTACCGCTGTTACTAATTGAATAATGCCTGCTATTAATTGACGCCCTAATGTTGTGGCCGTATTTTTAACTAAAGCTTTTAGACCAAGGTCGCTCATACCCTTTTCTCTGGATATCCCTGCTTGGAAACAAGTACATCTTTGTAATAAGCGATCAGCCTTTCAGCAATAGCTGCTTCACTGTAGCGACGCACACAGGCATGGCGTATTTCTAATGCGCTGTATTTTTCGATGTTATTACGCATAATCGTCATCGCGCCAGCTAGTGCAACGACATCAGATGGTGGCACAAGCATTCCATCTCGTTTTCGTACGGTTGACTCAGGCCCGCCGCAACGTGTCGCTATCACCGGCTTACCAAGTGCCAACGCCTCAGCCACAGCAACACCAAACGTCTCATAATGACTAGAGGAAACGAATGCATCAGCAGCAGAAACTTCCTCTAATACCTGTCCTCGGCTCAACGCACCCAGGAATTGAACACGGCTCACCAAATCCAACTCTTGCACCAACGCCCGTAAATGATTTCTCTCAACACCATCGCCTCCAATGACCAGCATAACCCCTTTTACATCCGCGAAGGCCCGGCTAAAAGCGTTGATCAGATCACCTACACCCTTGTTTTTTGTAAGAGCAGCTATACTAACAAATACAAAATCGTCGGCCTTTCGCTTAGCACTTTGCAATGGGAATTCGGTAAACATATGATTGACCATATTTGGCAGTGTGTCCCATGAGCCCTCTGCCACCCCAAAATACTTCTCAAGTAAAGCACAAAAGGATTGACTAACAGCAAAGCGTCGCGAGGCATGGCTCATGGCATCACTCGCCAATCTTTTCTGCCTGCCGTCTAATATGTCACGCGCATAAGCGCTACTATGCTCGGTAATTACATATGGCACGCCGAATCGTCGGCTTATCCTTTGAGCCAGAACCCCCCCGTATATAGCTGCATGCGCATGAATTATGTCTGGCACCCCGTGACGCTCGACATAACGCTTATAGAGCCTCATTCCGTCTCGTAACCATAGTAATGTATTCCCACCGGAATATAGCGACAACCACTTAATGCCATACCATCTTAGAATCGATACATTGTGATCATTTGCCTCATCTAGACCAAATACCCCATGACGCCAATTTCGAATCGATCGGCGCTGGGGATAAATAACGCCCACCTTACAATGCGTTTTTGCCAATGCAATCGCTTGTTCGCGAAAGAAACTGCCGCTGATATCGGCTGATGATTCCGGATACCAGGACGGAATAACTAGGACGTGCAACTCTTATACCCCAAGCGTTTGAGCTGTATTTCGATTATTTTATCAATCCTTGCTTTTTCAATGGCTGACAATTGCGCTCGACCCTTTCCAATACTATCCGTATTAACCGGATTTAGAACATTGTCGTGATGCCTATGTATCTCTACATCACCCATCTTAGCCTTGCCAACATTCGTCGCTTCTTGCAGCATCGTCTCTTCGAAATCTATTTCGAGGAAATTACATACATTTAATAACGTGGGTTTTGGGGTGGACACCAATTCTTCGTATCTAATTACCATTCCTACTGTGGGATGGCGTTGATAGAACTCCTCCACCAACCCTACAGAAACGCTCCATCGTTCGGCGGCCTCTTCAAGGGACTTGTAAATGCCCGCGTCGATATATGATGAAACGACGTCACAACCATCTCGCAGAATATGAATGAATTGGGCATCCGGAAATACCGAAAATATTCTTTCCAGATAAAAAGTGTTCATGGGAGTTTTATCTCCCCACCGAACACAATTTTTACCCGATTGCTCGCAATAATAGTGATAAAAACGATTCAGGATATGCGCCAGATTCCTGTTCTTGATCGCGGCATCCTCAAGCTCGTTCACCAGGGGCCTGAGACTGATACCAAAGGTTTTGAATTCTCGATGAAACTCAAAGGCCGAGAATGTATATTCAACTAAATCCACCCATCGCATCCCGCTATTTTGTCGGAAACGTTTAATCACACTGCCAAGCACATAGGTTTCCGGTGGTATTGCTAACGTTGAATGATTGTTTAACAATCTGCGCAGCAACGTATTTCCTGAACGGCCAGAACCAATAATGAAGAACGGTTTGTAACGCTCATCACTTTTAACTGAATACCTGGAAAGTTGCGCGATATTGCGATACGAAACACAAAAATCGTAAAGCTGATGTAGCGATTCAGTGTACTTTCTCATTAACGCGTACATTCCTGGTTAGCACGGTGAGGAAGAAGCTGCCACTTACGTCATCGGAATCTGCAGGGCACCAAGGAGAAAATTTCAGGATAAGCAATCTTTTTAGAGAGCATATGATTCAGCGGGTGACGATTTATAAATTTCTTTAGCAGTCTATTACGCTGAAGATCATCTCTAACAGGAAATAGACAGTTATATTGCTTAACGCCCTGCGGTGTGAGCATATCGAAAAAAGTATTACAGCGGAGCGAGCGATATAAATCGCACATTCCGGGAACGTTTTTCGAGCATGCTTTCATAAGGTTCTTCACCATTTGCGACGTCCGCCTTACCAGTGTTAAGTACGAGCTGACGAAGTTAGACGAATTTCAGCGCCTATCGACATTCAACCTCATTGCCGATTTATACCAATCTATTTGCTAACGGGTATTACATTTCTGTCATTAAGAACATAGCGAGAACCATCTTCCGGACAGACCGCCTCGGCACACCCGACCAAAGGAAGTTGCAAGCGCAATCCCATCTGACTGACCCAGCCGATCTGACGCGCAGGGACTCCGATAACCAGCGCATACGGCTTAACGTTTTTGGTTACCACAGCTCCCGCGCCAACAAAGGCATACTCTCCAACGATATTGCCGCATACAATTGTAGAATTCGCCCCGAGTGTCGCACCGCGTTTTATCAATGTTTTCCTGTATTCGGATTTTCTGGAGACTTCTGACCGGGGGTTATAAACGTTGGTAAATACCACACTTGGGCCACAGAATACTCCCTGCTCCAGAATTACATCATCATAAACAGAAACATTATTCTGTATTTTGACATCGTCACCAATAACCGCCCTGCCGCCTACGTAAACGTTTTGGCCCAACACGCAGTTTTTGCCGATGGTTGCGCCCGAAGTTACGTGCGTCCAGTGCCATATCCGCGTTCCCGCTCCGACCTTGGCACCGGCGTCGACTATTGCCGTCTCGTGGACTCCAGGCTGCGCGGCCACTTTCAATATTCCAGGGGCAACGAAACCTTCCCACCGTCTCTGGCAGAAAGATAGGCGGCGATTAGAAGTTCCAGAGAATGCAAACCCTCCCGCCCGTCGGTTTCCGGCTCGGCTTCTCCGCGCAGCGTCTCGATGACATTCGCATAATATGCTGGGTGACCAAAACCATAGACGGAACTCGTCTCGTAGCTCGCCTGGGCTACAAGCGCATCTTCCGGACGTTCATCTTCGAATTCCCAATGCTGTATTTCATTTACAGCAACGCCGCCGAGTTTTACGGTGCCATGCTCCCCGATAACGGTTACCGATCCTTCCAGGTTCCTGGGATACGTCAACATAGTCACTGCAACAGACCCCAAGGCGCCCGAACGCCATCGCACATTCATAACTGCCGTGTCTTCCACTTCGATCTTTCTCTCCAGCGTAGCCGTCATTGCCTGCACACTCTCAACCGGGCCGATCAGCCAGTCCAGCAAATCAATATAGTGACTGGCCTGATTCATGAGCGCGCCGCCATCAAATTCCCAGGTTCCCCGCCAATCGTCGCTGTCGTAGTAAGCTTGCGGTCTTGTCCAGAAGACATTTATCTGGACAAGAAAAATGTTCCCGAATCTGCCATCGCGTACAGTTTTTTTCAACAGCTTCAGCGTTGAGTTATGTCTGTTCTGCTTGACGACAAACAATCTTACACCAGCCTCGTCACAGGCCCTCACCATCTTCAGTCCGTCCTGCCAGCGAGTTGCCATGGGTTTTTCTGTCATAACATGACAACCTTCATGCGCACACCGCAATGCCTGTGCAGGATGAATCCCGCTTGGGGTACAGAGCACTGCCAGATCGACATCGGCTTCTCCCAACAGGGTACGCATATCGGTATATCCAGGCACCCCCCACTCCATGGAAGCATGCTCCAGTCGCTCGGGATTCGAATCACATACGGCCACCAGCACAAGATCGTCCTCATGCTTTTTTATAGCCTCAAAATGTTTTGCGGATATGCGCCCACATCCCACAACTGCTATTTTTATTTTGCGGTCATTGGTAATTATTCTATCCATTTTCACAATCTCGCCCATGTTCCCAGATCATACCGTTAGACACGCACTGACCACCGATTCAATTACGCGGTCTTGCTCACCGTGACTCAAATAGGGGTGCATTGGCAAACTCAATACGCATTTGCTCGCCTTCTCAGTCTCCTCGAGTTCTATATCGTGCTGGAAAAGCGCCGGTTGCCTGTACAAGGGTATCGGGTAGTGCACGGCACTCGGTATCCCCGCCGATGACAACTTTTCCCTGACGGCATCCCGGCTCTCAACCTTAATGGTGTATTGCGCATACACACTGGTATTGAAATCGAGAACTTTGATTGTCTCAATACCTGCCGTCGCTAGCTCTGTACAATAGCGGTCGCCGATAAGCTGTCTGGCCCTGACTTCGGCAGGAAATATCTTCAGCTTTGCCAACAGAATAGCGGCCTGAATACTATCCATTCGTGCGTTTAGCCCCAGTCGCGCATGGTGATATCTGCGGTCCTGGCCGTGAACACGCAGTTCACGCAGAAGCCGGTTCAACTCATCATCGCTTGTAAACACAGCACCGCCGTCCCCATACCCGCCAAGCGGCTTCGAGGGGAAAAATGATGTACAACCGATCAGCGACAAATTGCATGAACTGCGATCATAGTGACGCGCACCGAAACTCTGGGCCCCATCTTCAATAACCGGTACCCCGTACTTTTCCGCAACGGGATTCAGGCGCCCGAAGTCTGCGCACTGCCCATACAGACTAACAGCTATAATTGCTCTGGTTTTCGGCGTCATGACGCTTTCGACGCTGGCCACATCCATGTTGCAGGTCTTGGGGTCTATATCCACGTAAACAGGGGTTGCCCCGAGCATCGCAATAACTTCTGCGGTCGCCACAAAGCTGAACGCAGTAGTGACGACTTCATCCCCTGCCCCAATCCCCAAAGCCATGAGCGATAAAAGCAGCGCATCGGTACCACTGGAAACCGCGACGCAGTGCTTCGCGTCAACAAACTCTGCCAGCCTGTTTTCGAGTTCCAGAACTTCGGGGCCGAGAATATAATTACCCCCGGACAAAACAGCCTGTATCCCGGCTTCTACGTCACGCCGAACCTCCTGATACTGCCGCTTCAGATCAATGAATTCCATTTGCTTTGCCGTGTAACTTCCCTGATTTACTGAACTATTCTAACTGCAATAATTATGCCCGACAAAACGCAGATTCTTACCGCAACCGCCTACTCAAAATTCAAGAGTTCCGGACCCGGGCCATATGACGAGCGGGTTACCAGAGCTCTATATCAACCGCCCCCAGCGGAATACCAGTGGTCGGGTTGATAATCATCGACATAACCTTGTTTCTACCAACCACGGGTATATATCCGAGCGAATCCAGACTGAACCCCCCCGAGAGATCTCTAATGAGTTCTTTATCGGCCTTTCCGGAAACAATTAAATTTTTCACCGGCCGTGTGCGTGACAAAACCTTCTTCACCCCGTTTCGATAGGATTGATAGTATTCAGGATACCCGCTTATATCCTGCCCTCCCTGGGCTGCTTCCAGGAGAATCTCTCCCTGCTTGATCGGGTCTTCAGGACCACTGGAATAGACCAGTAGCGGCCCCGAGAGCACGCTGGCGGTTAACTCGCGTGGAGGGCGACTCGATACCTCAATATCGGAGGCTGACATGACCTCGAACCTGTCAACGACGAATACGACATAGGCGGGTCTTTGACTATAGATTGCATTCGCTCCGTACAGGAATGCGACGATTTGCACCGTTACAATGATGCCGATATCCATCTTCAGACCCGGTTTCCCCGGCTTGAATATTATTGCCGTCATTAATGGCCCCAGCACGACATCGACCATAACAAGAATGGCGAGAATCCTGAAAACACCGCTCATTTCCAGATAGGGTGCCGGATACCATATGAAATCGACGACAAATAGAAATATTCCTACAACTGCGACACTGCAAAGCAAATGCGTTAAAAATGCCTTAGCTTTTTCCATTTTTAAACCGACCACCATCCAACAAACCTTGGCTCCTGCTGTTTCGGCAGATATGCCAGTTTTTTAAGCAAAGAACGCAAAAAAAACAAATACTTGCCATGAATTAGCCTGAATCCATAATATCTTTATAACTGCATGTATTTCAAATACATATCGACCGTCCTTTGCTACCCGGATACTCACCTACTCATCAGGAACAGGCCCACTCGGGGCCAGAAAGCCACAGGCACATAAAGTTTCACCATAGAATGACGAAACAATCGTCAAGACGCTGAAACCGCTTGCGGGATATAAAGATACAGATAGCAGTTGTTTTGACCTTATTCACAGGAATAGTTAAATTGCGTGATGGATCACGGAAGGTCATGCTATATAAGGATATTTTAACTTTATGGTAACCACTAGCCCAATACTCCAATTATCAGGCTTGGCAAAGCGCCTGGTAGTCGACGGTCTTCTGGAAGAAGAACAAGCCGCCGAGGCCCAGGGGAAAGCGCTCAAGAGCCGCGAGCCGTTTGTATCTTACCTGGTCGAGAACAAAATCGTTGCCAGCTCGGCAATTGCCTCATCTGCCTGCCACGAGTTTGGCGTACCATTATTTGATCTTGCCTCCATGGATCTGGAAGCGGCACCGGTTTCTCTGGTCGATGAGAAACTTATTCGGCAACACCACACGCTGCCGCTGTTCCGTCGCGGCAACCGGCTGTTTGTCGCGGTTTCAGACCCCACAAACCTGCAGGCTCTTGATGAAATCAAGTTTCATACCGGCATCAGCACAGAAACCATCCTCGTCGAAGAAGACAAGCTAACCAAAGCCATAGATCACGCATTGGACTCGGCAGACACGTCCATGTCGGATCTGCTGGACGAAGACCTGGATAACCTCGACATCACCAGTGGCGACGAGGACGAAAAGCGTGATGACGGTACGGACATGGATATCGACGATACGCCGGTGGTCCGCTTCGTCAACAAAGTGCTCCTGGACGCCATTAACAAGGGCGCTTCGGATATACACATAGAGCCCTACGAAAAAAGTTTCCGCATCCGCTTCCGCCAGGATGGGGTATTGATGGAAGTAGCTTCCCCACCGCTTACCATGGCAACGCGACTGGTTTCGCGCCTCAAGGTCATGAGTAAAATGGATATCGCGGAGCGCCGTAAACCACAGGATGGCCGCATCAAGATGGCACTGTCCAAAAAGCGCGCTATCGACTTCCGTGTCAACACCTGTCCTACGCTGTTTGGCGAAAAGGTCGTGCTGCGTATTCTGGATCCAACCAGTGCGCAGCTGGGTATCGATGCGCTGGGCTACGAGGAAGATCAGAAGCAGCTTTACCTTGATAACCTGAACAAACCCTATGGCATGATCCTGGTAACCGGCCCAACCGGTTCCGGTAAAACTGTTTCCCTGTATACCGGGCTGAACATTCTGAATACGGCGGATCGAAATATATCCACCTGCGAGGACCCGGTGGAAATCAACCTGACAGGTATCAACCAGTGCCACATGAACCCCAAGGCAGGCCTGACTTTTGCTACCGCCCTGCGCGCCTTTTTACGCCAGGACCCAGACATCATAATGGTGGGTGAAATTCGTGACCTTGAAACCGCAGAGATCGCCATAAAAGCTGCTCAGACCGGCCACATGGTGATGTCAACACTGCATACTAATGACGCGCCCCAGACGCTGACACGACTGGCAAACATGGGTGTTCCACCCTATAACATAGCTTCATCGGTCAACCTGATTATTGCCCAGCGCCTGGCCCGGCGTTTGTGCAACAACTGTAAGAAACCGGTAGATATACCTAAAGCGGCTTTACTGGAAGAAGGTTTCAAGGAAGAGGAAATCGGCGACATAAAACTATATAGCCCTGTCGGGTGCGACCAATGCGCGGAAGGCTATAAGGGGCGCGTAGGCCTCTATCAGGTAATGCCCGTTTCGGAAGCGATTGGGCGCATTATTATGGAAAATGGCAATGCAATGCAGATCGCGGACCAGGCGAAAAAAGAAGGCATCGCCGATCTGAGACAATCCGGACTGAAAAAAGTCCGCGATGGCGTCACCAGCCTGGAAGAAATCAACCGAGTAACCAAGGACTAGACCATGGCTCAAGCAGCAGCAATCAAACAGGACATCTTTGCCTGGGAAGGCACGGACAAAAAGGGGAAGAAAGTAAAGGGTGAAAGCAATGCCTCGAACCCCTCCATGGTTAAAGCGGATCTGCGGCGGCAAGGAATTGTACCGATAAAAGTTCGCAAGAAGTCAGCGCTGTTCTCAAGCGCGAAAAAGAAGAAAATTTATCCCAAGGATATAGCTATCTTCACTCGCCAGCTTTCTACCATGATGGGCGCAGGTGTGCCCCTGGTGCAGTCTTTTGAAATAATCGGGCGCGGACACGAAAACCCGTCGATGCAGGAAATGATCATGGCGATCAAGGCCGAAGTGGAATCAGGTGCAACACTGGCCGACACGCTGCGTAAGCACCCACTGCATTTTGACGAATTGGTTTGTAATCTGGTGGCTGCCGGCGAGCAGGCCGGTATTCTTGAAGGCCTGCTGGACAAGATTGCTACCTACAAGGAAAAAACCGAGGCCATGAAGGCCAAGATCAAGAAGGCACTCACCTACCCGGCTGCCGTTGTCGTGGTGGCCTTCATTGTAACCGCAATCCTGCTGATTTTTGTGGTGCCTACCTTCGAAGAACTGTTTCAGGGCTTTGGTGCGGATCTTCCTGCCTTCACCCAGATGGTGATCAACCTGTCGGAATGGATGCAAGCCAATTGGTGGGTTGTGATCCTGGGTGTCGCGGGTGCTATTTACGGCTTCGGCCAAGGGAAGAGACGTTCGCCGAAATTCGCCCATACACTGGATCGGATGGTGCTGAAGGCACCGGTTTTCGGTGAAATCGTCACCAAAGCCATTATCGCCCGATTTGCCCGGACAATGTCCACCATGTTTGCAGCGGGTGTCCCCCTGGTTGAAGCAATGGAATCTGTTGCAGGTGCCGCGGGCAACCAACTGTACAAAGAAGGCATACTCGATATGCGTGACAACGTTGCGACCGGACAACAGCTCCAGCTCACCATGCAGCAGACCGGCCTGTTCCCCAACATGGTTGTGCAAATGGTCGCCATCGGTGAGGAATCCGGCTCGCTCGACGCCATGCTGGCCAAAGTTGCAGATTTCTACGAAGCGGAAGTCGACGACGCTGTCGACAACCTCAGCAGCCTGCTCGAGCCAATGATCATGGGAATCCTTGGTGTTCTGGTTGGTGGCCTGATTGTTGCCATGTATCTACCCATCTTCAAAATGGGTTCGGTCGTTTAATTCAAACACTCCACGGCAGGGCTGCCGTGGAGTAAACTCTCTCTCCCATGGAACTTCTCTACCTGCTGGAACACAATCCAGTCTTCTTCATCGTCACTGCGTGCGTGCTTGGCCTGATGGTTGGCAGTTTTCTCAACGTCGTCATCTACCGCCTGCCGGTGATAATGGAGCGAGAGTGGCAGATACAGGCACGTGAATACCTGGATCAGCCGCAGGCCGATACACAGGAGCCACTAACCCTGGCGAGACCAGCGTCGCGCTGTCCGCATTGCGGCCACAAAATCCGCTTCTACGAAAACATCCCCGTTCTCAGCTACCTGTTATTGCGCGGCAAATGCTCCTCCTGTGGCGCAGGCATTTCCATGCGCTATCCATTGGTTGAACTGCTGACCGGTGTATTATCCGCGGTTGTTGCCTGGCATTTCGGCTTCGGCTGGCAGGCAGCAACTGCGCTACTGCTGACCTGGGCACTGATTGCACTCAGTATGATCGATTTCGATCACCAACTGCTGCCAGATTCCATCACCCTGCCCTTCCTCTGGGTAGGTTTGCTCCTCAGCCTGTTTCCGGTATTCGTCGATATGCGGTCCAGTCTTATCGGCGCCATTGCTGGCTACATGTCGCTGTGGACTGTGTACCAGTTGTTCAAACTCCTGACCGGCAAGGAGGGCATGGGCTTTGGCGACTTCAAACTGCTCGCGCTGCTGGGTGCCTGGATGGGTTGGCAGGCACTCCCAATGATCGTATTGCTTTCTTCTGCCGTGGGCGCAATCCTCGGCGGCGCTTTAATCGCCATTCGCGGTCGCGACAGTCAAAAGCCCATGCCTTTCGGTCCCTTCCTGGCAATTGCGGGCTGGATCGCGCTGCTTTGGGGTGACCGGATATCCGGTGCTTATTTAAGCTGGTCAGGTATTGCCAGCTGATATGTACCAACCTCTGCGTATCGGTCTGACAGGCGGTATCGGCAGTGGCAAGAGTGCAGCCGCAGACGAGTTTTCCCGGCTCGGCATTGAGATAATCGACACCGATGTTATCGCTCGCGAACTGGTCGAACCCGGGCAGCCGGCGCTTGCAGAAATTGTGTCTCTGTTCGGAGACAACATACTGGACCAGCAACAACGGCTGGACCGCGACAAACTCCGCCTGCTGGCTTTTTCCAATCAGGCACAGCGCGAACAACTGGAGTCCATTCTTCACCCGCGTATTCGTAAACAGGCTATCAAACAGGCGGCTCAGGCCAGCTCACCCTACTGCGTTTTAGTGATCCCGTTACTGGTCGAGACAGGCAATGACTATCCTTTGGACAGAATCCTCGTCATTGACACCCCAATCGAGCTTCAGCGCCAGCGCGTGGCGTTGCGGGACAACCTGTCTGACAGCGACATCAGCACCATACTTGCCACCCAGGTCAGTCGCGAAGAAAGGCTTGCGGTAGCTGACGACCGAATCAGCAATGAGGGCAGCCGGGCATCACTTCGTAATCAGGTTCAGCATTTGCACCGCCAGTATCTTGAAGCGGCCAGCCACGCACAGCCTGGAACCTGAGCAACTATTCACCATTGCCAGTGCCCCCCGGGCTGATCACTACCCCTATCAAAATCAGCGACTGATAATCATCTCTCCTTACAGGTTTGCGCCAGCACCCGTCCTGTTGGACAATGCGCCGGTGAAAGAAAACATCATTATCTACGAACAGCCCCTTAACGAACGTATACGCACTTTCCTGCGTCTGGAGTTCCTGTTCTCCCAGGCTTCCCAGCACCTGCACGATGAAAGTGAATGGGGGAGCCGGAACACGCTAAATAGCCTGCTCGATATTCTCAACATTTTCGGACGCACCGAGCTGAAAACCGAGGTTCTGAAAGAGCTGGAAAAGCACGCCACCAAGCTGGCAAAGCTCAAATCCAACCCCGATGTAGACACCACCCGCTTGCAGAAAACGCTGTCAGAACTGGGCAGACTCGGCAACAAACTGCATGAATCCAGCGGGCCAATTGCTGCGGACCTGAAAGAAAACGAGTTCCTTAGCGGTATTCAGCAGCGCATGGCCATCCCCGGAGGGACCTGCGACTTCGACCTGCCGGGTTACCATTACTGGTTGCAACAGCCGACCAAGCAACGCACCCGGGACCTGGCCAACTGGCTGAAGCGTTTCGAGGTCATCGCGCAGGCCATTCAGTTGATTGTCAAACTGATCCGGGAAAGTGCGGTAGTCAAATCGATTACAGCGGAAGCCGGCTTCTTCCAGAAAAGCATGGACGCCAATCATCCCTGTCAGCTGGTCAGAGTAACAGTAGATCGCAAGGCACCCTACTACGCGGAAATCAGCGGTGGTCGGCACCGCTTCACAGTACGCTTTCTGGAAGCACCCCGTCAGGACGGTCGCGTCAAACAAACGACAGACGATGTTAATTTCCAGCTGGAATGCTGCATCTAGCGAACCGTAACCTCCCTGAACGGTTCCAGAACCTGATTACCGGCATTTTGCGTCGCCAGAGTCGATCCCATTTTGGGCATTTTGAGTACGCGCACACCCAGCTCGGTGGTGTCGAGGGGTAAAAAACCGCGCCGCAAAAACATTTCGCAAGCTACCTGCGCCTGTGGTGCACAGCTGGCAAATATGTCGACATAGGGGTGCAACTGTTTCAGCAACTCGTTATTCATGGCGCGGCCCACCCCCGCACCCCGACTTTCCGGAAAGACTGCAATCACCCAGATTTCGTTGCCTGCGCCAGGCAGAATCGCGCTGTTGATTGCACACCCGGCAACGTCACCGTCCTGATCCCAGACCAACAACTGAGCCGGCAGGTCTTCATCCAGGCGGCGACCTTTCTTGCGAATGCTGTTGAGATTCTTGCGCAGCCCGGAACGATAGGGCTCCTCGGTCAGACGCTGGTCAAAACGTGCCTGTGCAGCCTCGGCAACCAGCAGTTGGTGCAAACCATCAATATCTTCGGACCTGGCGTTACGAAACAACGATTCTCTCCTCAATTACCGCAGCCGTGGTGATCTCTGCAATGACGGAACTTTTAGTCACCTACAGCAAGATACGCTCAATACCACCGGCTTTCGTCCGCTCGACAAAACGCTTCTGCCAACCATCACCCAGGTGTTTGTTGGCAAGCTCAACGACAATGTAGTCGCTTTCCAGGCCGGTATCCTCGGTGTAGCGCAACAGGCCCTGCTGACAGGCAGGACAAGACGTCAGCATTTTAACTTCGCCGTGAGCCACCGTATCCCGCCCGGTAAAGGCACGTATACCATCACGTAACTCCTCCGCCTTGCGATAGCGGAGCTGTGTGGAAATATCCGGCCGGGATACCGCCAGCGTCCCCGCTTCGCCACAACAACGGTCCGATAACCTGACTTCCGCTCCCAGCAATTTGCCAGCGACCTCAAGCGGTGCATAGGTTTTCATCGGCGTATGACAGGGATCGTGGTAAAGATACTGCTGGCCGTTCACGCCTTCAAGACTGACACCCTTCTCCATCAGGTATTCATGAATATCCAGCAGCCGGCAACCCGGGAAGATTGCCTCGAATTGATACTGCTGCAACTGATCCATACAGGTACCGCAAGACACAATCACCGTCTTTATGTCCATGTAATTCAGCGTATTCGCCACACGGTGAAACAAGACACGATTGTCGGTACTGATGCGCTTGCCGCGCACCTGGTCACCGGCTGAATTTTGCGGGTACCCACAGCACAGGTAACCGGGTGGCAGCACAGTCTGTGCACCAACCTCATAAAGCATTGCCAGGGTCGCCAGACCGACCTCGCTGAAAAGGCGCTCCGAACCACAGCCGGGAAAATAAAATACAGCATCCGAGTCGTCGCCTTCTTCACTGACCTTGGCAGGATCGCGGAGAATTGGCACTATCTTGTCATCTTCCACACCCAACATGGCACGTGTGGTCTGTGCTGGCAGATTACCGGGCATAGGCCGTTTGACGAAATTTATCACTTGTTCGGTGACACGCATACGCCCGGTGGTTGCAGCAGGCAATGCCTGTGAACCACCGCTAACGAAACCACGCAACAGTCGATAGGCCAGGCGCTGCCCCTTGTAGCCCCACTCGATCATGCCCTTGCGCATCAATTTGACGGTTGTCGGATCAGTAACATTGAGAAATGCCATTGCCAGCCAACTGGCGGGGCTGAAGCGTTTCTTGCCATGATTACGGAGAATGTTACGCATGCGCACCGAGACATCGCCGAAGTCAATATTCACTGGACAGGGACTCAGACACTTGTGACAGATGGTGCAGTGGTCTGCCACATCATTCATCTCGTCGAAATGCCGGGTCGATATACCACGGCGGGTTTGCTCTTCGTACAGGAATGCCTCGATAACCACGCCGGTTGCCAGAATCTTGTTACGCGGCGAATACAGCAGGTTGGCGCGCGGAATATGCGTAGTGCACACCGGCTTGCATTTACCACAGCGCAGACAATTACGAATGTCATCATTCAGCGCCCCAAGCTCTGAGGCTTCCAGCAGCAGCGCCTCCTGTTCGACGAGACGCAACGAAGGCGTGTAGGCATTCCCCAGCCCCGAGCCGGCGCGTAACTTGTCACGATTAAACACACCATCAGGATCGATCCGGCGCTTGTACTCCGCAAAGGCTTCAATGGCTTCCGGTTCCAGATACTGAATTTTCGTCAGGCCAATACCGTGCTCACCGGAGATCACACCTCCCAGCTCCGTTGCCAGCGCCATTATCCTGTCCACGATATGCTCGGCCTCATGCAGCATTGCATAATCGTTGGAGTTCACGGGTATATTGGTGTGCACATTGCCATCGCCGGCGTGCATGTGAGTTGCCACGAAAAGACGCCCGGAACGGACCTGCGCGTGAATACTATCGAGCCGGTCACGCACGGTTTCAAACTCACGACCACCAAATATTTCTTTCAGTGGCTGCTCGATATCGCCCCGATAGGAAATGCGA
>JBHPFC010000053.1:0-19819 GCA_042576405.1 Pseudomonadota bacterium | reverse complement strand
GAAATGTTTTGCCTTCACCCGTAGCACCAGTACCTTTCGGCTGCCAGGTGGGTATCAGATGGCGTTTGCCATTGCCAATCAGGTCGGCACGACCCATGCGTTTCAACGCTTCACGCAACAGTGGCCAGTTATTGGCATCGTGATAGCGCAGGAAGGCTTTGTGCAGACGACGTATCTTCAGACCCTTCGGAACCGGGATCACTTCACTGTCGCGCCTGACCTTGCGCAAGGGATTGCGTTCTGAATGATACATGGCCGTGGCTGTAGCCATGGGGGACGGTAGAAAAGTCTGCACCTGGTCAGCGCGAAAACCATCGCGCTTTAGCCATAGCGCAAGATTCATCATATCTTCATCCGTAGTTCCCGGATGGGCAGCGATAAAGTAGGGAATCAGGTATTGCTCCTTGCCTGCCTCTTTGGAGTATTTTTCGAACATCTCCTTGAAGGCATAGTAGGTTCCCATACCGGGCTTCATCATTTTGCTCAGCGGCCCTTCTTCGGTATGTTCCGGTGCGATCTTCAGGTAGCCACCAACGTGATGGCTGACCAGCTCCTTGACATATTCAGGTGATTTTACCGCCAGGTCATAACGCAGACCGGAAGCCACCAGCACCTTTTTAATCCCTGGCAAGTCACGCACACGCTTGTAAAGCCGGATCAACGGGTCATGGTTGGTATTCAGATTAGAGCAGATACCCGGATGCACACAGGACGGTCGGCGACAGGCTGCCTCGATTTTTGGACTCTTGCAGGCCAGTCGGTACATATTCGCCGTAGGCCCACCGACATCGGAGATAATGCCGGTAAAACCAGGCACTGAATCACGGATGGTTTCAATTTCACGAACAACCGAATCCTCCGAACGACTCTGGATAATACGCCCTTCATGTTCGGTGATGGAGCAGAACGTGCAACCACCAAAACAACCACGCATGATATTGACCGAAAAGCGGATCATTTCGTAAGCCGGGACACGCTCACCACCGTAGATGTGATGAGGTTGCCGCGTGTACGGCAGCTCAAAGACCCGATCAAGCTCTTTGGTAGTGAGCGGCAAAGGCGGCGGATTCAGCCAGACCTCCCGGTCACCGTGGCGCTGCACCAGTGCCCGGGCATTTCCCGGATTGGTCTCCAGGTGCAACACCCGCGAGGCGTGCGCATAGAGAACGGGATCTTTCTTTACGGCCTCGTAACCAGGCATACGAATGAAACTGGTTGCCCGGTCCGTTTTCGGGCGCCGCTGAAACTGCACGACCGTTTCGTCTGCAGCCGGCTGTGGCTTATCGCAACCTGATGTTTCAGCTTGCCTGGCGTAAGGATCTATATGCCGATCAATCTTGCCAGGTTGATCAATTTCCCCGGAATCGATTTCTGTCCACTCGCCGGGGCAATGCTTGCGGATAAACGCCGTACCGCGAATATCGGTAATGTCTTTAACCGCCTCCCCCGCCGCCAGACGATGGGCAATCTCAACGACCTGGCGCTCTCCGTTCCCATACACCAGCAGATCGGCTTTGGCGTCTATCAGCACCGAACGACGCACCTTGTCAGACCAATAGTCGTAATGCGCAATGCGCCGCAGACTGGCCTCAATGCCACCGATTATGAGTGGCGTATCAGAGAAAGCTTCACGACAACGCTGTGAATACACCAGTACCGATCGATCCGGCCGACTGCCACCCTGACCACCCGGTGTATAGGCATCATCGGAACGTATTTTTCGGTCTGCAGTGTAACGGTTGATCATGGAATCCATGTTGCCCGCTGTCACGCCGAAAAAAAGATTGGGTTTACCCAGCGACATAAAATCCTCGGCGGAGGTCCAGTCCGGCTGGGCAATAATGCCGACTCGAAAACCCTGCGCCTCGAGCACCCGGCCAATCACTGCCATACCGAAACTCGGATGATCGACGTAGGCATCACCCGTTACCAGAATGATGTCACAGGCATCCCAGCCCAGATCATCCATTTCCTCACGCGACATGGGCAGCAGCGGCGCAGTGCCGAAACGGTGCGCCCAGTAGGGACGGTATGAAAACAGGGGCTTGGCTACAGGCACGGGTAAAAACCTTTTGCCGATAATGGATTACGGGTGCGTATTATAGCAGTTTATCCGCCATAACTGGCACACACGCTTATTTTGCTTCGTCCTTAATGGTACAACGATATGGTTACAGACTATGGGTACATGCCTTAAACACTCTACGTCGGTATGTCCAGAGTTTGAGCCCATAAAGTAAAGCTTTGATCGGCTCTACTCCTGGAAAAATACTTAAGAAAGGATTTATTCCAGGATGGATAGAAATACAAGGATGATTCCTTAATATCTGCAAAAAACATGAAGATGCTTATTCCCATAAGCGACAAGTCGCGCCAGGCTATTATGCGCGAGAACTTAAGGCGTCAACTACCGACTATTATGCTGGCAAATTTTTCGTAACATTGACGAATTTTGGCACTAGACAACCGATCAAGACCAGTGCCAAAATATTTAAAATGCATATCTTACTCAAACAATGAGCGGCTTTTTTTCTGCCGGCTGAGTATCTATTTCCCTGCTATATTCGTCCTTGTAATGGTCGGGCACTTGAGATTTTTTTAATATTGGCGCCTAATTAACGAGAGAGAATTTAAGGGTGTGTGGCTTTCATAATGACAAAGAAGCACCCAAATTCCAGCATTTGCTCTTAGTATCAATTGGTTACATAAAAAATTTCGCTAGAATTTCATGGCTAGCATAAGAATAATTATACAATAGCGGCGAAATCAAAAATGGAAACATTTAACCCTCTAGATCAAATATTTATCGCTCAGGATCAGCGCCCCCCGCATCTTGAGGACGTTAATTTACGCACACTCGATCCGGTGGAACGGGCATTGTTGGTAATTGACGGCACGGTTACCCGATTCCTCGAAGCTTACAGAATGGAACCCATTGAAGTAGTCACCCTCGGCCAGACAGAAGAAATATTAAAAAAAGATCATAAATGGCTCGAGCTATCTCAAGGGCATACGGTAGTTTCCCGGCGAGTACTTTTAAAAGGGCGTCATAGTGATCGTGTGTACGCTTCGGCGGCGTCACTGGTTGACCCGAAGCGTTTAAAAGAGGCGGTAAAAGATAAAATCGGGGATATGCCGAAGGGGCTCGGGAGAATGCTGCTGAGCGGACGAACAGAGCAATATCGAGAGCTACTCTGGTATGGCAAAGAGCCTCCAACTGATCTTCCTGGCGATATGCGAACCCTGTCGAGTGAGTACAGCCTGATGCGGACCTACCGTATTATGGTTAGTGGGAAGCCTGCAATGATGATCACAGAATGGTTTGAACTCAGCGGGCAATAGCGGTCCAGAAAATATCGCTAGAACTTACAATTATAAATGTATGCGAGTGAAATAACTGCTTCAAGCGGAGAAGAGTCATGGCGGACAGCACAGCAAGCAAATCAAGTATCTCTGAATTGTCACCTTTGCAGCTGGAGAGATTCCAGCATATGTTGTCACAACTGCTCGAAAGCAATGCATTCTATAAAAATAAACTGCAAGAGGCGGGAGTAACAAGTTCTGCAGACGTGACAAGCCTGGCTGACTACCGCAAGTTACCTTTTACCCTGAAAAAGGAACTATCCCGCGACCAGGAATTAAACCCTCCCTATGGTAGCAATCTTTCCTATCCAGTGGAATGCTATACCCGCGTGCACCAGACTTCTGGCACCACTGGTAACCCGTTAAAGGTTTTAGATACGGTAGAAAGTTGGGACTGGTGGGCCGATTGCTGGTCTGCGGTCTATCAGGCTGCAGGAGTAACTTCTGCTGATCGGATAATGTTTGGATTTTCCTTCGGTCCGTTTATCGGGTTCTGGAGCGCTTTTGCGGGAGCTAATAAAATTGGTGCATTGTCAATTCCTGGCGGCGGCATGTCCTCAAGACAAAGAGCCAAAGCAATTACTGCACACGAAGCCACCGTGTTGGTTTGCACCCCCACCTACGCCCTGCATCTCGCTGAAGTTGCTCGCGAGACCGGGGTTGATCCGGCAAATTCAAGCATCCGGATAACAATTCAAGCCGGAGAACCCGGCGCAAGCTTGCCTGCTGTTAAACGCAAAATTGAAGAGGCCTGGGGCGCCAGATGTTTTGATCATGCAGGTGCAAGCGAAGTCGGAGCATGGGGTTTCGAGAGTCAGGCTGCCGACGGAATGCATTTGAACGAGGAACATTTCATATTCGAAGTGCTGGACCCTGCCACCGATGAACCTGCCAATGAAGGGGAGTTGATTATTAGCAACCTGGGTCGTGTAGGTATGCCAATTATTCGCTATCGGACAGGTGACCGGGTGAAGCTTAAATCAATCGACAATGCTGATGGCAGTCAAACTCGAGCATTGGACGGCGGAATTATAGGACGTGCCGACGACCTGTTGGTTGTTCGCGGGATAAACGTATTCCCAAGCGCGATTGAGAATATCGTGCGCGAGTTCCCTGATGTTGGTGAATTTGCTGTAGACATATACAGGAAAAATGAACTTGATGAAATTGAAATCAAGCTTGAGATAAATCACGCAGAACCGGAAGCACGGGCTGCTGAGGTAGCACAGGAACTATATGACCGGCTTTCGCTTCGTGTTATGGCGCAGCCGGTTTCGTTTGGCTCATTACCACTGTTCGACCTGAAAGCCAGGCGGTTCAATGATCACCGTGATTTAAACGGTGTATTGAACGGAATGGGATGATGAGCAAAGACCAGTGAGGGTAAGTCGTTCTGTTATCGAGCAACCCTCCTAACTTGTAAAGGATCGATATGAACCGTTTTAATCCCGCGGCTGCAGGGAAAATACTTTTTGTTGGTTTTCAGCTCGGGCTTCTGATTCTCACAATTAGATTATTCGAACTACAGAGCGTTACGTTCCTGAATTTGTCGCTGCTGGTTCTTGGCGGATTTTTGATTCACGCTTTCCTGCCGATGAATTTCCGACTCAAGTTTTTTCTGCTGCTATCCCTGGCCAGCATTGTACTGGTGCTGGGGGTTTCAAGCGGCGCCTGGGTGATTGGCCTGGGCCTGGTGCTAATCGGAATTTGCTATTTACCCATTAAATTTTCAGCCCGGATTGCCCTGATAGTTTTTGCCGGCGGGCTACTGGCTGCTGTGCGGGTTAATTGGATCTCAGCCCCGTGGACCGAGACAGTATGGCCAATTTTGAGTGCCATGTTTATGTTCCGCCTGATTATTTACCTGTATGACATAAAGCATGAAAAAGGGCGGCCGGAACTGACGCGCACCCTTTGCTACTTTTTCATGTTGCCGAATGTTATTTTTCCGCTTTTCCCGGTTGTGGATTACAAAAAGTTTCAGAGAAACTACTACAATGATGAGCCGGAACGCATCTATCAGCGAGGTATATCCTGGATTTTCCGTGGCATCATCCACCTTTTGCTGTACCGCATAGTCTATCAACATTTAACCATTGATCCGGAGACGGTAACCGGCCTTGCTGCGGTTATGCAGTTCAGTTTCTCCGCGTTCCTGCTTTATCTACAGGTATCCGGTTCCTTCCATATGATAGTCGGGATACTATTGCTATTCGGGTTTAACCTGCCTGAAACGAACCACCTGTATTTTCTTGCATCCAGTTTCAATGATTTCTGGCGCCGGATAAATATTTACTGGAAAGACTTTATGATGAAAGTCTTCTACTATCCGGTTTATTTTCGTGTCAAGAAACTGGGCGAAACAAAGGCGATCATAATATCGACTTTCGCAGTTTTTACTGCGACCTGGTTTTTGCATGCCTATCAGTGGTTCTGGCTGAGAGGCACATTCCTTCTCGAATGGCATGATGCCTTGTACTGGACGATTCTTGCAATTCTGGTAATCGGTAACTCTCTTTACGAGACGAATTACGGGCGGGAGCGGAAACTGGGAGGGCAGTCGCGATCTTTTCTAGATCATACTGCGCTGGCCTGCAGTACGTTAGCTACTTTCCTCACCATGGGGTTGTTGTGGGGGATGTGGTCGAGTGATTCCATGGGCCAATGGGTATCCATGTGGGGAACAACCGGTGCAGGCTGGATAGTGATGCTACTGCTGATACCCGCGTTATTTATGTTATCCCGGCTCTTTGGCAAGCTGGCAAGGCGCCAAAGATCGGAAACCAGTATTCCACCACACAAACGTGTAGTTCCTGCACCTGGATTCTGGAAGCAGGGTATCGTCTATTCAACGGCCATATTATTGGTCTTCGTGCTGGGACACCACACGGCGTATTCAAGACTACCCTCTTTCGCCTCGACTACCATTGAGGCTTTTCGGGTTGCAAAACTGAATGCACGTGACCAGGCAAAGCTTGAGCGCGGCTACTATGAAAATCTGATTGATGTCAATCGTCAGGGGACGGAATTATGGAGCGTATTTGCGCAAAAGCCCGCCGGCTGGGGTTGGAATGAGTCAAACAAAATGTATGTTCGGAAAACAGGCGATTTAAAACTCAGTGAAGTAATTCCGAACTCAGAATATGAAATGAATGGCGGACATGTCTCGATAAACAGCTGGGGTTTGCGAGACCGTGAATATGAACTGAGAAAGCCTGAAGATAGTACGCTACGCATAGCGCTGCTAGGGGCGTCTTATGTGTTTGGTCCCGGCGTAAATAATGATCAAACGTTTGAGGCAATTGTTGAGGAGCGTCTAAACGCAGAGTCTGACGGCATAAATTATGAAATCCTTAACTTCGCCTTCGACGGGAGATCAATTGTAAGCCAGGTTCAGGTGCTTGATGAAGACGTGCTGAAATTTGAGCCAGACGTTATTATCTTATTCGTACATCGTGGAGCAATCGGGCGTATTATGGGGACACTCTCTTCTGTGATTTGGAGGGGAGACGACAAGAAGTTGCCCTATGACTATATTCGTTCGGTTATCGAGCGTGCAGAAGTAACCGGGGGCTTGCCAGCGGCGCTGAGAAGAAGCCGATTAGCTCCGTTTTCCAAAGAAATTCTCGAATGGTCCTACAAACGTATGGCAACATTCTGCCAGGAGCATGGAATTCGACCTGTATGGATCTATTTGCCAACTACTTATCAGAAGCTACACGAGGGAGATCCGTTTTTTGTCGCTCACCAGAGCATCGCTAAGCGTAACGGATTTTTCACGATGACAATGGAAGGTGCGTACGGCGAACATCCACAGGAGGAAGTTGCGCTCGCTGAATGGGATGAGCATCCGAACGTGCTGGGCCATCAGTTACTCGCAGAGAGACTCTATTCTGTCTTAACAGAAAACGCTGCGCACGTATTCAAGCCGAAGGACAATCCTCTGGCAAGCTCAACTCGGTAGCTACTACTGGTTCACAGCGGGAATAATTTGTTCATAATTTTAAAGAGGCCATCATGGAAGCAATAGGGAATAAAGTTAAAGAATTTATAATGAACGAGTTTTTGCCGGGTGAGGACCCGGATCAGCTAACGGAAAGTACGCCATTAATTTCAGGCGGAATCCTGGACTCTCTTGCGACACTAAAGGTGGTTTCCTTTTTAGAAGAAAACTTTGGTATCACGGTTGCTCCCCACGAAACTGACGAAGACAACTTCGGCACTATTGCCGACATAGTAAGTCTTGTGGAATCTAAACAGTAACCACTATACAAGCAGCCAGCGCGATGTACTCTGTGCGCAGCGCAGATCTGTTAAAATATTTTGTCTAATACAGGAGACATAGGCACCGTGAGTGATGATTCCATTCAGAAAAGGCTCTATGACAGATTCAAGACTGCGCCAAAAGGACGTGCACTGGCATTTCTTGACCAATCGGGGAACTATGCGTGGAGTAGTTTCGGTGATCTATATGGCGCCGCGAGAGAATACGCCGCTCTACTGTCAAGCCATGGGGTCAGCCCAGGAGATGTGTGCATTCTGATCCCCGAAAATGATGAGTTCAGTACCAGGAATCTACTGGCTGTCTTGATTCTGGGGGCAGTTCCTGTTTGCAGCTCGCCGCCAATTGTCAGGGGACATCACTCAAACCTCAAGGAAGTGCTTGAGTATCTCATCAGAAAGACCGGTGCCCGGGCGGTAATTGCCAGTGATACCGTCGCACCACTTGTCGAAGACTTGAGCAAAAAGAAGCGAAGCACACAATTCCTGTTTGGTGAGCTAGAACCTGGGCCAGGTGAAGTACAGGAGGTCGAACCCTATATGCCGGCCGCATCTGATGTTATCGCCTACCAGCTCACCTCGGGTACTACCGGATTCCCCAAGGTGTGCGTGTGGACGCAGCAAAAAGTGCTTGTGGCACTCGATGGAATGGTCGACGCAATGAAACTTGGCAGTAACGATATATGCGTCAACTGGACGCCGCTTTACCATGACATGGGCCTGATGAATAATTTCGCGCTATGCATGGTTCAGTCGGTACCTCTGGTGATGCTGAGTACCTTCAACTTTGTAAAGGATCCGTCCAGCTGGCTCAGGGCACTCTCTGAGACGAAAGCTACCATCACCTGGTCACCAAATTTCGGTTATTCAATTACATCCAACTGGGTAAGGGACGATCAGCTGGTTGGTATTGATCTCAGCTCGGTACGAGCATTCTGGAATGCGGCAGAACGTATTCATATTGAGACGATCGAAGAATTTCAACACCGTTTCGAGCCCTATGGCGTCAAGCTAGAGGCAATGAAAACGAATTTCGGGATGGCTGAAAATGTTGGCGGGGCGACCTTCAGCGACCCGGATGGCATGTTCCAGTCAGAAAGAATTGACCCTGACATACTCTTTGAAAAGGGTGTTGCAAAAATTGTAGAAAGCCCGGAAACTGGAATCCCAGCAGTCGGCGTCGGCCGCGCCTACCCTGGACTTACCATTAAAATACTCTCGAGAACTCTAAAGGAGTTACCCGATGGCCATGTCGGCGAGATCGCCTTCGTCAGTCCATCTGCCATGGAGGGGTATTTGAAAAATGCGAAAGAAACCCGAAAGGTATTGGTGGGCGATTTGCTCCGCACCGGCGATATGGGCTATTTGAGAGGCGAAGAACTATTCTGGCTAGGCCGTAAAAAAGAACGGATCAATCTTAATGGAAAGAAGTATGATCCAAGCGACTTTGAGAAGGCATTACTGGCCGTTGAAGGTATACGCAAGGGCTGCTTTGCCGCTTTTGGCGTTCCCGACCCAAAAGCCGGGACTGAACGCCTGATTATTGTGACTGAAAAACGTTCGAACAATTCCATTAGCGATCAAATGCTCAAGCGCTCTGTTGCCGGTTCAATCAGTTCTCATTTGGGAGTGAAGGCGAGCGAAGTAATCCTTTTGAGCGAAGGAAGCATGACAAAAACATCGAGCGGAAAACGTCGGCACAGGTACTATAGACAGCTCTACCTGAGTAACGAATTACAAGACAGCGTCAATTAATCCCGCCTATTCGCTCGGTAGTTTTATGCCAATAGTTTGATCGAGAAATTGTTCTACTTGCTTTAAATTAACAGTTTCTTGAAAGTGTGACAGGCTATGACCGACTCCTTGGATCGGAGAGTAAGTAGCTTGCACACCAGCGTTAGCCAAGGCTTCGTAGAGCAACTCGCTCTGGTTTACGGGAACCGTGCGATCAGCTGAACCGTGCTGAATAAAGAAGGGCGGGGCATTTTTTGTTATGTAATTTATCGGGTTGGCAATTGCCGCACGCTCAGGGCATGTTCTGATGGGGCAGCCCAATAATAAGGATTCAGGAGACTGAGACTTATTATGCTTGCCCCCCATCTTTAGAAAATCTGAAGGGCCAAACCAGTCAACCACAGCCTGGACGCGACTGGATACGCCAGCGTTGCCCATACTTAGATCTTCCAACTCTGCATTACCTCCAGAGGTACCAAGCAGAGCAGCAAGATGGCCGCCCGCTGACGCCCCCCAGACCGCAATCCTGTTGTGATCAAGCCTGTATTTCCCGGCATTCCCTCGCAACCAGCGTATGGCGGCTTTGCAATCGTGGATCTGCGCGGGGAAAATCGCCTCCCGGCTGAGTCTGTAATTAATTGATGCCAATGCATAGCCCCTGTCCAGTTGGCGCAGCACGGGATGGTTTTGATCGATGCTTTTGCTTCCTCGCATCCATCCTCCACCGTGAATCCAGACGATAAGAGGATGAGGGCCTTCACCTTCCGGAACTCTAAGATCTAGCCTCAAGGACTTGTTGTCAACGTTCGCGTACTCTATATCGTAACTAGTCAGGCGTTTATCAGGTGACGATTGATATGGTGACATGGACGACTGAGAAATCATATGGTGGGTAACTCTGGGTGGATCAGGCGAAATTGATGCGTTGATCGGCTGAACCCCGACAAGCAATAAGCACAGTGTGGCAAGAATTGGCATCAAAGTGTTTGTTTTTCCGATTGTCGCGTTTCGTATAAATTAATAACACTGTTTTTTTGTTGAGTCTTAGTGCATTTTTTAAACCACTGCAAAGGGTAATCACTTCCAAAGTACTTGGGCATATTAGTTACGAGCGGGTGCTTCATCCCGATCAGCGTTTTTAAAACATCGGGTAGCTCATGTCCTACACCCGGGTTTATATTTTTAGTGTCCGAAGCGACCGGTACTGATTTCTCGCAGCTATCTATTCCTCTTTTTTTCATCCGGATTATTTTCTCCCAGGCTCCAACTCGGTTAACAGGAAAGTTGAGGCTAATGATGGTCTTTACGTCGAGGTAAAGATCTCTAATGCGAATAATTAACTTTTCGGATCGATCCCAATGCGTCAGTGTAATGTTATCCGTGTGACCAGTTTTTTCAAACACGTCAACGTTTCGACTATCATTCTCATTGAAAAAGAAACACCTCAATTACCAGTAGAATTTCTGAAAGCCGGCTTATCTAAGGATCGGATATAATTCTTTTAAATACAAATTTTTATGGGCCGCATTATAGCAATTTATCACTCCTGGCTGGCGTATACGATCATTTTGCTTCGGCCTGACTGGCACACTGAATACAGAGTGTCGCCGCGGGATCGAGTTCAAGCCGTGGAATGGCAATCGCCTCATCGCAACGCACACAATAACCATAATCTCCAGCTTCGAGCCTGCTTAATGCGGCCGCAATACGCTGCAGCTCCAGCGTCCGCCGGCGGCCACGCTCCTGCGACATAGCCTGGCCTTGCAGGGCATCCATACGTGAAAGACGGCCAACGCTGCTCTGGTCCAGTTTCACTGTCTGGCTGGCCTCGTCGCCAGTGGCCTGCAGATCCTGCAACTGCTGTTGCAAAGCGAGCAGGCGTTGCCTGAATTGTTCTTTTTGCTTGTCTTCCATATCCACTGGTGAAGTCCTGATTTCGGTGTATATTACTCCCAACGGCTGGAGGGCGTTTATGGATATCCTGTTTTGCACCAGCGAGGTCTACCCCCTCATTAAAACGGGTGGTTTGGCAGATGTCAGCAGCAGTCTTCCCAAGGCGCTGCTGCAACTGGAACACGATGTACGCCTGGTGCTACCGGCCTACCCGGCGGCACTGCGGCAGGCTGGCGAACTGACTGAACTGGCCCAACTCAAGCTCACGGGCACTAAAAAACCGGTACGCATTCTGCTCGGCCGGTTGCCCGACAGTGAAGTGCCCCTGTATCTGGTCGATGCGCCGGACTTTTTTAATCGTCCAGGCAACCCCTATACCCAGGCGGATGGCAAAGACTGGCCAGATAACGCCGAGCGCTTTGCGCTGTTTGCACACGCCTGCGTAGCCCTGGCACTGGGCCAGGCTGACGGCAACTGGCGCCCTCAGCTGATTCACTGCAACGACTGGCAGACCGGCCTTGTACCAGCGCTTTTGTCACTTGAACCAAACCGTCCCGCCACCCTCTTCACTATTCATAATCTGGCTTACCAGGGACTGTTTCCGGCAAAAACCTTCAGCGCTCTGGATCTGCCAGATGAACTCTGGTCACTGGAAAGCCTGGAATTCTATAACATGCTGTCCTTTATCAAGGGTGGCATTGCCCATGCCGACTGGATAACCACCGTCAGCCCCGGCTATGCAAAGGAAATCACCGATGAGACGCACGGCTACGGCCTGGCAGGTCTGTTGCGTCACCGGTCATCCGAACTGACGGGCGTTATCAACGGTGTCGACAATGACATCTGGGGGCCGACCAGCGATCCCCTGATTACTCGTCGCTACGACGTGCACACCCTGCAAAACAAACTCTTTAACAAGTTCACCCTGCAGCGCGATCTGGGACTGAGTGTAGCCTCACAGCCCCTGCTGCTCAGCTATGTCGGCCGGGTTGTCGAGCAGAAGGGCATCGATCTGATACTCGACATCATGGACGAGCTGTTCAAACTTCCGGTACAGCTGGTCATACTCGGCAGCGGTGACCCTGAAATAGAAGCGCAGCTGCGTTCGGCTGAACAACATTACCCACGACAGCTATCCGTGCATATCGGCTATGACGAGCAGCTCGCACACAACATTGAAGCCGGCGCCGACGCCCTGCTCATGCCGTCGCGTTATGAACCCTGTGGACTCAACCAGATGTACAGCCAGCTCTACGGAACCATACCGATTGCCCACCGTACCGGCGGACTTGGCGATACAATCGTCGATTTCAACCAGGAATCACTGGCTGCGCACCAGGCCACCGGATTTCTGTTTGACGGTGATTCCCCTGAAGCTTTACTGGCCACTTGCCTGGGCGCGCTGTCACTCTACCGCAATGACCGCGTAGACTGGTGGAAACTGGTGATCGCCGGCATGAAGCAGGACTTCTCCTGGACACAAAGTGCCAGACAGTACGTTGAACTGTATGCCCGACTGGTCAACAACAGGCAGGGAGACGAGCAGGAAGGTCAAGTCGCAAATATTGCTTTCACCCAGGAGGGAGAGCAGTCAAGGCACTTGCTTCACTAGCTGTAACTTATACTCAGACCCTGCCCCTGGTGAAAAGCCTTTGTATATACGCCAGGGTTAAAATCGGTCGGCAATCACAACCTCATCCGTGGTTAATTGAGTGGGTCGAGGTTTGGCTGGCTGCACAGCCTTGCCCACCACAACAAACATGGCAACAACATGGTCTTCAGGCAGGTTTATAAGCTTCCCAACCGCATCATAATCAAAGCCATCCATTGGACAGGTATCATATCCCATTGACTTGGCGGACAACATAATAGTCTGTGCCGCAATACCGGCTGAGCGCATAGCTTCATCACGTTGGACCTGCTCGCGATTTCGATAATATTGATCAATCGCTGACTTCATATAATCCTGGACTTCCGCGGGTGCGTTGGCCCAATAACGTGAGGGATCTTTCTCCCAGGCTTTCAGGTCCGCACATATCACAATCAATAGCGATGCATCAGTTACCTGCGCCTGATCCCAGGCAGCCTCACGTATTTGCTTGCGAAGCCCTGCATCACGAACCAGCACAAAACGGTAATTCTGTTGGTTAAAGGCAGTCGGTGCCAGTTTGGCCAAACCAATAAGCTGGTCTACTTCCTCCCGGGTCATTTCATGTTCAGGATCGTATTGCTTTACAGCACGTCGTTGCCTGACAGCTTCAATAGTGTCCATTTTGTTTCCTTTTAATAACGGGTTTCAAGGTTATACAGCTTGAATTTCAGAGCATGCACTAAGGCAAATCAAACACCAACGCCTCGCTCTTTTCGTTTGCTGTAAACTCGATTACATCGTCTGTTCTTACTGTTGCACCATCACCCTCACTCAAGTGTGCGCCATTTAAACCGATGGCACCCGAGACAACGTGCACATAAACCGTTCGGCCCGGTACGAGTGAATGTGAAACCGATTGACCCGTACTCAAGCGCAGCTGATGCAAACAGGCATCCTGATGAAGCAGTAACGAACCATCGCGGGCATCGGGGGAGGCAATCAGCCGCAACCCTTCCCGGGCCTCAAAATATTTTTGCTGGTAGCCAGGCTCGATACCAACAGCATTGGGTTCGATCCAGATTTGCAGAAACTCCAGTGGCTCACTGGACGATGGGTTGTACTCACTGTGAGTCACACCGGTGCCCGCACTCATGAGCTGGAATTCTCCCGTGGGCAATCTTTCAATGTTACCCATGCTGTCCTTGTGTTCAATGGCGCCATTTTTTACATAGCTGATGATTTCCATATCCTGGTGCGAATGCGTCGCAAACCCCGCTCCAGGAGAGACCCGGTCATCGTTAATCACCCGCAGGGAAGAGACTCCCATATGATCAGGGTCGTAATAACCGGCAAACGAAAAAGTATGGCGACTCTGTAACCAGCCATGGTCTGCTGTACCGCGCTCATTGCTGTGCCGAATCTCAATCATTTCCAATTCCCCGGTTACTGGCATTCAACGAAGATGAAGAATATAAGCTGGATAATGGCTAATAAACACGCTATAAATAAACATATTGTTTCCTATTAGTTGACAATATGGACCGACTTAACAGCATGGCGATCTTTGTGGAGGTGGTGAACCAGGAAGGCTTCACTGCGGCCGCCGAAAAAATCGGGCTGTCACGCGCCCAGGTCAGCAAATCAGTAATGCAGCTCGAAACCCATCTGGACACGCGCTTGCTTAACCGTACTACCCGCAGGGTCAGCCTCACCGAAATCGGGCGCATCTACTACGAACGCTGTATCGTCATTCTCAGTGATATCGAGGAAATCGAAGGTATAGCCCGCGAACAGACAAACAAACCGCACGGCACACTTAGACTAAGTGCACCGACATCTTTCGGCATCCAACATTTGAAAGAGGCAATTCCCGGTTACATAAAGCAACATCCCCGGGTACAGATTTCGTTGAGCCTTTCAGATCGTTTTATTGATGTTGTAGCAGAGGGCTTTGATCTTGTGCTACGAATTGCGGCACTGGAAGACTCAAGTCTCATCGCGCGCAAGATAGCACCTTGCAAACGCGTATTATGTGCTTCTCCCGGGTACCTGAAGCAAAATGGCATACCGCAGGTGCCACAAGATCTGGCAACCCACGATTGCCTGGTCTACTCCAACGACTTGAAGCCCGACACCTGGATACTGCATGGACCTGATAGCGAAGAATCAATCAAGGTGAACGGCCCGGTCTGCGCAGACAATGGCGACATACTTAAAGCTGCCGCCGTCGCCGGGCTTGGCGTCACATTACTACCCACTTTCATTGTGGGTCCAGAGCTGCGTACCGGGCGACTGGAGCAGGTACTGACAAGCTATTGTCCACCTGAAATTTCGATTTATGCCGTCTTCCCCTCGCGACGTTATCTTTCGGCCAAGGTAAGAACCTTTGTGGAATTTTTATCGGACTACTTCGGAGAAAATCCGGACTGGGACCAGTTTGACCAGGCAGCAGCTTCGCTTACAGAGATCCCAATCAATCAATGAGTTTAACAGCGATATTTTTGGTTATTGTTACCAGGAGAGGGTAAAAAGGTTCAATGCGCAAGCCACCGAAGATCCAGAAAAAACGAATCGTTGCTCAAACACGCATGTTCTGTGTCGAAGAACTGGATTTGGAGTTTGATAATGGCGTCCATGCCTCGTATGAGCGATTACAACCGAATTACCGCGCGGCGGTCCTCGTGGTTCCCGTTCAGGACGATGGCGAAACTGTTTTATTAATCAGAGAGTATGCCGCCGGAGTACATCGATACGAACTTGCCCTGCCAAAAGGCAAAATCGAACATGGTGAAGACTTGCTACAGGCCGCTAATCGAGAGCTAATGGAAGAAGTTGGTTACGGCGCAAACAGGCTAACTCATTTAAAAACATTTACGGTTGCACCCGGGTTAACGGGACATTTAACCGAAGTCGTGCTTGCCCGGGATCTCTATGCGCAAAAACAACAAGGCGATGAGCCGGAAGAGATTGAAGTGGTTCCCTGGTCTCTAAATGAACTAGACCAACTGATTAAACAGGATGATTGCACTGAAGCAAGAAGTATAGCCGCACTTTACATCGCAAAAGATAAATTGAAAGCCTAGGTATAAAAGCATTTAAACAGGCCCCTGAACGCAGACAGCTAGGGCTTGTCGGTTAGATGGTAAAATCTGCTGTTGAGGTAATCGGCAACATCCTCGACCTCCTCTGTGGACCAGTCAAGCCTGGAATGGATGCTCCAGGATCTCACCCAGCTGCGGATATCACCAACAGAGCTGATTTTACTTCCGTTACGCGTATGTGCCAGTGCTTCGTGACATTCCTTGCAGTGATTCTCGTAAAGCGCCTCACCGCGCCCGAAATCCTGCGCTGAAAGCGACGTATTTACCGCAGATAGCACCGCTATATTGAATACGGCCACCAGGAATTTCGCCTTTCCGGAAAAAACTGACATCAACTTGGTCTCCTTAGTTACCGAACAACTTGCACCAAGGGTATCTGTTCCACTTTTCTTCTGCAATCTACTGTTTTCAAAAATCTGCCAGAGCATACCGGAAGGCCAGGATTTGAATCAAACCAGAACCTGATACCACATCGGCAATGTCAGCAGGCTCAGCACGGTGGTAATCGTAACTGCCGCAGCATAAATACTGACATCGAGATTGTAGCGGTCGCAAAAAACGATGCCCAGCACCATGCTGGGCATGGCAGTCTCCAGTACCACCGCCGCCTTCCATTCACCAGTCAAACCGATAACGGAAGCAAATAGCAAAATAATTGCGGGCACTATAAACAGACGTAGCACCACCACCGGGATTACCGATGGCAAAGTTTGCCAATGAGACCGGTTCCACTCCAGACTGAGTCCCAGTGAAAACAGCATCAACGGTACGACACCACGCTCCAGCAAACCCAGCAGGCCATCGAGAACCGCGTGACTTGGCACGTCCATGATGTTAAGGAAAACTGCCAGTACTGCCGCCAGCAAAGCCGGGATGCGCAACAGTTCCCCTGCCATGTTGCGCGCCATCTCCGCTGTATTCCCGTAACGCGAAGCCACCAGAATTCCTAGCGTGAACAGCAGCGGTGTACAGGCAAACAAGTCATATTGAATCGCTACACCGCGTGCCCAGGGGCCGAAGGCAGCTTCAAGCACGGGAAGGCCAAGATAGGTCGCGTTGGGGAACGTTGCCGCCAGGATCACAGCGCCGGCAACGGGCGGACTGGATCTGCAGGCGCGGCAGCTCAAGACACTCAAACCCATCCCGACAACTACAGCGAACGCGGCGGACAGGGCGATGAGCAACGTGGTATTGCCCAGCTCGGCTTTCCACAATACGGAAAGCACCAGTGCCGGAAGCAACAGATAGTAGACCAGTGAAGTTAAAACCTTGCGGGTTTGAGCCGGCTCCAGGCCCGCTGGCTTAAACACACGCCAGGCGATACCACAAACTATCAAACCGGTCATTTGTACGAGTACTTCAAACATATTACGGCCAATGACCTGCGCGAGCTGCAAGCGCTAAAAATGCCACACCAAGGGCGTAATAGCGACTGTCACAATCCCCACCAGTACTGTTAACGGTGTGCCAAAATACACGTAATCCTTGAAACGATATCCACCTGCACCATAAACCATCAGGTTGGTTTGATAGCCAATGGGCGTAGCAAAGCTTGCAGAGGCTGCCACCATAATAATCACTGCAAAGGGCAGGAAGCTGACGCCGAGCCCTGCCGACGTGGACAGGGCAATGGGGAACATTATCACCGCTGCGGCATTGTTAGTCGCCAGGGCACTGAACAATGCTGTTGCTGCGAACACCAGGGCGAGCGCCAACCAGGGAATGTCCTGGGCAAAAGACACGATCCATTGAGCGATCGCTGACGCAGCACCCGAGTTCTGTAATGCCGTAGCGATACCAAAAGATGCCGCGATGACAACCAGAACCTGCCAGTCCACGGCACGGCGTGCAATGCGCCCTGTAGTACAGCGGGTAATAATCATCAACCCGGCAGCCAGCATGGCTGCCTTGAGCATTGATAGCCATCCCAACGCCACCACCGCCACCATGGCAAATAAAATCAGTATCGCAAGCGGTGCTCTTTCATGACGCACGGCCTCCACATTACCCCGGCTACTGACGAGAAAAAAGTCTCGCGAGTTACGCTGTTGTTCAAAAAAGGCGGGATGAGACACCATGAGCAATGTGTCACCGGCGCGCAGTTTGATATCACCGATCTTCCGGTCAATATTTTCGCCGTTGCGCGCCACGGCAATAATAGCGGCATTGTAGATACTGCGGAAACGACCTTCACGAACCGTCTTGCCAACAAGCGGCGAGGTATTGGATATGACCGCCTCGGTGAGACGGCGGTCTTCACGAGGAGAGTCCAGTTTGAAGACCTGGTTTGTTGCAGGTTTAAGACCCGCGATGCGCTGCAAATCGATGACCGAATCCACCACTCCTACAAACACCAGACGGTCGTCGCCTTGCAAGCGTTCATGAGGGGGTACAGCAGTCAAAACCCGCCCTTCACGTTCGATTTCTATCAAATACAGGCCGGGCAACTGGCGCAAACCCGCATGCTCAATGCTTTTGCCCACCAGGGGGCTGGCCGGTTCAACCAGCATCTCCACGGTATATTCCCGCGCATCGGCAAACTTGCCTACTGCCGGGCGGCGCTCGGGCAGCAGCCAACGCTGGCTCGCCAGGACATATATAAACACCACCAGTGTTACCGGCATACCCACCCAGGCAAGATCAAAAATACCAAATTGTGGTAGCGCGGTTTCAGTGATCACCAGGCCGTTGATAACCAGATTGGTGCTCGTACCGATCAGGGTACAGGTTCCACCTGCAATAGCTGCATAGCTCAAAGGTAGCATAAACTTGGATACAGATAATTGATGGCGCCTGGCCCAGTCATTAATGGCGGGAATAAAGATGGCGACCACAGGCGTATTGTTAAGAAAGGCGCTTAGGGCAGCAACCGGCGCCATCACCTTCAGTTGTGCATGTGCCAGAGATCCCGGGGAACCCAGTACCGATTGTACAATCCAGTTAATTCCCCCGGTTTCACGAAACCCGGTAACGACAATGTAAAGCACCGCTACTGTGACCATGCCTTCATTGGCAAGACCCGCAAGCGCCTGTTCCGGGGAAACGGTACCGCTCACCAAAAGCAGCGTCAGACCGGCCATCAAAATTAAATCCGGAGAAAAACGATTCGAGGCCAGCAGGCCAAAGCAGAGCAATACAACCGCGAGGACAAACCAGGCATCCCAAACCATAGAAACTATCCTCTGTTCTTTAATGGGTAGCCGGGACTTCTCGGTAACCAGCCCTTAACAGGCGGTCTTCCAGCTTTTGTTTTATTAACCTGTTGTCCTACAGTATAAGCAAGCCGGGGCGACGAAGCTTTAGTGTATAAACTGTCCACTACGCCCTGGATATAAATTCCCTGGTCTCTGTATTCACTTTTATCTTCTCACCCGGTGTGAGGTATTCCGGTACCTGGACTACCAGCCCGGTGCTGAGCGTGGCAGGTTTGGTGCGCGCTGAGGATGAAGCAGCTTTCATGCCGGGAGCGGTCTCTTCAATCTCGAGCACCACGGTCGCAGGAAGCTCGATGGCGAGTAGCCGGTCTTCGGTAATCAGCGCGGTAATACCTTCCAGGCCATCGCTAAGAAAAGACAGCTCATCGGTAACCGCCTCTTCAGACAGGATGTACTGTTCATAGGTCTCGCCGTCCATAAAGGTGCACCCATCAGCGTCGCGGTAGAGCAATTGTACGGCCCGTCGGGCAATATCGACGGGCGAGACGTGTTCCTCACCCTTGAAACTGCGCTCGAATTTCTGTCCGCTCGCCACATCCTGCCCACGCACCTTGTACAGGGTGTTACCGCTGCGCGATGAGGGTGCCTGCACCTGGACGGCGAGACCTATGAACAGTACATCCTGTCTGAAGAGGCGGTTA
>JBHPFC010000052.1:0-20369 GCA_042576405.1 Pseudomonadota bacterium | reverse complement strand
ATCAGCGTATCTTGCGGCAACCTGCGCTGCATATTGTTGAGGGTGTGATACATCTGTTCCGGGTCGCCGCCGCGTAAATCACAGCGGCCGCAGCCAAATACAAATAACGTGTCTCCGGTAATTAACTGGTCAGCGATACGGTAGCAGGCTGAACCGGGCGTATGTCCCGGCGTATGCAGAACTTCGATCTCGGTTTCACCAAGCTCGATACGGTCACCACCATGGTGCAGTGTAGGCATATCCAGATTTGCACCCCAGAAGCCTGCTTCTTCTTTAAGAAGATGCAGCTGTGCATCGTAGTGCTGCAATACATCCTCGATCCCGTTGATATGATCATGATGACTGTGGGTCAGCAAAATATCAGTAATGCCCACACCATGTTGCTCAGCTAACGCCAGCACCTCGGGAACATCCCAGGCGGGATCCACCACCGCTGCCCGCCCACTGGCTCTATCTTCGATGAGATAGACAAAATTTTCCATCGGCCCCAGTTCAAGGGCGTGGATCGAGAATGGCGCTGTATCCGACATAAGTTTATTCCGTCTCTACTGTTACAGGTATGAAACCCCAAAGCCCGATTGAACGCAAAACCAGCGCTCGCTCGAACCGAAAAACAACCGCTTGACATTTGTTCTACTTAGTACCATATTCGCCCGAATATTTAGCCGATAGACACGCCCACATGACCGAATCCAGCACCAACATCGCCGCACAGCAACCGTTTTTACCGCTGCTGCAGATGCTCAGCGCGGCCTACCAGGCGTTTTCATTCTACGACCAGAGGCATTTACGGACACTCGGTCTGACGGCATCACAGGCCGATGTGCTGTTTACCCTGGGTAATCAACCGCCCATGAGCTTCAAGGACATTGGCACAAATACCCTGATCACCAAAGGCACTTTAACGGGCGTGGTCGACCGACTCGAAGAACGCGGTCTTGTGCAGCGCCAGTTTTCGTCAGAGGACCGCCGCAGTATTCGCGTCGCGCTGACCGAAACTGGCAGAGCACTATTCGAAGACACCTTTCCAAAGCACATTGCCCATCTCAAGCAGCGTTTTGACCGCCTTGATACAAAGCAGATCGAAGCCATCACACTTTCACTAAGACAATTAAAAGCGGCATTCGAGTAAAAATTTATACTTTTAGAACTATTCTGGTAATTTTGACGAAGGTTCTTGTTAACAGGCATCGACACAACCCGGACAAACGCCACCCACTGCGCAATGCTATTCCTGCGACTTTCGCGACAACTATTTTCCCGGTTCCGGCAGTCTTGCAATTACTGGACGTGGATGAAATCCATCCGCCAGAACCCAACTATAGACCACAAGCCCTGTACCCACTGGTAACATAGAGCCCCTCACCATTGAACCGGCCTGTTATATCCATGCAGGAAAAGATTATTCATGCCCGCAGCATCGAGGAATACTGGTTCCACGAAGGCTGCCATATTATGGAAATTGCCAACCACCCGAATGATCCGGATGTGTCCATAGCCCGTGCCCGTGTGGAACCGGGGCAACAAACTGCCTGGCATCAACTGAACGGTGTTACGGAGCGTTATCTGGTTGTGGAGGGAAACGGCATTGTTGAGATTGGCGAAGAGAAGCCTACATCAGTAGGTAACGGTGATGTTGTCATTATTCCACCAGGCTTGCGCCAGCGGATCCGCAATTCCGGAAACTCTGATCTGGTGTTTTACGCTATCTGTTCACCGCGCTTCACACCAGACTGCTATCAGCAGCTGGAAGAAGTAAACAACGTCGATTGAATAATTATTGCCCCTTGAACTGGGAACGCAGCTTTCGAACAGTAGCCGGGCCTACACCGTGGATAGCAAATAGCTGCTCATCGCACGCCTTCAACAGATGCTGCGGCGAACGAATACCGGCGCCGAACAGAGCCTTGGCAATCGCCACGTTGATCCCGGCAGCACGCACACCGGAGAAAAATGCCTGCACAGCCTGTTGGTCATCTGCAGCCGAAGTTGAGGCTGGAACCGGTCTGGGCAGGCTGACAACTACCGCAGTTTGCTTCGAAACCAACCGCGGCTGAGCGGGCTGCTGCCACCCCACGTAGCGGCCAACACGCTGCCAGGCCGTTGGTAACTCGATGTGTACCGGCCAGGCATCGAGCGCCTGGCGGAACAGGATCTGGGCTGCAATCAAACCAACCAGGACAGTAAGCCCTTGAGCCATGGAATCGTTCCAAAGCAAAGTCGTACTATCCGCACTGCTACCCAGGGTCACCGCCAGTACCGTCATGGCCGTGATAAGGAATATGGAACCGAGCACACTAAAACCAATCACCCAGCTATAAGGACACAAGCCACTGAAGCGCAGGCCTAGCCAGCTGCCAATACTGGCATGCCATTGATCGAATACTGTTGGTTGCGCGTAGAACTCGTGATCAGACATGTGCCTGTTTCCCCATGACTTTATCCGTATTGCCAGTGTGCCCGGCCGATAATACGCGGACCGTGACACAAGTCACATTTCCGGATTGACCCTGGCCATCTGAGCAGGTTATCGGCACAGACGAAAATCTGTTGAGCCATACTCCCGACCCGCTTATGCTCTGCGCCCCATGCCACTACTACGTACCCGAGACCTGTCACTCAGCTTTGGCCCCGATACCCTGCTCGATCACATCAGCCTGAGCATTGAGCCAGGTGAGCGTGTTTGCCTGGTGGGTCGCAATGGCTGTGGAAAATCCACACTGTTAAAAGTCCTCGAAGGCACGCTCAAGCCCGACGAGGGGGACATCGAACTCCGCCAGGGCCTGCGCATTGCTTCGCTCGAACAAAATCTTCCCGGCGAACTGTCTGGCAGCGTTTTTGACTGCATTGCCAGTGGGTTAGGATCACTGGGTGACGTCATCAAGCGCTTCCACCAACTCAGTGCCGAGCTGGCGGAAAGCACAGATGCCCGACTCCTTGAACAACTGGAGACCACACAGCACGAACTTGAAACCCGCGGTGGCTGGAACCTGGAGCAACAGGTGGAAACCGTGCTCTCACGCCTCGACCTGGACGCAGATGCTGCCTTCGATACCCTGTCCGGGGGCGTTCAGCGCCGGGTACTGCTGGGACGTGCGCTGGTCTCGACACCTGACCTGCTGCTACTGGATGAACCCACCAACCATCTGGATATCCAGTCCATCGAGTGGCTGGAAAATTTTCTGCTGGAATTTAATGGAACGCTGTTGTTCATCACCCACGACCGCAGCTTCCTGACCCGACTGGCAACACGTATCATCGACCTGGATCGCGGCATACTCACTGACTGGCCCGGCGATTACCCGAACTACCTTAAGCGAAAACAGGACTGGCTGGATACCGAGGCCAGTCACCAGGCCGCCTTTGACAAAAAACTAGCCGAGGAAGAACGCTGGATCCGGCAGGGTATCAAGGCCCGCCGCACCCGCAATGAAGGCCGGGTGCGAGCCCTGGAAAAAATGCGCAATGAACGCAGCGCCCGCCGCCAGCGTACTGGCAAGGCCAATATCCGCGTAGATGCAGCCGAACAATCCGGCAAGCTGGTTTTTGAATGTAAAGATGTCAGTTACGGCTTTAACAACCAGCCACTCATCAAGAACCTCTCCACGCTGATACTGAGAGGTGACAAAGTCGGCATTATCGGTCCCAACGGCGTTGGTAAAACGACGTTGCTGCGTCTTCTATTGGGCGATCTGGAGCCTGAAAGCGGCAGCCTTCGGCGCGGTGCCAAACTTGAAGTTGCCTACTTTGACCAACGTCGCGCCCAACTTGATGAACAGCAATCAGTTATCGACAACCTCGCCGATGGACGGCAGTTTATCGATATTGGCGGGCAACAGCGCCACGTCATCAGTTACCTTCAGGATTTTCTGTTTACGCCCGACCGATGTCACACGCCGCTGTCAGCGCTGTCTGGTGGCGAACGCAACCGTTTGCTGCTCGCCAAGCTGTTTAGCAAACCCAGCAACCTGCTGGTGCTCGACGAACCCACCAACGACCTGGATATGGACACACTGGATCTGCTCGAAGAACGCTTGCTTGAATACACGGGTACCGTTTTACTGGTCAGCCATGACCGCTCATTCATAGACAGTGTGGTAACCAGCTCACTGGTATTCGAAGGAAATGCCTGTGTGAATGAATACGTCGGCGGTTACACCGACTGGTTGCGACAGCGCAAAACCGAAACCAAAAAAACCCCCGGGACGGAAGAGAGATCAGTAACCAACTCCGAGCCCTCGAAATCGCAAGCTAAAAAACTGAGTTATAAAGATCAGCGCGAGCTGGATCAGCTTCCGCAGCGTATCGAGAACCTGGAAACCACTATTGAAGCTATACACCGCGCCATGGCGAATCCTGCATTCTACCAATCGCCCGGGGAGCACATCACTGGCGAGAAAAATCGCCTTGCGGCTGCTGAAGACGAGCTGGCACTTGCCTACCAGCGCTGGGAAGAACTTGACCACCAGAGTGACCCATCATTATAAAACCCGCCGGAAATTCGCGTGTTTGGAGTTAATCCTGCCCGGTGTGGCATAATAGCCGATCAAACAACGGTACTGTACTTATGAGCGAACCCGAGCTGAGCAAAGAAGAGCGCGTATTGCGCATGGTGAAAAGCGTGCTGACCAGCGTCGCAAAAGACACGGCCACCGAACCCGGCCTCAAGCACCCGTTGTCGGAACAAACAATTCGCGACATCCGTGAGTGCCTGATGGTAATCACGGGGCGCGAGCAGGAACTGGCCAGGGAACATGGTCGCGATACAAGTGCACGACCTCGTTTTGTCGACGAACCACCGTCGGAAGTTGTGGTGCCACTGGACGTTTCAAAAATGACCCGGGGACTGGGCAAGAAGGACGACTAAGTTGCTGATGAGCGGGCTTCATCAGCAACTTGAGCGCATATTACACGGGCGCTCAGAGTTCTCCACGCTCATAGGCATCGATTAGAGAACGTGCTGCTACCATCTCGGTGTCTTCAACATAAACAGCGGCGAACCCCTGCACCACCAGCTCACCGATTCCTCCCTGCAAATAGTGCCCGCCAACGTGCGCTTCAATACCGTGCGCCTCCAGCATGCCTCGAACAATATGCGCCTCGGTTATGTTGCCAGCATCGTAAACCTTAACCACTCCGTTACCATCAACCCTGCTGTAACAGATTTCTCAAGTCGATTATCGCTGCGTTGGCACGCGCAATATAATTTGCCATGGTCAACGAGTAGTTGGCAAAGACACCAAAGCCGCTA
This sequence comes from Pseudomonadota bacterium, assembly GCA_042576405.1. Lineage (GTDB taxonomy): Bacteria > Pseudomonadota > Gammaproteobacteria > DSM-19610 > DSM-19610 > Thiogranum. Next base: position 15,118 of record JBHPFC010000052.1, on the reverse strand, counting down.
CCATTCAGAATTACCGGGCTGAATGCAGACTGCTGGCTCTCGTCCAGTTCACGAATAATCTGGCGCAGGGATATCAAGGCATTCTTCTTTTTCAGTATTTCCCTGAAGTCATATTCGACAGACTGCAAAATGGCACGAAGCGCCCATGTCGCACCGCGCGCTTCATAAAACACATCATCAAGCTCAAGCCAGGGCGTCTGCACCACTACAACATCAGAGGCCTGCGTCGACTGTCTTGCATCTGTATCACCGGCAAGATCGGTATTAACGCGCACCTGGCCAACACTGGCACTTAGTCTTTGCGACAGACTACCAAGGCGCTTCTCGACAATCTCAAGATACTGCCGAAGATTGTCAGCGCGCGCAAAAAATTGAGCCTGCTGATTTTCGGTATCACTGAGACGCTGCAGATAATCCATCAGCCAGTGCAGGCCGTTGCGGTATTGGCTTTCGGTTGCCGGAAATATCCAGGAGTCATTGCTGAAATTAAACTTTGGCTCTGCCTCGGCAAGCGCCTTGTCTTCCACCGATTGTGACTGGGAGCGGGAAATATGGTTGCGCAATGCAGAAGTGCCGTCGCGCAACATCACAAGTGCACCATATTCCCAGTTGCGAATATTATCGAGCCATAGTCCCGGTGGCAGCATATCGTTGGAAATATAGCCGCCGGGTTTGTCGAGCAACGCATCACCGACATGCATTAACGCACTTGTGTAAACGACGCCGGTAACGAGGCGATTCTCATCACCATCGACATACTGCAATGCAGCCTCGCGCACGTCGAACGGTTCTGGTTCCCTGCTCCAGTACATGCCGACAACGACGGCAATTAACAGTGCCGTCACCAACAACAGCACAGCCGAACCGATCAAACCCTTCTGTTTAAGATTTTCCGGATGATACAAATCTCGCAGACGCCACAACAGACCTTTCAGCCATTCGCTGAGCTTCCACGCAGTCGTGCTTGCTTCTGTTTTCCAGTTCATGGAGCGATAGTATCACCCGGCTGCGGTTGAACCGAAACAGATTCACCCAACCTCAACATGCCAGGTAGCAGAAGCAGCGCAAAAACTGTGCTGATCGCAAGCCCGCCCACAATCACTGCTGCCAGTCCACGATAGAGTTCGGTACCGCCCCCCGGAACCAGCAGCAGCAACATACCGAACAGGCTTGTCAGTGTACTCACCAGTATCGGCCGCAAGCGCAACTGGACTGCCTGCTGCACCGCGCAGCGATGGCCGACACTGGCGCCAGGGCCAGCAACAAAAGCAGGCCTGGCAGCAGCCGGCATCGGAAAAATAGCGTCAACACGTCTTGCATAAGTGTATTGTCATTGTCAGGTAAGATGTATGCAGCATACCGTTTCACTTGCAACGACTCAAAGTGGCCGCTGCGCAAGGTATGTTAGTGTACCCGGTAATTCACAGAGCTTGGACAATAAAGCCGCAGGAGCATTACTTGGACCAGTCGATTGTATTCTCGGTATTCCTGATTTTTACCGGCGCAGCCGTACTGGCAACCCTGGCACTTTACGCCCGTCAGTCCATGCTGGTGGCCTATATCCTGCTCGGCATGGCCATGGGGCCCTCGGCACTTGGCCTGGTCAATGATGTACACCTGCTACAGGAACTCTCGCACGTTGGCATTGTTTTTCTGCTGTTTTTGCTCGGCCTTAACCTGCATCCGCAGGATCTATGGCACCTGTTCCGCAAAGCAACCCTGGTAACACTGGTCAGCTCAGTGCTGTTTGCCGCGCTCGGCGGCGCCACTGCGCTGGCATTTGGCTACGACCTTGTAGAGTCAGCCATTATCGGTGCAGCGATGATGTTTTCCAGCACCATTATCGGCCTCAAGCTGTTACCCAGCACCGTACTCCACCATCAGCATACCGGCGAAATAATAATCAGTGTATTGCTGCTGCAGGATTTAATTGCCATCGCGATTCTGCTGGCGCTGCATGGCCTTGGTGGAAACAATACTGGCTGGCAGGGCTTCACACTACTGGCACTGGCACTGCCGGCATTTATGCTGTTCGCCTTTGCCTTTGCGCGCTATGTACTGGCCCGGTTGCTGGCACGCTTCGATACTATCCAGGAGTATATTTTTCTACTCGCCATTGGCTGGTGCCTGGGCATGGCCCAGTTGTCAGAAGCTGTGGGTCTGTCACCTGAAATCGGCGCCTTCATCGCAGGCATTGCTGTTGCCACGGAGCCAATATCGCGCTTCATCGCAGAAAGCCTGAAGCCGCTGCGGGACTTTTTCCTCGTGGTGTTCTTTTTCAGCCTCGGTGCCGGCTTCGATCTGTCGATGATGCAGGACGTACTGATACCCGCCTCTATACTGGCCATCATCAGCCTGGTGGTAAAACCCGTTGTCTTTAAGCGATTGTGGGTTTACGAAGGTGAATCCCCCGAACGATCCCTGGAAATCGGGGCCCGCCTGGGACAAATAAGCGAATTCTCACTTCTGATCGCACTGCTGGCCACACACTCAAATATTATTGGATCGCAGGCTTCCTACCTGATCCAGCTGGCCACGCTGATCAGCTTTATCGTATCGTCCTATTATATTGTGATGCGTTACCCAACGCCGATAGCAGTTTCGGATCGACTAAGGCGCAACTAGTGAGACAGCACGCCGGCAAATCAAACGAAAAAATAGTGCCAGCTGCCACCCGAACAGCTGGCCAGCGCATTCAGTAACTTGTCTGAGGGAACCGCTTCCTGCGGATATATACCAGCGATCTCAACAAAACAACGCCCAAAACCCGCTGACTGGCGCCAGTCCAGATCAATCGCCTCCGACACCTCACCGCACTGCTCACAGATAAATTTCGTCCCCATGGTTGTTTGCCGCTCATCTATTACCTGCGTACGACAATGCTTGCAGCGTGCCGCAGGCTTTTTCGCTGCAGACATGAACATAACTTCCGGGTAAGTATGAAAATGGATCGAACAGACGGTTTGGCCATCGGCCGCTGACCGGGGGTTCAGTTGAACCTGCGGCGAGCAGCCAAGAAACATGACCAGGGCTAAAAAACCCTCCCCTGCCCAGTAAGTGCTGTTTTGCCCCGGGTCGGAGGATGTCGAAATAAGCCCCAGCTCGTGCAGGGGCGTGATCAGCGCAGTGAGCTCATCCGGCGACCAGTGCGGATCCTCCGCATGCAAAAACAGAGAGGGCAATTGGGTGCGCTAACCCTTGGAACCGGATAAATCCCAACTGTAAGAGCAATCGAGGTAGGAGCGAACCGAAACCAGTCCGACGATACCGTCTTCAACCATGGTCGCCACCGGGGTGCGCTGGCGGAATTTACGATTCGCTTTGTGCATCCACAATTTACCCATGCGCTTGCTGAAGGGATAAGTGGTGCGCAAGGCATCGGCAATGGCAATCAGGTGTTCTACACGCAGCATAACATCTGGTTCGTCAGGGAGCGGCCTGCTGTCACGCAAGCGGTTTACTTCCCGGGCGGGTGCATCTGCCATGCCCAGAAGAACCAGCTGATCTTTTGCTGCGATATCCCAGTCATCCAGCATGCTCAGGATTCCCCTGGTCAACTCTAGCCGATCTGCCTCGTTCATACCGGTCATTGGTGGTACACCTCATAAATTCAGTCGCGAAAGTGTACCATGCGCAGCCAATTGCTCTGCAGGCCTATCCCCCAGTAATTTTGGGGATGCCCGCGTCAACTGCATGTAAACGATGAGGATAATACTGGATGGGCAACAGCGGACTGGTTTTACTGCTTCTGCTCGGGCTACTGGTCTGGTTCTGGCAAAATACCCTGCGTGCGCGCGAAAGTGCTCTGCATGCAGCACGAGAGCTTTGCCAGCACCAGCAGTTACAGCTACTGGACGCTACTGTGACCCTGCAAAACCTGCGACTCCGGCGTGGCGAAGATGGCAGGCTGCAGCTAATGCGCACATTCCAGTTCAACTACAGTGACACCGGCGAGAATCGCCGCACCGGCTTTATTCTTATGACCGGAAACCGTATTGATCAGGTGGGCTTGTGAGTAACCCGGGCTGAATTGCTATACTTGCCACGCCTCATAAACAGCCAATGCGACAAACCCATGCCCTATTACGTCTACAGAATTACTCCTGGCCCCACTGCTCTTACCAAGGCGCTGGAAAAACTTGAACACCACGATGCCTTCAAAGCCGCCAAAAACCGGGCACGCGAGATGCGCGCCGAACTGGACAGCAATGATAACCGCCTTATAAAAGTGGTTTTTGCCGAGTCAGAACTGCAGGCCGAGGAAATGCTGATGGAAAAGCGCGAACAGCCAATCCTGCGCGAATGGGAGAAGTAAGCATCCTGCATGGTTGAAGAAGATCAGTATCGCTCGACCTACAAGCAACTGAACGAACGTCGTTGCGTATTTGAAAAAGCAGTGCTCAGCCGTCGCTGCAGCTGCTCATGCTCTGCCCGGTTCTACCTGGCGGATCGAGAAGGTATCGCATGCGACTCCGGCAACGCGCATGACCGCTGTGAACGACTGATCCAGCTATTGCGCGAAAATGCCAAATTTTCCCTCAAACTCACCATTCTGGAGGGTGAACTACCGCATGCCAAGGAAATCAAGGTACAAAATGGTGGCTTATTGGGCCTGCAGCGGGTTTTACGACCCGACCTGACCACCGGCAGCGTCGTTGATATTGCCGGTCTCACGAGACTCGGCGAACGCACCTATGGCGCACTGGAAACCTTTCCATTCCGCGAAATTGTCAAATCCATTGTCAGTTTTGAGGGTCGCCGCAGACCACCTTCCAAACGCTGACCCCATCCGCCAAATATAGACAACCATCCATAGCCGTCGAAAGCCTGTCAATTAAAGACCGCCTTCTGTCGTCCGACATATGACAGAACAGATTTACCGACTTAACCGCAGCAACCGCTGCAAGGCAGGGTATCCATGGAAATTCAGGCGTTTGCCGACGAGGGGCGCACCTGGACCGTCACTTATGTGGTCTTTGACCCAGATAGCAAAGATGCTGTAGTTATCGATCCAATCCTGGATCTGGACACTACGCCGTGGCGGACCTCAACAGACTCAATCAACCAGGTTATTGAGTTTATTGAAAAAAAGGGCCTCAAAGTCCACTGGGTAATGGACACTCACGTGCACGCCGACCACATCACTGGAGCTGGCGAACTGAAGCGGCGCCTGGGTGCACCGATGGCAATTGGTGCCCATATCTGCCGTGTACAGGAAATTTTCAAACAGGCTTTTAACCTGGGAGATGGTTTCCCCACTGACGGCCGCCAGTTTGACCGTCTGCTGAAGGATGGCGACACACTGCAGGCTGGAACCCTGGCATTCAATGTACTGCATACCCCTGGGCATACACCGGCCTGTTGCACTTTCAGCATTGAAGACGCCCTGTTCACTGGCGACGTGCTGTTTATGCCGGACATCGGCGTAGCGCGCTGCGACTTTCCTGATGGCAGCCCGAAAAACCTCTACAACTCTGTGAAAAACCGCCTGTACGAGTACGCCAACAGCACGCGGGTATTTGTTGGCCACGATTACCCTGACCAACGCGAATTCCAGTACCAGACTACTATCGGGCAAAGCAAAGCGTTTAATTGCGACCTGCCCAACAGTATCAGCGAGGAAGAGTTTGTCGCCAAAATTGATAAGCGCGACAGCACGCTACCGGCGCCACGACTATTGTTCCCCAGCCTGCAGGTCAACATCAACGCCGGCGAACTGCCAAAACCCGAAAACAACGAAGTCGCCTACCTTAAGGTACCACTGAACTTTCTATAAGTCGGACAGGACTTCAGGAATTGCTGCACGGAGAAAATCATTATGATGAGCGTCAAACTGGAACACGTGCTCGACAATCTGTCGACGCACTACATGCCATTCACTCTTCTGTCGAAGGAGCGTGTCACGGAACTCGTGAACGTGATTCGTTTTGTGGAACTTCGCGAAGGTGAAATCATGCAGATTCGCGGCAGCGAAGCCAATGACTACCTCTATGTAGTGGAAGGTCACCTGGAGATCATTCAGCGCGGTTCGATTCGCTCCTTCACTGGGCCGGAAGATACCCGCAGCCATCCGTTTATCTTGCCTGCCGCACCTGCAACGGCAACGATTGTCGCCCGCCAGAATTCGATCATCTGTCACGCTGACCGCGAGATGCTGGACAACCTGATCGCCTGGGACGAAATGGTTCATTTTACGGAAGATACCGACAGAGAGTTACACGACCGCCTGGAACTGGTGCGTAACTCATTGGTCTTCCGCCGCCTGCCGCTCGAACAGGTTGAAGCAGCCTTCAAGAGAATGGACGTTAAAACCGTCAAGGCCGGCGAAGACATTATCCGCATGGGCGATGAAGGTGATGCATATTTCATCATCAGCGAAGGCACTGCTGAAAGCTACCAGATCGGTCTGTACGATGACGAACCCACCAAGGTCGCCGACCTGCAGGAAGGCGATGCGTTTGGCTGCGAAGCACTGATTTCAGGCAACAGACGCTGTGAAACAGTACGCGCAACCAGCGACTGCACGCTACTGGTCCTGAATCACGAAGCTTTTGAGGACCTGATCAAGAATCCGCTGATCAAGACTGTACATCCCAGCGTTGCCAGAACAATGGTGGAAACCGGCTATAAACTTCTGGATGTACGCTATGCCGAAGAGTTTGATGACCACCACATCCCCGGTGCCACCCTCATGCCTCTGTATGAACTACGCAACCGGATGGATGAACTGGACAAGAATGATCGTTATATTGTCTACTGCCATGCGGGCGGTCGCAGCGCTGTTGCCACGCTGGTCCTTAATCAGAACCAGTTCGACGTGGTCAGCCTGGAAGGCGGCATACGCGATTGGCCGTTTGAAACGGCATCCGTGGAAGATCTTGCCGCAGAAGCCGCGGAAGATGCGCCACAGGCGGCCAACGCCAACTAGTCGCACCTGTGAAGGCCGGGGCGGCTCAACTAACGAGGAGCCCCGGCCATCAACAATCAGCTGACAAACGAAGAAATTCGGGCGCTAAGAAGCAAGCTTGACGAGCTGCGCCTGGAGCACCGTGATCTTAACGACGTCATCGACCATCTGATTCATTCCGATTACCCGGACCAGCTGCAGTTAAAACGCCTCAAGAAACGCAAACTCCGCCTTAAAGACCTGATTCAACAAGTCGAAAGCCGCTTGATACCCGATCTGGACGCCTGATTACGGCACCCGGTAGTTCACCTGTTTGACTGGCGACTCCACGGCAATACTCGCCCCCTGGACCTCGGACGCCCGGCGGACTTGTACAAAAAGGCGCTTGCCGCCAGTGCCCGCACTTAAAATGTAGGGCACGGCACTCTTGTATGGTTGCCAGGCTACAGCGCTGAGATCATCCTGTTCGCTTACCCGGATCTGATTGATTTTTCCAGACGCGGCCACTGAAACAAGTACCCCGTTTTCAACGTTGATATCGCGCCGGACATTGACCGCGTTAATCGCCAGACCTGTAGCCACATCAGCTTTCTTGGCAGAATGCTCGGCATTACATACCGGCCCACCGCCTCCTGTAGCCAGTTTCAACACCAATACACGACTCTGGTACAGAGGTTCCAGTTGCTGCTCACGTCCCCTATAGCCACCGCGTGAAGCCGTGAGTACCAGCGGAACAGCCAACACATCTTCAAAACGCACCACACCATTGCGATCCGTGCGGAACGCGCCAAACTGGTCTGCACGTCCGGAAGTTCCCAGGCATATGGCAACATCGGCAAGCGGCTTACCTGTTTGTTTATCAAAGGTGTGAGCCTCCAACCAGTGGGGGCCGGAGGAAATGGCCAGACTTACAGCGGAGCCTGTCATCATCGCGACAGCAGTGGCAGCCCACAGGGCATGTTTCAATATTATTTTCATCATTCTTATTCCTGCAATTTTCAGTTTTATTTTTCAGTATAAATACACGTACTGGCCGGGCACCAACGTGAGTTACGAATCTTCGTCAAGCCGGGGAAATGCCCGTGCAAACTTCTGGATCCACTCTCGCGCTGCCTCTTCACCATCGATTATCCGCCCTTCTGCGGCCAGCACTTCGGCTTTGTATTGCTCAATATGGCAGACCTGTTCCACCATTCTGGCACGAAACAGGTCACTTGACTCAGTGAAGGCTACGCCAATCACAAAACTGTCGCCTTCGGAACGGCACCAGACAACCTGTGCCCGGGCGACGAAATCCGGTTCGACATTGCTAATGCGAATGTTGATCAGGCTACCAGCCGTCAGCGCATGCGTGGAAGTGAATGACAGGCCACCGGCACTGATGTCATGCAGGTGCTCCTGGCTGACACTTTCCGCATGTTCATCTGCCTGATATTCAATGGGAATATCCGACGGATGGCGTATGTAACTGCGCATACCCAGCCTCCAAACCGTCGCATCCCGGCGAATTTAGTCCTACCCGCATGATTATAGCTGTTTCAGCAACACTTGGCCCTGTCTCGATACTTTCGCCTGAAACCAGAAAATGCTTACTGAATCCCGTTTTGACTCACCCGGTTTCCCTAATATGTGACAAAGAACATGATTTAATCCTCTTGTCTCTCAACAAATAGCCCTGGATGACGCTATCAACTATGAAACAAACTATTGCCAGTCATGGGATTTTTTAAACACAAGCCGAAACAATCAGCGAACCAGGCAACGCGAAAGGGTGTCGGTCGCGACTATGTTGAGGGAACACGGCGAAATGTCGGGGATACACACCAAACCACTGATAAACAAAGTATTAATTTAAATCAGGTCTCAGACGCAGGGCACCGGCAAGACAAAATGCAAGCATATACGGCCCAAATCCGCAGCGAAGCGGTGCAGGCCAGGCGACTGGCAGAGCAAATAGACAGCCTGTCACAGAACACAGCGACACAAACACTACGGAAGCAGGCAGTTATGACGGACTCTACAACCATCGACTCTGGGCAAACGCAGAAGAAACAACGCCGTGCCACAGACAAGCCACGTGCGGCCAACGTCCGCTCGAGTTTTAATCCGTTGCATCCGTCGATGGAGCTACCGCCAGAACAGCTAATCAGGCTGCTGGGACTGGAAAGCAAAAAAATCCGCAAGCAGAAACGGACGCAACCTGCTCCTGCACAACAGACAACTGCATCTCCCAGCGCCAGCACCAAATTACCCACGGAAGAACCGGTGCGTTCAGAACCTGCACCGGCAGCCAGCCAGACACGATCAGCACGGTCGACACACAGACAGCGTGAGTATGAACACGCCAGAAAGCAGGGGAATTCAAAAAGTCGCCGCGGTTTATGGGTGCCAGCTCTTGCCGCAGGCTTGGTCTGTGGCATCGCGGTATCTACCTACCTGTTCTGGATGCAGCCGGAACATGGCGCCGCAACCACAGCAGCAGCACCGGCCCCGAACAAGGTAACTCGCAGTCCCGTTACCAGTGCACCGCACAAACCGGCGACCAAAACATACGCCCCCATGGCAAAATCAACACCGCCATCCGCTGCGAAAAATGACCCCGCGTGGCTGGCGACTATTGAAGCCCGGGGGAAACACCTCCGTGACGAGGCAAAACAGCGCCTGGATCAGCGCCTGAAGCAGGCAGTACCGGCAGCACCGATTGCGGCGGCACCCGTTGTGACGCCAACACAAGCTGAAGTAGTTACACATGTTAAGACTGAGACAGTAACCACTGATGAGCCTGCGTTGGTAACTAGCGGGGAACCTGAGGCGGTAACTACTGATTCACCTGAAGTGATGACAACTGGCGTGACCGCTGTAAAGCCTGAGACTGTTGTTGAAGACGAAATACTGGTCGAAGACATTGATATTCCGACAGCAAATCTGGTGAGTGAACCAGTGGATGAGCCGCTGCAGACAGCTGAAACACCAAGTTTCGAAGAAAGCAATCCCGGCGAACTGATTGAAGATCAGGCTCACGCCACTAACGCCGAACCAACCGATCAGCTCAGTGACGGAAACGCTTCGTCCACACCTGCCGTTGACACACCGCCACAGGAAGGCGCTACAGAACTATTCTGAGATAGCAGAACCGTCCCGGGCCGGCGCCACCGGAGCCGCTTCGACATAGTGGAATAGCTCGGTATACAGTGGCCAGCCACTCTCATCGACCACTGTTACCGACCACTCACCCAGCTGATCAGGCTCGATCTCAACCCTTGAATAGACTCGCCAGCGTGGCCCGCCTACCTTGAAGGGCACAATAGAAACTACCCGCCCACCGTATTCCCACCGGTGTGTGACAGTACGCTCCTGCAGGTGCCGCAGATCTGTAAAAAAGTATACATGATTTGCCGGTCTCGCCAGCAACACAACATCATCTACCGGCTCACGACCACTAATGGTGGTTGCAAACTGGGCACGCGCAACCTCCCAGTCCGGATCAGGAATCGCAGCATCTTCAGCCTGCACAGGCATACCCAGAATCAGAAATACCCAGGCCCATCGATACATTATTGTCCCTCCATAATTGTGTCTAGTTCGATCGATGTGGCTTCGTCAGATAAGCCTGACCTGACATTTCGGTCAGTCGACTCGCAGTTCTGGCAAATGCCTGTTGCAACCGACGCCCGGTATACAACTGCTCCGGCGGCACTTCGGCAGTGACAATCAAGGTCACGTTATGGTCGTATAGTGCATCGACCAGATGGATAAAGCGCCGCGCTGCCTCGTCCTGCTCCTCAGTCATCAAGGGTACAGCCTCGAGCAACAGGGTATGAAACTCCCTGGCCAGCTCAAGATAATCCCGAACCGAATGAGATTGCTCACAGAGTTCGGAAAACTCCACCCATAACACGTCTCCTGCAAGCGCTCGAACCGCTACTGATCTGCCCGCCAGGTGAACGCTTGTCTGCCCGTGCCCCCCGGACAAGGGCGCCAGATCCTGCAAGCGACCGTTAAGCCAGTCTCCGGCCGGTTGACCGCTAATGATCTGGTAGATGCTGGCGTGCTGCAAGTGTTCCAGGCGGAAATCCTGTTTCCCATCCAACTGGAAAACCTGGCAATGGGTTTTTAACTGATCAATGGCGGGCAGAAAGCGCTGGCGCTGCAAACCATCAGGGTACAGAGCGTCAGGTGCAGTATTGGAAGTCGCCACCAGGGCAACGCCGCGACGGAACAGGCCGGTCAGCAACCCCGCCAGCAACATGGCATCGGCAACGTCAGTGACGTGAAACTCGTCCAGACACAACACGCGGCACTGGCTAGCCTGCTGCCCAGCCACGATATCCAGCGGATCCCTGGTTCGGTCCAGGCCATCGAGTGCCTCATGCACCTCAAGCATATAACGGTGAAAGTGCACCCTACGCCCCATATTTTCCGGCAGACATTCATAAAAACAGTCCATCAGGTAGGTCTTGCCGCGACCGGGCCCACCCCAGAGATACAGCCCCTGCAGGGTCGGTGTTTTTTTGCCGAACAACCTGAACCAGACAGGCGCTGACGTGACCGGAGAAACCAGCCTATTGTAAAGACTCTGCAGCCGCTCAATAGCCTGCAGCTGCACAACATCATGGTGAAATCCGTCGCGCGCCAGGTCAGCCTTGTAGCGTTCCAGAGGTGTCATGTCCAACCTATCGGCGGGATACACTAGAGCATTTGAATTGTTAACCCCAGATCCCGGCAGCGTTGTTCTTCGGCCGGCGCACTGATCACTGCTACACTGGCGACCTCAGGCGTGAGGTAGGTCTCACCGACCCTCTGCAAATCAGCAAGGGTTACCTCGAGAACGCGCTGACGGAATGCCTGTCGGCGCTCCGGGGTACGGCCGTAGAGGTTGCTGAAAAATGCATCCTTGGCTTCGCCCGCGGGAGAACCGGGACGATCAATGCTGCCGATAACACCAAGAATCGCCTCTTCCACCAGGCGCCACTCGTGCTTGTCATCAAGCAACCAGGCAACCGATTTATCAAAATCGTCAAGTGTTTCTTCCAACCGCGGATCACGGTAGGAAAAAAAGCGGAACGCCGCATTATCACTGTCGTGGCTTGCACCACCACCATAGGCACCGCCCTGCTCGCGCACAACCCGGTGTAAATAACCGTTGCGCAGAAACCCCGCCAAAACACTCAGTGCCGCAGCATCTTCATGTTCTGCGGGTACCGTAGGGTAAGCCTTGGCGCAGAAATTCACCTGCGTATTGGTTAACCAGGCATCACGCACCTGCTGGTTAACGGGTGCCGGACTAAATGCTGAAAAAGCCGATACATTATCTTCAGAAGCTGCCCAGGCCTGCTGCACTTCCTCACGCGCCTGCGACAGCCGTTCGGCTTCGGCAACCAGCAAAAACTGCCGGGGTGCTGCAACGATCTGCTGGTGGATCTTTTCAAATCGCTCGGCCAGCTGATCAAGCTCATTTTCAGAATCCAGGGCGTCATCAAGCACTTTCAAGTGACGAATCCCTGCCAGACCGCGCAGCCTGTGGCTTAATGCTGCTCCACTACTCAATCCAGACATGGCTGCCAACATAGCCAGCCCATGACCGTTGCCTGTCACGCTCTGCTCTCTGCGGGCACGCTGTTGCGCCATGAGTTCACGGATACGAGCCAACTCATCGAAGCGCGCCTCCAGCAAGCTATCACGCATCAATGCCGACAAGGCACCATGGTTACGCACCAACGCCTTCCCGGAAAGCACAAAGTAGCCACTCATTCGCTGCACATCCTCAACGCTGCCACGCATACTGCTACTGGCATGAACACCACCTGAGACACTGGTCTGCAACGCCTGCACATCAAGATAGTCGCGCCCTGCACAGCCAAGTTGCGTCAGCGCATTGGTATAGTAGGGCAAGGTTTCCAGCAGCTCATCATCCAGATCCGGCAAGTCCGCTACCACCTGCTGATAAACCAGGCCATTCGTACCCTGGGCATAGAAACTTGCCGGGCGTCCGCAAAGTTCGCCTGCATCGCCACTGGCGATATGCATTTCAGCCGGAATATCCTCCAAACCAACCTTGGGCAATAAAGCGGGGTCATCAGCTTCTTCCTGGCGCCTGGCCAGTTCCCCGGCCAACTTAACCACTTCCAGCCTTTGGCGCTGTTCCATACCCTGCTTGATCTTTGCAAGCCGCTGAGCTTCGGCTTTTTCCCGGCGTGCCGACAATTCGGTATCCGGCACCATTGTGAGGCGTACTCGATGCAAGTTTTCCAGCAGACGGGTCCTGACAAGATCGCGCACATAGTCTGGATCACGGATGAGCCCCCGCAGCTCCTCCAGCACCGGGTCAAGATTAAGCAGAGCAACCGGATCACCCCGGTGAACCGCACTGGATAACCCCTCAAGAATGAGCTGCAGACCGTAGGGATAACCGTCACCGGATACCTCCCGCTGACTGAGTTCCAGCTGATGCAGGACAGCTTCAACACGCTCTGTCGGCACGCCTTCGTCAACCACTTTCTGCAGAACATCAAGCACCAGCTTCTCAAGCGCATCGGCATTTTCCGGCCGGCTACCTTCCAGACCACAGACGAAACTCATCTCGCGGTTTGATGCCTCCAGACCACACAGCGGTGAGGGAGCACTACCGAGGTCAGTTGTCTCCAGCGCATAGCGCAGCGGCGATGCACCGTCATCCAGAAGGATGCCTTCGAGCAGGTGCGCTTCCAGCTGCTCTTTCAGGTTAATGCTTGGACCCAGCAGCCATCCGACGACAATATGTGTCTTGTCACCCACTTCACCAGGTTCATCGTATGGATAGTTTTCCTGCACTCGAAGTGGCGCGTGGTAGCGCTTCTCATCCGCAACATCGATCTGCACATCCATGTGCTCGAAGCGTGACAGGGCCTGGTCATGAATACGCTGCTGATGCTCGATGGCAGGAATATCGCCATAGGTCATAAACACAGCGTTGGAAGGATGGTAATGGGTCTGGTAAAACTCTTTCAGCTCCCGGTAGCTTAAATCAGGAATATGCTCCGGATCACCACCACTGTTGTAATGATAGGTAGTGGTCGGGAAAAGATACCTGGTCAATGTCTGCCAGAGAATGCTGGACGGCGAACTCATGGCGCCCTTCATTTCATTGAACACTACACCCTTGAAAACCAGATCGGAATCCGGGTTATCCGCCTCGGCGAATTCCACGCGGTGACCTTCCTGGGAAAAATCCAGTTCGTGCAGCCGCGAGAAAAACACCGCATCCAGGTAAACTTCCAGAAGGTTATTGAAATCTTTTCGGTTCTGGCTGGCGAACGGGTAGGCGGTCCAGTCACTGCTGGTGAACGCATTCATGAAAGTATTTAGTGAACGCCGTATCATCATGAAAAACGGATCGCGCACCGGGTAACGTTCGCTGCCACACAATGCGGTATGTTCAAGTATATGCGCAACTCCGGTGGAATCCGCAGGCACAGTCCTTAACGCTACCAGAAATACGTTCTCCGGATTATCAGCCGCAAGGTGATAGTACAAGGCACCTGTTTTTGTGTGGCGGTATTCCTCGACCACCAGGTTAAGTGACTCGATTCGTTCACTGCGCTTCCACTCAAAAGCGGGGTGCACCTCAGCAGGCTGAAGTGGATTGGCTGCCTGGCCGGCAATTACACTGCTCATTGATATCGTTACCTGCGGTACGGTGGTCTACCCGGGCATTGTAACTCGCTATACCAACCTTCTGCCATGCCGCTCTGGCAGGCCAGGCATACAGCCGCTAGAATGCCGCCTTTAGCCCCGACCAGCGCTTCTACCCTTATGAAAATAGTGTCATTCAATACCAACGGCATCCGTGCCCGCCCGCATCAGCTGCAGGCGCTGGTTGACAGCCAGCAGCCGGATATTATCGGCATACAGGAAACCAAGGTGCAGGATCCGGATTTTCCGCTGGAGATGATCGATGCGCTGGGCTACAAGGTGGCGTACCACGGGCAGAAGGCCCACTATGGGGTAGCAATCCTCTCCCGCACCAAACCACAGAGCGTCAGCAAAGGCTTCCCGCACGATGCTGAAGATGCCCAGAGGCGACTCATCAGCGCATGCTTCAGGCTGCCTGATGGTCGTGAATTAACAGTCATCAATGGCTACTTCCCGCAAGGTGAAAGCCGTGACCACGAAACCAAGTTCCCCGCCAAGCGCAAGTTCTACAGCGATCTGCTGGAACAGCTGCAGCAACAG
>JBHPFC010000051.1:0-21302 GCA_042576405.1 Pseudomonadota bacterium | reverse complement strand
AGAAATAAAATCTGCCCGCAAAGACTACGAAAAATGCGTCAGTGACCAAGCACGGGCACTCTGGCGCCAGAACAACAACTCAAGCCAGGCTGCTGACTGACCGCTAACTTTCGTGGATGAGTATCAACACACTGTCTTCGGCAGCGTCATAGGTTAACTGGTCGGCACGTAACAGGTCACCCCCAACCGCTTCGTCTTCATTGACAAAACCACGCCCCTGACAAACGTAAATCATCGCCGGCTTGTCAATGTCGAGACTTTGTCCGAACTCCAGGCGCGCAATATCAATACAGGTTGCCGCAGGAAACGCTGCATCCTGATTTGATTCTCCTCCATAGACCCGTGTCACCTTACCGGAAGACAGATGGTAATTACGGTAAGCGGCAGAATCGCCGCTCTGTTCAGGCAGTACCCAGAGTTGAATCATGCGATTTTCAGTGTCATCCGGGTTAACTTCATTGTGCGAAAAGCCCTCACCACCGGCGCGTTGCACCTGAACATCAAACGCAACCAGTGATTTGCCATGTTCGAGAGAACCTTCATGCTGCAGACGGCCGTCAAGCATTAGCGAAATTACGTCTATTTCCTTATGGTTATGCATGCCCGTTTCTCCACCAGGGACAAAACGCGCGTCTGCCAGGTACACAAACTGACCGATACCGTCCCAGGCGCCGCCCTGGGGCCCCTCACCTCTGACGCGTTTATCAAACACCAGCCGGTGTTCCCTGACGCCTTCAAAACCCGTCAGGTTCAAACTGTCGCGATTCAATTTATCCATACTTTATTCGCTCTTTCATAGACTTATATGACTATTATTAAACGATTTGTAATTTTAGCAGATCCCGGCCAGCGAATGCGCTATAGTCTGTGATGAAATTGTGTTATATGACAATAACGAATGATACTGGAGTGCAGCCCAGCTGGCGTCAAAGACCAGTCGGAACAGATTTTGCTGCATAAACCGTACAGACACGAACAATTGCCGGATAAACTGTGCGGCAAGTAACACCGGAGGCAATCGGTGAATCGTCAACTACATAAACTTGCAAGTCCTCTGTTAATCATGACAGCAGTAATACTGTCGATGCCGGTTCTGGCTGCCAATCCGCCAGGCGTCGGAGAACCCCCCGGCAGGGAGCGCAACCGCTTCCACCTCAATGCTGTCGACGCTGACATGAGTGAGACAGCATATCGTCAGGCCTACCGCGATAACCGGGATCAAATTCAGGACTTCATAGCGGATTTCTCGGAAAGCAACCTGACTGCACTCGGGATACCGCGAAAGGGTGTCCACTTTATCGGTGCCGTTGCCGGAGCAGCAATTACCCAGGATGCCACCTTCTACGTGAATAAAAGCAAGTTCATGGCGGTCGAGATAAAAGATGCTGCCGAGGATGATCGCTCAATAATTTTTGGATTCAAAGTCGACTGGTAGCTAGCAAACTAGCGCCCCAGATAAACCCGTTTTGGCACACTGGTACCTGGATAAGAAGCCCGGGGTGGACGGGGATGAGGCTTGCCATAGTGTGGCGGACGCGGATTAGAGCGGTGGGGATAATAGCCACCGTAATAATATCGGGTCTGATAAGTATCGTTGTAGCGCTGTGCCTCAAGACGTGCCTGCCTGTCCTGCTGCAAAAGCTTTTCCCGCTCCAGGCGCAGCTTCTCGCGTTCCAGACGGTCTGCCTGCAAGCTGTTGGCAAGCTCCAGCGCGGAGCGGTAACTTTCAACCACCGGGCCAGCAGGCTCTTCTAACTGAACCTCAAGCACCTCGAAGCTGGAAAATTCCATAGGCGGAGGAATCTCGCCATAGTGTGTCGTGCCATTCTGGTCCTGCCACTTGTATATATCCTGGGCGAAAGCAGTGCCCATGACCGCTAAACAAGCAATAGCGACACAAATCCGACAGTTATGGATTGCTCCAGACATTCCGCACCCTTCGTCCCGGCAAGTCTGGTGTAAGTATATACTTTTTCGAAACCAGAGGCTGTTAGAGCAGCTCTCGAAGGGTAAACAGATAGCCTATCCAGCCTATCAGACCAACCACGGCGAGGTGATGGATCCTGATAAAAACGCGGGACCGGCGGCTAAGGCATTCACGGTTGTGGCGATCGCGTGGAAACAGCATCGTACTTCCTGCGGATATTTGAATGACCCTCACCAAAAGGCAATTATTACGCCAGAGGAAACTGAAACTCTTATTTCCTTGTTTTATAAATACTTATTTTCTATCAAGAAGGACCAAGCCCAGGCTGTCCGACAATTTATCGGCAATTCAAATCCAACCGGCCACCGATATCCGACACCCTTTATTCCTTTGCGCCGGCTATATCTTCCAGCATGGCAAATAGCTGGCCGCGCCCGAACTTTTCGCTTTGCACCGCAAAAGCGCCATCATGCTGTTTGAATTGTGCTTCGAATATATCCAGTTTCTGCAAGTCATCAAGGCTGATCATGGCTTCCCTCGGTACGCCCAGTCGGCGCAGGTCAGTTTTCAACGCGCTTAACGAAGCGCTCGCTTCACGAATCGCACGATTTAATTCATCCACTCGCTCTGCACAGCTATGGTTACCACAGGCACCCTGTATGTTCGCGTAACAGGCTTCCGCATAGAGCCGAATGATGTCGCGTTCGATACTGAACAGCCGCTCCAACTGGCGGTCCACAAACCGGTTCGCAGTACAGTCCATCTCCCTCGCCTCCAGCAATACCTCTTAAATTATTCTTCGGCATGCCGATGTATCTGCTTAACGGCAAATAGCATCTGTTTGAAACGGAAAACTTTCCATGAAAATAATTAGGGTTTTTCAAGAGAACGTAGTACAGTTGAGCTGCGTGCGAATTCTCTCAAAGGGAAAAGTTTGATAGTAACGCGTAGCAAAAACATGAAATTACGTGTTATCGGGCTGCTGAGTCAGCTGTTAGCCGGTATCTTCCTGACTCTCCCGGTTACTGCCAAATCCCCGATCGAGGAAATTGCCGACGCTTCCTTGCCAGATATAGCCGCCGTCCATCATGAACCGGGGAAGTCACCGGTCATTCTTTACAATCCGTTTCTCTGCAAACAGGCTGGACCGGCACTCTGCGAGTTCTACCGCTATCACGAGTACGGACATATCGCCCTGCGCCACCATGAACGCTCGGACATCTCGGCGCAACAAAAAGAGCGGGAA
The DNA here is from genome assembly GCA_042576405.1 of Pseudomonadota bacterium. Taxonomy (GTDB): domain Bacteria; phylum Pseudomonadota; class Gammaproteobacteria; order DSM-19610; family DSM-19610; genus Thiogranum. The sequence goes on along the minus strand of JBHPFC010000051.1, from coordinate 18,129 downwards.
GCCGACCGCTGGGCGGCACAACGGGCGCCTATACGATCGATACTTGCTGCCTGGCAGTTTTTCTCCTCAGGCGGTGGATCGACACCCGTGCATGGTGATGGCCCGACACGCGCTGCACGTCTGTCAGAAAGCTGGCTCCCGAACAACCAGTCACGACACTTGGCGCCGGGCACAAGACTCGACGCACTCGCACTCGCACTCTAGGAAATTATCTTTCGATCAGTCTGGCTTTCTGCAGCGATGCCTGCATATGCTGCCGTGCGGTAGTGGCATCGACCAGCGTCGCAGTAAACGCGTAATGCCCGGTTAGTGTGGCAACTAGCTGACTGCCACTGTTTGCGAAAGCATTATCGTCAGCGAAGTCCAGAAGTTCCAGTGTTGAACCGATCTCGGGATGACTCGTGGTCGCGATGCGGCGGACACTGTCAGGTATGGTAATACGCTCATCACCCGGGATTGCATCCAGGGATTGCAACAGTCTGGCAATATTAATCACTTCAGGATTGGCCAGGTCGCCGTCAGGCACAAGATCAATGGGCGACATCAGGGATTTTGCCGGAACCGACCGGCCCAGTGCGATGGCGCCGATAAAAAAGCGCACCTCTTCTCCATCCTCAAACCGGAATTCGCCGTTTGGACCTGTCACACCCCGTACCGAACCGGACTCGAACTGCACCCCTTCGACAGGACCATCAACCAGTTGGCCGTCACGAATGATGATCACAAGGTTGGAACGCTGCTCTTCTTCAGAACCCGAAGACCTTCCCCCGGAGCTGGCTACAAATGCGCACTCGGCACCCGAAAGTAACAGAAACGCAGCAAGTATTGCAAGTATTCTTATAATTTTCATAAAGTTACCAGAAACCCGCCTCAAAAATCAACTATTCAGCCGGCCTAGTTTTAATTCTAGATCAATTGACAATATCCTGCGCGACTTGTTCAAGCTGAAGTAAACTATCCACTTTCCGGAACTACCTGATGATGTGAAGATAACGCCGATGAACAATAACCGTCTGGACGAACTGGTGGCGGCCTCCCACAAGGGACGCGATGCCCGGGAACTGGGGTATCGCGAACAGGCCCTGAAGCTCTACCCCTGGATTTGTGGTCGCTGTGAACGCGAATTTACCCGCGAGAACCTGTATGAGTTAACAGTCCACCATCGCGACCATAACCATAGCCATAACCCCAGCGATGGTAGTAACTGGGAGTTACTGTGCCTCTACTGCCATGATAACGAGCACCAGCGCTTGCTGGAGGCTGATCAACAAGCCCCGGGTGCAACCAGCTCTGACCGGAAGCAGCCCAGCACCACTCACAAGCCATTTGCGGATCTGGAATCGCTGCTGAAGAAATAGATAGCTTATGGACTGCCCTTGCGGATCCGGTGATGCATATGCAGCATGTTGCGGCCTGTTTATATCCGGCACACAAACAACGAACACGGCAGAGCAACTTATGCGTTCCCGTTACACCGCCTACACGTGCCTGGATGCGAGATATCTGCTTGCAACCTGGCACGCGTCAACACGGCCACCGGAGCTTGTTCTGGACGCAGAACCAAAACCACAATGGCTGGGATTAAACATTGTTAACTGCACCGATGGTCAGGCAGAGCACAATTCAGGGACGGTAGAATTCATCGCGCGATACAAAATCAACGGCCGGGCACAGCGTCTGCACGAAGTGAGCCGTTTTTCGCGGGAAAACGGTCGCTGGTATTACCTTGACGGCAGGCGCAACTAGTAGTGCGGAGGCCTTTCATCAGAGGCGACTGTGTATGAAGACTGATCAAGGGCACGTAATGCCGCCTCCAGGCGCTCGATCTTCTCTGCCTGCTCTGCGATCAGCCCACCCTGCTCAATAGCCCTGCGGGTGATCTCGTCAAGCGCGGCCTCCTGATGAGCGTAGCGTTCCTCAAGCGAATCAATACGTGCAAGCGTCGTTTTCTCATTCATTGGATAGCCCCTCTTCACCAGCCCCCAGCTTAACAAGCTCAGCGATAACCTCATCGCTGTTGCTCGCGGGTTTTACTGATCGGAAAATACGGCTGATCCGGCTTTCCGGATCAATAATAAAACTGTGCCGCCGGGCAAATCGAATTGGACCCAGCTTCCACAGGGCACCGTAAGCTGCAGTGACCTTGCCATTTTCATCAGACAATAGCGGAAATGGCAAACCATGTTTTTCTGCGAACGCCTGATGACTGGCGACACTGTCCAGGCTGATACCCAGTACCGCCACCTGCATGCTCTGCAGTTGCCTGAAATCGTCGCGAAAAGCGCAGGCTTGTGCGGTGCACCCCGGCGTGTCGTCCCTGGGATAAAAATACACCACCAACCAACGGCCCAGGTAATCAGTCAGGGCATGCTGGCGGTTGTATTGGTCAACAAGCTCGAGCGCTGGCGCCTGGTCACCAACCTCCAACTCACCTGACTGCGCACCGACTACAAACACCAGGAGCACCAGCCCAAGAATAAATTGCCACACATTAATTCCGACCTCAAGGATGTACTTTCATAATTCTGTCATCTGCACCAAGAGATATAGTTCAGTGTGACAGGAGTGCAAGTTCAGGTGCCTAGCGGTTCGCTGTACCGCCGAACCAGAACGTCGCGTCCTTGTCGAGAAATTCGGAGTACGGCATGTAATGTGAACCATCACAGGAGAACGTCAAACTGATGAGGCCGTTAAAAATATTCAGTGAAGCCGAGCGCAGGTAAATCGTGTCGTCCGCAAATCGCAGCGTTTGCAAGCCACGCAGAATCGATCCCACTTTTTCAGCCGGTATTTCAGCGTCCGGCGGGTAGTCACGTCGCGGATAAGCCATGCAAACGTCGGGGTCTGACAGCGCGTCGCTCTGCAGTATCCGGTATCGGTAAGGGTCATCCACCACCCAGATCGTGGCTCGGCTACTGGAAAAATGCAGTACACACTGGAACATTCCACGTTCGACAATCAACTCTTCGACTATCGACATAGCCTGATCGATCTCCCGATCCAGAACACTTTCCACCCGGGTCTGCTGGAACACGGTTCCGCGTATGGCGGGATCTCCCTTGATCTGCTGCCAGATGCCGGGCTCGACGTACAGATCGTCGGTGGTTGGGAGATCACGCAAATCGAAGTCGGCCCCCAGATAACCGACTGGCTTGGCGTCCTGATACAAGGTTTGCAACGCTGTCACAGAAGGCCGGTGTGCTGACAAGCTGATATAGGCGTCAGACAGGACAAAATCACGGTCTTCCCGAACCTCTTTCATATAGGGACGAGCTGACCGGTCCCTGCCAAAATGCTCGACCAGACGCCCACACCGGCTGATGTTATCCGACAGCTGGATCCCTTCGAGGTCGGTCACATACAGGTAGGTACAATAAGGGATAGTGGAAAACCCCTTCTCCAGCGCTCGGCTAAGGTCTTCCCGCTGTGGAATCGCAACTTCGCAATCTCGCGCCAGGTTGAGCAGCGGCGTGACTAATTGTTCCAGTAAAGCCGCCCTTTGTTCCCGAATACTTTCCTTCCACGAGGTTTGCACTAGGGCTCCGTCTTTTGGTTGATGAGATTACACATTATATCAGAAGGGCAACGCTCCCCTGTTGGCCAGAAATAACGACCACTTCCCAACGACTGCATGATGAGAAAGAATGTCCTGGTACGGATGTCGATCTGGCCATCGCCGAACGTATCATCAGTCGTCACGTTGGCCGATCAGGAGCAATCCCGGAACTCCGTTGCAGAACTCCTTCATGTTCACCTTGCCGGAAAGCCGGCGGACACCAGGCTAGCGCTCGATAAGTCTCGGCATCAGCTCAACCAGATTACACGGCCGGGTTCGGTAGTCGAGTTGTTTTTCTATCAGTTTGTCCCACGCAGTGCGGCAGGCCCCACTTGAACCCGGGACGCAAAACAGATACGTGCCATTGGCAACACCTGCGAGCGCCCTGGACTGAACCGTTGAAGTCTGGATTTCATCATAGGAAAGCATTCGAAATATCTCACCGAAGCCTTCGATTATCTTATCCAGCAATACTTCGACGGCTTCAGGCGTCCCGTCGCGCCCGGTAACACCGGTTCCGCCAGTAGTAATTACAGCCTGAATATCAGGATCGGCAATCCAGGCTGAAATGCGCGCTCGAATCGCGTAGATATCGTCGGGTACTATGGCTTTATCAGCGGCATGGTGGCCAGCAGCCGTCAACTTATCAACCAGGGTTTTACCCGAGGTATCGTTTTCTTCAGTACGCGTATCCGAGACCGTCAAAACGGCGATATTGAGGGGCAGAAAATTACGCTCTTTACTCACACTGAACTCCTGAGATTCACAACACCATCGGGAAACAATCCGGGGGATTTTACAAAGTCATTAACAAATGTCTATTTTCCATTGAGTTTTTTTTATTTTTCGATAATGTGGGCACTATTCGCTCTAAGTTGCCTGGAACCGCAACCAGAGAAGTAGCCACCTTAATGTGTAGCTGAGCTCGAGCATTGGGAAAACTCTGGTCACCGGATGCAGCATAACCCATACAAACTGTTGTTACTGGAAATGGTGCTGCATTTGCTGGCAGTCGTCCTGCTGTATGTCCAGCTACCCGATACCTCGCCCAAGCTTCCCGTCACAGCAATCCCCCTCGTATTTGCCGCCGCTATTGCGGTTCGAGGTCTGACCGGCGTTTTCGGACGAAATGCGAGCACGCTTACCGGATACTTTGGCAAACCGGCCGGGGTTTTCAACGCCCTGAGCACCGCACTGCTCGGTCTGAGCTGGGGTCTGGTATTACCATTACTGAACTACCTGAACCTGTCTGGCAACCAGGCACTCGCCGAGCTGCCGGCAGCGGTCATGATTTCGGCCATCGGCCTGTTTTCCGGTTCGGCCCTGAATACCCGCCTGCTGCTGATTTTTATTGCCACGGCGTGCTTGCCACCCATAGCTTTGCTGATTCAGCAAGACCAGCAGCCGGCACTACTGCCATGGGGCGTGGTAATGGTGGCCTTGTTCGCATTGTCTCGTGCAAGCAGTGGTCTGGAAGACATCATCGAACGATTTCTGCAGATTTCACGCGGCAATGCAGACCTGGTTAAAAATCTGGCCCAAACGCGCGACGAGGCCATTACCGCTCGCAAAGCGGCTGAACAAGCGCGCCAGAATACCCAGGCAGAAATTATTGAGCGCGAAAAAGCTGAAGAAAAAATCAAGGACTCGGAACGCGAACTCAGCCGAATTCTCGATGACATGATGGACACCTATTTCCAGGTTGCTGATGATGGCAGCCTGACCAGGATATCCCCTTCGATCGAATTCATGCTGGGATATGAACCCGAAGACCTCTACAACAAGTCGTGGGGATCGCTGTTCGCCGATACTAAAGATCACCATCAGTTTCAAACAGCCCTATCAAACAGTTTCGGGGCACTGGAAAGCTACGAGGCTCGCCTCAAGCATCGTGATGGACACGATGTCTGGGTAACGCTTAACGCCCATTTCCGGGAAAACACCGACGGCCGGCACACCGGCTTTGAAGGCGTTGCCCGGGATACAACAGAGGCACGCCTTGCGAAGGAAAACCTGTTTCAGGAGAAGGAACTGTGGCGGGTCACGCTGGAGTCGATTGCAGACGGGGTGATCACTACCAACTTGCAGGGTGAGGTTAACTACCTGAACCCTGTGGCGGAGAACATGACTGGCTGGAGCAATGAAGCTGCACAGCAGAAGTCGTTGCCGCACGTCATGAGACTCATGGATGAGTCCGGTGAAGAAGGTGTTGCCATACCAATGCAGGAATGGCTGGAAGACGGCCGTGATTCCTCGCTCGACAGCCCGGCGCTTTTGATCCAGAAAGACACCCTGGCCGAAGCCGCTATCGAACTGAGCGGGTCGCCTATCCTGGACTCCAGGGACCAGATTATCGGCTCGGTCATGGTCTTCCATGACGTTACCAAACTGCGCGGCCTGGCGATGCAGCTCTCACACCAGGCTACGCACGACGCATTGACCGGCTTGATCAACCGCGTGGAATTCGATACCCGTGTAGAACGAGCAATTCAAAGCGCGAGTCATGCCGAAAAACAGCATGCGATGTTCTATATGGACCTGGATCAATTCAAATCGGTGAACGATACCTGTGGTCACCCCGCCGGAGATGAACTGCTTGTACAAGTCACAAGACTTCTAAATGGCTGCCTGCGCGAATCGGATGTTCTGGCAAGACTCGGTGGCGATGAATTTGGTGTATTACTGCTCGGTTGCCCCCTCGGCAAAGCCGAGGAAATAGCCGAGAAACTGCGCAAGAAGGTCGAAGACTACCGCTTTCGTCGCGATAACATGGAGTTCAGGATTGGCGCCAGTATTGGCGTAGTTCCCATTCTCGATAACCAGACACCGTTGACAGAATTGATGAAGGCGGTCGATTCAGCCTGCTATGTTGCCAAGGAACAGGGCCGCAACCGCGTTCATGTATCCAGGCCGGATGATCTTGAAATTGCCCAGCATCATGGTCAGATGCAGTGGATGCAACGCATTCAGCGTGCCGTTGAAGAAGACGAATTTGTCCTGTATGCCCAGCCTATAGTGCCTGTTGAAGGAGAGTCGGAGCACAGTCAGCACGTGGAGCTGCTGTTGCGCATGGTAGAAAACAGGGGCGATAACAATGAGCGTATCACACCGCCGAACGCCTTCCTGCCTGCGGCGGAACGTTATCACCTTATGCCTATGATTGACCGCTGGGTACTTAGTAAAGCGCTACACAAACTCGCTGATAACGACGACACTGTCAGTAAAATCTTAAACTGTTCTATCAATCTATCCGGCCAGTCGCTTACGGATATGAAGCTGTACGATTACATTCTCAAGCTGTTGAAGGAAACCGGTGTGGATCCACATCGCATCTGTTTCGAAATCACCGAAAGCACCGTCATTGCCAATATGGAAATTGCACGCGAATTTGTCAAAGGACTTCGCAAGATTGGCTGTCGTTTTGCCCTGGATGATTTTGGTTCAGGTCTTAGTACTTTTGACTACCTGAAACAACTCGACGTTGACTATGTAAAACTCGATGGCTCTCTGGTCAGAGATGTCGCCACCAGCCGGGTCAGCCAGGCAATGGTGCATGCCGTGAACTACGTGGCGCATGTTATGGGCATGAAATCGATTGCGGAGTATGTCGAATCGGATGCGATCATGCAGGCACTGAAAAAGCTGTCTGTGGACTATGCTCAGGGTTATGCCATTGGCAAACCCGCCAAATTTATTGACTAGCCTTTCCCACTGGCCGCTTGCAGCCAGGAGTTTATCCAGCGTAATATTTCGACTTGTCAATTTAAACGCATAGTGGAGTAGCATTGTTGTGGAAACACCAAGCCTCTGGGAAAATATCCTGCTTGGCGGACTGGCGGTCCTGGTCCTACTCTGGTTTCGGCCCGGCATCAAAGCCGCTTTCAAGGAACGCCGTGAAGCCAGTCAGTCGGAATGGATGGGGGTTCTCATCCCCATCGGGCTGGTAGCCCTGTTTGTAACACTGCTGATTGTTCTGACGTAAAGCAAACCCGAATTCCCTCTCACCTGAGCATGAAGCCCGGCATGCAGGCTATGTTAAACTGAGCCATGGCTCATGCTTTATCCATACACAACCTTACAAAAACCTATAGCAATGGATTTGAAGCGCTCAAGGGCGTAAGCCTGTCTGTTGAAGAAGGTGATTTCTACGCCCTTCTCGGTCCCAACGGTGCAGGTAAATCAACGACCATCGGCATCATCTGCTCTCTTATCACCAAGTCCGGCGGAAAAGTCCAAATATTCGACAAAGACATAGATGTTGATTTCTCCAGCGCCAAACGATCACTTGGCCTGGTACCCCAGGAATTCAATTTCAATGTATTTGAGCCCGTCGAAGAAATCCTGGTCAATCAGGCCGGTTATTTCGGCATTGAGCGCACAATCGCTTTCGAGCGCGCCGAACGCTATCTGAAGCAGCTGGGTCTCTGGGTAAAACGCCGCGACCAGGCGCGCGAGTTATCGGGCGGGATGAAACGGCGCCTGATGATTGCCCGGGCATTGATACACGAACCCCGACTGCTGATTCTGGATGAGCCAACCGCAGGCGTGGATATCGAAATCAGGCGTTCCATGTGGCGTTTTCTGCGTGAGCTCAACGAGCATGGCACCACTATTATCCTGACCACGCACTATCTGGAGGAAGCCGAGAGCCTGTGCCGTAATATCGGAATTATTGACGAGGGGCAAATCATAGAGAATACCAGCATGAAACAGCTGCTCAGTCAGCTGGACATGGAGACTTTTATTCTCGACACACGCGAACCGGTCAATGACATTCCGGAAAACTTCCCGGAATGCATCCGGAAAATTGATAACACCACTCTGGAAGTAGACATACTACGCGATCACAGCATCAACTTTCTCTTTGACGAACTGTCGAAGCATGGCATTGAAATACTCAGTATGCGCAACAAGACCAACCGTCTGGAGCAACTTTTCGTACATATGGTGGAAGGCAGTAGCCAGGAAATGACGCCATGACACTCGCAGAACAATATATCGCCTTCAAAACCATCGTTATCAAGGAAGTGTTGCGCTTTTCACGCATCTGGGTACAGACCATTATCCCGCCGGTGATCACGATGTCGCTGTATTTCGTGATATTCGGCAACCTGATTGGTTCGCAGATCGGCGATATGGGCGGTTTCCGGTATATGGACTACATCGTTCCCGGGCTGATCATGATGTCGGTGATTACCAATTCCTATGCAAACGTTGTTTCTTCATTCTACGGTTGCAAGTTTCACCACCATATCGAGGAAATGCTGGTATCCCCGTTACCGAACTATCTTATCGTACTGGGTTTTGTAAGCGGGGGAATCGCCCGTGGTTTGGCAGTTGGTACTACGGTAACGGTAGTTTCCATGCTGTTTACCCGGCTGCCCTTGCATAGCCTCCCGGTTATTGTAAGCACAGTAGTGCTGACATCAGCCCTGTTTTCACTGGCTGGCCTGATCAATGCGGTGTTTGCAAAAAGTTTTGACGATATATCCATCGTCCCGACGTTTGTGCTGACCCCGCTGACCTATCTGGGCGGAGTTTTCTATACCATTCAGATGTTGCCGGACTTTTGGCAGCAGGTATCCCACATCAATCCGATTCTGTATATGGTGAATACCTTTCGCTACGGCTTTCTTGGTATTTCAGATATTAATATCAGTTTATCGTATGTAATTATTATCGGTTTCGTATTGATGCTATACGGATACGCCCTGTATCTGTTACGAATCGGGCACGGGATCAGACGCTGAGCTGTGTCACCTATTCCTTCATCCATTCCTCAAGCGCCTCGATAATAGACCGCGCCTGATCCTTGCTGGAAATATTGAACTTGGATTTCTGGTTATACTCTCCATTACGTTTCTGGTAACGGCGAATGGTATATTTATCCTTGCCGTATTCCTCTTTCTTCCGGTCCCAGTCCTGGTAGCGGTAGATAATCGTCGACCAGGCGCCCTTGGTCAGCACCTTTTTATCCAGCTCCTTGACAGTCACCAAACCATCTTCCTCATACTGGACTGTCAGATCATCGATTTCCGAAGGCATACCTGTTCTCCTGTTTTGTTGCTAGGCGCTGCCGGCCGCACTGGCGATCTCGACATGTGAATTTTCGATAGAGATTATCCGCTCACCATTGCGCATGGCCAGCAACTCGTCGCCGGCCAGCTTTCTCCGCCAACCTTTCAGCAGCGGTGACTCTTCATCGCGTATCAGTGCCAGCAAATCCTTGCGACTGGCAACAGCGGCACTGTTTATATCCTGCGCATCAGCCAGCAGCCGCAGCTGGGCCTGCAATACATCGGTCAACGCATCTTCCTGCACGGAGGCTTTCACCCCACGGCTGCGCTTAGGCAGCGGCACCGGGTCTTCTGTTAAAGCCTGTTGCACCATGTCCAGCAACAATTGACCGTATCGATCCAGCGTTTTCCCCTGCAACCCACGGATGTTATCAAGGTCAGACGGCTTCACGGGCGCCAGCCGGGCAAGATCCATTATGACATCGTCTTTTAGAATCCAGTTGCGCGGCAGATCCCGTTCCTTGGCCCGCGTTTCGCGCCAGGCTGCCAGTTTCTGCACCACAGACAACGCCCTGGGCTTTAACTTTTCGAGACCACGAATACGACGCCAGGCGTCCTCCGGTGGCTGCTGGTAGCGTTCCAGCCTGCCGTAGGGCTCAAACTCGGCATCAAGCCAATCCAGGCGACCCAGCTCATCCAGCTGCGTACGCATCATAGGATACATTTTTGCCAGGTACCTGACATCATCAGCCGCGTATTCAAGCTGCGCCCCGGAGAGCGGTCGCTTTGACCAATCAGTGCGAGAGTGGGCCTTGTCCAGCTGCACGCCGAGCATCTCCCGGACAGCATTTCCGTAGCCAATCTGCTCCGCCAGACCCAGCAACGGTGCCGCCAGCTGGGTATCAAAAATCGGACCCGGCACCTCACCCCGCTGATGAACGAATATTTCCAGATCCTGCGAGCAAGCATGCAAAACCTTGATAATGGATTTATCCATGAGCAAGTCATAGACTGGATCAAGTGACTGGATTGCCAGTGGATCGATACAGGCAGCGCGATCCGGAGTGCCAATCTGAATCAGACACAGCTTCGGATAATAGGTCTTTTCGCGGATAAACTCGGTGTCGACGGTTATCCATTCAGAATCCTTGATCGCATCGCAAAATGCCGTCAGCGCTTCCGCAGTATCGATAAATTCCATTCTCAGTTAACCGGCAGCCTTGAGCGTAATTCATCCCTGTCGAACCACCATTTGTCACCTACCATGACGTCCACGATAACGCCCAGGCGTTTCAGTAATTCGGGGATATCGTTGAGTTGGTACATTTCTATCCAGGCATTAAGGGTTTCCTGGTCTTCAATGCCGCGGTGACGTTTGGCAACACGTGCGATCATCTGGGTCGTCAGAAAACTGAGGCTGGTCTTCTCCTCGCCTTCAGTGCGCAGATCGGCGATATAGTGCGCCACCATGGCGGCCACCGCCGCCCCGTCCGAATCATCCGGAGTTTCATCAATGACTTCGCTCAACAAGGTCACCGTGCTCTGCGCCTTGACTGGATAGGTCACACTCAGCCAGATCCCCTGGCCCAGCGCCACGATCGAGTCCTGGTGGCCGCACTGGTAAAGGATATCGGCGGCCTCCACGGCGTCCTGCCAATGCTCGTAGTCGATAAACACACTGAAGGCCTCACGGGCATGCTGCCAGGCCTCCGCCCCCTGCCCTAGCCCCAGCAGCGGTTCGGCAACATCCAGCAGGGCGCGGGCGCGGTCTACGGGATTGCTATCGTCGGGCATGGCCTTGAGACGTTTCCTGGCTTCGCCCAGAACCTGCTGAATTTCCTTAACCGACTCGCTTTGGTCGATTGCCTGGATGGGGGTGTTGACACCCTTCATTGAATCGCTGTCACTCATTTCAGTAAATTTTTCCACAATCAATACTTTGCAGTTGCTATTGTATCAAACTTTCCAGTGCATACAGACACTCGCCACCTTTTTTATCCAGCCTAAGGGATTACGGGCACTACACCATCTCGCCTTTGCCACGCCACTAATAGTCACATAGAGAAATAGATTCAGCCGGCGCGGCCCCGGCTTCAAGATGGCCAGTTATCAGGCAAAACTGGGAACTTCTCAGTGATCAATGCAACCGGCTTACCGTTAGCGGTAATCCAGTATGCGCGACTGATAAAGTAACCAACGCTGACCGGCTCGGGCAGATTTTGAAGATGTTCCCGCCCGCACCAAAGCACCTCTCCCCGGGTTTCCAGTGCCATGTCATGCAGCAAACGGCCGATCCCTTCCCCCTGCCATTCGACGCTACCTCTCACAGGTTCTGGCAAACGGTATAAGACAAGCAGGGATACCGCATATGCATAGAATGTTCTACTTTAGCGGCCCTCTATCATTACCTGACGCAAGGCGACGTTGGTTCTTTCCGGTGCTTCCAACCATAAATGAGACTGCGGCAACCGCTGCTGATTCTGGGCCAGTCGGACTATCTCCAATGGCTCCATGGTATAGGCCTCGATGAACTTGGTAACAGTGCCATCCAGAACCAGAAGCGCGCGTTGAAACGGCGTCAGCGTACACAAGTCGAGTTCGTCTAACTCCGGAGGCCGGGAGGCCTGCGTGATCGTGAAACCCTTTAGTGGGTCAAATGAATTGGATGTTTTCATTGTTAAAGTTTGAGTGGACTGTTGCATTGTTGGCTGGTGGCAGGCTTATACCCCGCTGTTTATACCGTTTTATGTACCTTTACTACCTGTGCAGCCGACAGCGCCAACCCAAATACACTTGACCATGCTGGCATCAAACCTCATCATTCATACCACAAAACTGTGGCACTGGACGCGCAGCAACAACGACAAAACTGCCGTGCTTTTATGAGATATCGCTGGATTTTTCTCACTAATATTCGCTTTACGCTTCTTCCTTTACAAACACATCGAGCAAATGATTAAATTATGTCCACAAAGTTTCTACCTAAAAAGCAAAAGGCTTGACAACCCATTGAGTTTACTTATCCATGCATAGATTTTATGGGTCGATCTTAATCCATCACTTACTATTCACTTACAGTTTTAGTAAGTTGTTACCGCACTAGTAGCTAAGCTATCTGTTTTTAATCTGGGCAAACCTACCCTAACAAGCAGTTGAGCCTATGCCGAGAACACGAATTCAGCCCAATGCTAATTATACCAAACAATGAAAACGCGGATAAACCAAATGAGTACTCAGACATTGGCTGTAATCACGGCCTGCCATAATCGCCGTGAACAAACGCTAGCATGTCTGGATGCCCTCAGTGAGCAGAGCGTCGCTGCCAAGATCGCGGTAGAAGCCTACCTGATGGACGATGGAAGCACCGATGGCACACCTGAAGCCGTAAGAGACAGATTCCCCGACGTACACATTCTACATGGTGACGGGAGTCTCTTCTGGAACCGGGGTATGTACACAGCCTTTGCAGCCGCCATAGATAAAGGATTCGATTTTTATCTTTGGCTTAATGACGACAGCCATTTGTATCACGACGCGCTGGAAGTCTTGCTGACCACCCACACAAAGCTCGTAGCCGAAGGACATGGATGCGCCATCATCGGAAGCGCCATGCAAGACCCTGCCACCAAAAAATTCACCTACGGCGGTGTTAAGCGCCATAAGTCGCGATGGGGCCGTGTAAAGCTGGAACGGATTGCACCGGGCAATGAACCCGCGCAGTGTGATGCCTCGAACGGAAATTGCGTACTGATTCCCGCCGACGTTGTCAGCAAAGTCGGTAACCTGGACCCCGTCTATCTGCACCGTTGGGGTGATCACGACTATTGTTTCAGGGCCCTGAAGTATGGTTGCAGCGTTTGGCTGGCCCCCGGTTACTTGGGAACCTGTAAAGACAACCCGATCGAAGGGACCTGGGAAGACATCAGTCTACCGATGATGGATAGAATACGCAGACTGAATAGTCCGCGCGGATTAGATCTTCATGATTATGCTATCTATATGAAGCGCCATCGGGGCCCCTGGTGGCCCGCGCACCTAATCTGGCCCTATTTAAAAATTATATTGCAATCCATTAAGGCATAACACCAAGCTTGTAGCAAGCTACGAAACTTACAATACTACAATGTCACACCAGTCAAGTCGGGCTATTCCACTTGGAGAAACTTCCATGCCACAATCGAACATAGGGTTATTCATTGTTTGGCGCATATTCCAGCGAAGAGCTGAGTCTTTAGCCGCCAAATTTGATCTTAGCGTAAAGTATTATTACTTCTCATGGGAAGAGAAAACCAAGTTACACAAAGCGTTGTCCTATATCTTCAAAACAGTACTCACATTAAGAGATATGTTTCGCCTCAAGCCTTCCATCATTTTTATTCAATTGCCCCCAACACCTGTCCTCTATATTGCAATCGCATTCTGTAAACTGACTAACTGCAAACTGGTGGCCGATTGTCATAATGCCATGATTTACAGCAAATGGCTTAGCTGGCCACTCGCAAAACTCCTCCTACGGGAAGCTGATACTTTGCTCGTGCACAATCAAGATGTCGAAAACTATGCCAAGAGGTTTCAACTAGATGCAATTACATTGCATGATCCTCTTCCCGCCCTGACAGATAGGGTTGGCCCGGACATCAGAATACAATACGAATTCACGAAAGAAGACTATGTCATTGTGCCTTGGAGTTTTGCACCTGATGAACCTATAGATGAACTAATTCGTGCCGCCGCATCGATGCCGGAGACTGTTTTTGTAATGACATGGTTCGCGGAGAAATTACCAGCGAATATAAAGAACAACGTACCTTCAAACCTCGTAATGACTGGTTACCTGAATGACAATGATTTCACTGCCATTTTTGCTCAAGCAACTGCCGCACTGGTTCTCACGACACGGGAAGGGACCCAACCTAGCGGCGCCACAGAAGCTATTGCCCTGAGTGTTCCACTGATACTATCAGATCTAAAAACGACAAGAAGGTTATATGATGACATGCCGATATATATCGACAATTCAGCTGATGGTATCCGACGCGGTATCCAACAAGCTTTCACTGAACAGGATGAAGTCAAAGCGCGAGTTTTAGCATTTAAAAACTTATTGAGCATGCGCCTGGAAGCTGAAATTGAAGATGTAAAATCACTGCTACGGATTCCTGATCCACCCGCTCGAATAACCCGTTGATAAAATCTAACGGAGTAGACCTGTTAAGAACTCACCTATTCTTTCAGCCACTAATCTCGGTGTTGCCTCGCGTTTAAGCGGAACAAAAGATCTTAACTCCCTAAGCTTCTGCGGCAATTCTTCAACCGTGTGCGCCACCAACATATGCCCCATTCTCTCAAACATATCTGCCGTAGAAACCTGGTGATCATTCACATGCTCTTTAAATTTCGCCATCCTTGCCATGACGAGTGCTGGCTTACCTTCTTCTAGCGCCATTGAGATCGTACCCATGCCTGCATGGCCTATCACGTAGTTTGCGCTCTTAAAACGCGTGTCAAATTCACTTTTCTCAAGCATCTCGGCATATTTTATGTATTTTGGTTTGTATCTACAAAAACCGATTTGAGCAAATATCTCTTCGTCAATAATGCTGTCTCTGACTGCATTATCTACCGCCTGGATCAACCGGTCGAATTGAAGCGGATATGTTCCCACTGTCAGAAAGATCATAAGAGCGTACCGACGTACTCGGTATTTTTGTATTTTCTTGCTAACTCAGGCCATTGTGTTAGAAATAGATCCGCAAAGTATCTCACCATAGCGCCGCTCATTGAGAGCTTTTCGACATTGGCAATACTGTCAATCCAGACAATCTTCGCCCCACAAAATTTAGCGGCCATACAAACTATTGCCAACGGTAAAGACCCGGTGGTTATCACGACATCCGGACGCTCTGAGAAGATGAGCTTCACTGCTTTTATAAAAACATGCACAGTCATCAGTGGATGCAATCTATTGCACTCTCCAATAACGTAAGTTCGGCCGTACGTTTCTAGTTTCTCCGCCAGCTGCGGTAAGGTTGTGATATAAAATGCGGGTTTTTGCGGCCAATCGCACGATACTTCCAGCAATTTCAGCAACTGGTTCATATGCCCTCCAGCTGAAGCGCCGACGCAAATTTTCAACTGTTTCTCACCAATCATCTTGACCTCGAACAATTGATTCTGTCATATGGTCATTAACCTTCGCTGTCTACAGGTTCAAGCTGGGCTCAGCTCCCCACAGCTCACGTATCCATTATCAAGCAAGATTTAGACTAACGTTTTGTCAATCACAATATATGAAGCAGCCGCGTCGAGCACAAAATTCTTAGGCAAAGACACCCAAGCTTACTCGCGCAGAACAGCTGTAATTTGCTTGAGAAACTGCATTCCTGACTAGAATATTCAGCAATTCAAATGTATTATAATACTTTACATTTGTAATAATATACAGTTTATTGCGCGCATTTTGGCCTTGCGCATACTAGGCAGTTGACACGATAGATTTCCGTGTAACTATTCCTAAGTCAAATAGGTGAAGAGGAATCCAGTTCTATGCTCAAAGCAGGAATAATCGGTCTGGGGAAAATGGGGTTATCGCATTGCGGGATAATTAACGCGCAACCCGGCGTCAAGCTGGTTGCGGTGTGTGACAAATCGAAATTTCTGACATGGATGCTTGAAAAGTACGGTAAACATCAGTGTTACGATGATTATAAAAAAATGATTGATAGCCACAAGTTTGATTTCATCTTTGTGGCCACACCGACGCCATATCATTATGATATTGTCAAATATGCTCTTGAGCGCGACATACACGTCTTCTGTGAGAAGCCATTTTGCCTGAATGCCAGAGAGTCCGAAGAGCTTGTAAAGCTCGCAGCGAAAAGAAAGCTAATCAACCAGGTGGGTTATCATAATCGTTTCCTGGGCTCTTTCAAAGAAGCGAAAAGACTACTTGATAAAGGCGCCATCGGTGAAATAAGCCATTTTCTCGGCGAAGCATATGGCCCGGTTGTTTTAAAGGAGCAGGCTTCCACATGGCGATCTTCCGCCAAAGAAGGCGGCGGCTGCCTCGCCGATTATGCTTCTCATGTAATAAACCTTATCGAATTCATGATCAAACCACCTGAAAAAGTAGCTGGCTCGGTTTTGCAACCAATATTTTCAAAAGAAGTAGAGGATGCTGTTTATACAACCCTCTTCTGTGAGGATGGTATAAATGGCCATATTTCTGTCAACTGGAGCGATGACACTTATCGCAAGATGACAACACAAGTTACAGTATATGGAAAACGCGGTAAGCTTTTTGTGGATCAACAGGAAGTCCGCGTATATGTTAAGGAGGATCTATCCGATGAAAGTTTCTTAACAGGATGGAATACCCGATATGTTACCGATGTCACAGATCCAGTTGATTTTTATTTGCGGGGAGAAGAGTATTCAGCACAGATCGAATATTTTATAGAGGCCGTTAAAACACACGCTCATGTTAATGTAAACTCTTTTGCCTCAGCGTTACATACGAACGAAGTGGCCGATATGATAAAAAATGACGCAGAAGGCCGAGGTTAGTCTTATGGATAGAATCATATTTGGCGACAATCAATTTTTTGGCGTCGATCACATGTCAGAAGCGCGCGCCAGGGAAAAAATGGCCAAGTTTAAAGATACGAGAGAGATAATCAATGTGTTAGATGCTGCCTATGACATTGGAATCCGCACGTTTATGTGCACGACCTATGACCGACTTTGGGAAATAGGCGATCACTTCAGAGCAAACCAGCAAAGGTATCATGATTATAAGTTTTATCCATGCATGCCATATGCACACAAGTATGCCAACTCTGTAAGCGACCTGGGAATTCTCGGCACCCTAAAACTTTATACTGGAGGAAACATAGCGGGAACGTTAGCCAAAGGTGGGATGGCGTTAGCAAAACGAGACATGATCAGCATAATGAAATTATTAGTGGACTCAGAAATGAAGATGTTCCACGATCTAAATACACCCGTAGTGTTCCTGCAGAATGTAGTGACAGATCTACTCCTAGGATTGGGAATGACCCAGTTCTTGGCTGAATTTTCTGATTACATACAGAAGAAATACAATGCTGAAGCTGGATTTATTACAATGAATCTACCACTACTGGTGAACAAGTTAGAAGAAGAAGGGCTCGATAATCCCATCGTTTGCAGCTCCATCAATAAAATCGGTTTTCGCATGTCAGGTGGGAAAGAAGTTTACGAAAAGACTCTTAAGGAAAAGCGTTTCCGCTCGGTCGCAATGCAGGTATTAGCTGCGGGTGGCGTTCGCCCAACCGAAGCTATTGAATACGTGGCGAAACTGCAAGGCGTGCGCTCTATTGTTTTTGGTGCATCCACGCCGAGCCACATTAAGGAAACCAAGGATCTGATTGTCAAATATAGTGATTAAGTAGCCGTAAAAGCACAGTGGCATTTAGTGCGTACCGTTATAGATATTTTTTATCTCAGATTTCGATCATTAAAATGTATTTACACCGTATCAAATATGACCTGACAGTTAACACCGGCGTATCATTA
>JBHPFC010000050.1:0-21508 GCA_042576405.1 Pseudomonadota bacterium | reverse complement strand
GCGATGTTGCCTATATCGAATTTGAATTGATACTAAACAACGGTAGTAGCTACAGTCAACGTACCCGCGTGGCGCTCAGGAACCGGCCATGAACACTGCTGTAAACCGAAAGAAGCAAACCGGTGCTGTCACCTTGATGGGCGCACTGTTTATCATTATCACACTGGCCCTGATGGTCATGGCAATCAATCGCATGGCAGCATCTGGCATCACTGATACAGCAGTACAGAACGATGCCGTGGAAGCGCTTTTTATTGCCGAGACCGGCATTGAGTATGCATCCTATCTCTACGCCAACGGCACTGCCTGTGCCAACCTCGAAACTGTCATTGGTAACACCAGTTCCGGACGCGGTAGCTTTGACGTGACGGGCTCCATAGTCAACGGGACTGATTGCAGCATCACTGTAACTGCCAGCGTCAGCTCGGTAGGTGCGGGTGCTCCAGATGCTTCACTACGGACTATAAATGCCGACCTTCGCCCGGCCACAGCAGCTGGATGGGCAGTCGGGGATAATGGTGCTGTACTTCAGTGGGACGGCGCGAACTGGATCGCGGGCGTGTCGAATACAACGGAAGATCTGTACAGCGTACATTGTGAATCGGCAAGCGACTGCTGGGCGGTAGGAGGCAATGGTGAAACCATTCACTGGGATGGCAGCAGCTGGTCCCAGGTATCTTCCGGAACCAGCGGGTTTTTGCTGGGTGTCAGTTGCGACTCCACCAGCTCCTGTAGTTCGGTGGGTATCACGGGCCTGTCCGCCAACACGCGTTTCTGGAATGGCGCTAGCTGGACAGCTGGAGGTGGCGGCGCGTTCTTTAGTTATTATAGTGATGTATCGTGCCCATCCTCCAACTGCTACAGTACCCGCTCCGTGTTACTTGGTGGCTCTGCTTCTATACACCAGTCTGCAACTTCCTGGGGCACCGTATTTACCGGCTCCACGCCACTGAACGGCATCGACTGTGCCGCAGCCGACGACTGTTGGGCAGTGGGTGACCTGAGCGGCAACCAATACTATTTCGTACACTTCAATGGCACTAACTGGACATCGCAAACACAGGCTGCACCCAATAATAATGTGCGGAGAAATCTCAATGCGGTTTCCTGTTCCAGCAGCAGCGATTGCTGGGCGGTCGGTGATGTAGGAAGTGGTCGCTTTGTGCTGGTCCACTGGGACGGCAGTAACTGGATTGGAAGTACGACTTACCTGCAAAGTGGGCAGTACCGCGAAACCCTGAATGGCGTGCATTGCCCAACCAGCAATGAATGTTGGGCCGTTGGCGAAGACCGCAATGGCTGGAATATAATCAGCTATGATGGTGCTGCGTGGGGCCACTTTGGATCTGCCGCCGTAAACCCCGTTGATCTCAACGATATATTTGTCTTCAGTGGAGGCGGCGGAAGTAGCGGTGGCGTCTCGCTGGTACGCTGGCAAGAGCAGATCAACAATTGACACTTACTCTGAAATCCACCAACCTTGTCGCCAACCCCTCAAAAGGAATAACGGGTGTTCTCATTCAAATCGAAAACGCGCAGTGATAGTTTAAACGCACTGGTGATAATGCCTGATGGTGTCTCTTCGGCAACCGTGAAGCAGACCAAGAATGGCAAACCCCTGTTGCAACACTGCGCATACAACGCCCTGGCACCGGGCCAGGAAATGGACGCCCTGTTAACAAATGTAGTTGCGGGCATGAGGAAGGCGCCCTGTTCAACTCTACTCGATTCCAGCGACTACCAGCTCCTCATGGTAGAAGCCCCGGAGGTTCCATCATCCGAGTTGAAAGCTGCTATTCGCTGGCGAATACGCGATCTGATAGATTTTCATATAGATGATGCTGTACTGGACGTATTCGACACACCACCGAGCGGTGCACGCGGCGTACAGGAGCACCTCTATACCGTGGTATCCCGCTCTGCGGTGGTAAAAGAAAAAGCTGATACCCTGCAAAATGCTGGCGCGCCGCTTGAGATAATTGATATTCCGGAAATGGCACTACGAAATATCGCCGCTCGACTCGACCAGGACGCCGGCGGGCAGGCGACAATGTACTTCGGCGCGGAGCAGGGATTAATAACATTAACCAGGGACGCCACTCTGTATCTCGCTCGCAGTCTGGATATAGGTTACCGGCAACTCAAGGAAACGCCCGAGCTTGTAGACCGCCTCGCGCTGGAACTACAACGCTCGATGGATTACTACGACAGGCATTTTCAGCAGGCACCCATCAGTGCCATCACACTTTGTCCTACTCCAGAACCGCTACCCTTCATTGCCGATCAGCTAACCCAGCTAACTGGCATTGATGTACACGAACTCAGTATGGACGATCTGGTCGAAAGCAGCTCGCCCGTGGATGACGAATTGTTTGCGCGTTGCCTGCTGGCCATTGGCACTGCGTTGCGCTCTGAACCGAAGGAGCTGTAGACAACCTTCCCAATCTACAAACATCAGCAGACGGCAGCCTGGCAGAGCATAACCCGGCCCGTGAATTTACTTGCTGATTTCCATATCCAGTTCTTTAATCTTTCTCGTCAGGGTATTACGTCCCCAACCCAGCAGGCGAGCTGCGTCCTGGCGACGTCCAGCTGTACGCGCCAGTGCCGCTTCAATCATGGTGCGCTCGAAAACGGGTAACGCTTCATCGAGCAGGCCATCTCGACCGTCGGCGAACTGTCGGTTAGCCCAGTCCCTTAGAATAGACTCCCAGCTTCCGCTCGAACTTTCAGCGACACTCGACGACTGTTTCAATTCTGCGGGTAAATCATCGACCTTGATTTCCTGACCTGATGCCATGACGGTTAACCAGCGGCAGAGGTTCTCTATCTGGCGCACATTACCCGGCCAGTCGAGTTGTTTGAGATACGCCTCTGCGTCAGGCAATAAAATTTTTGCGTCTACATTCAGTTCAACGGCTGCCCGCTGCAGGAAATACCGCATCAATATACCGATATCTTCGCGCCGTTCGCGCAGGGCTGGCAGATGGACACGAATAACATTAAGCCTGTGGAACAAATCCTCACGAAAGCTGCCTTCCTGAACACGTTGCTCAAGATTCTGATGGGTGGCCGCGATAATACGTACATTCACCTTTATCGGGGTATGGCCGCCAACCCGGAAAAATTCGCCGTCCGACAATACACGCAACAGGCGCGTTTGCATTTCGGCGGGCATATCACCTATTTCATCGAGAAACAGAGTGCCACCATCTGACTGTTCGAATCGGCCAACACGCTGTGTCTGTGCGCCGGTAAAAGCACCCCGTTCATGTCCGAACAGTTCAGATTCCAGCAGGTCTTTTGGAATTGCTGCCATATTCAGGGCAACAAATGGCATGTCAGCTCGTGGGCTGTGCTTATGTAAGGCGCGAGCAACAAGTTCTTTACCGGTACCGGATTCACCGTTGATAAGCACAGTGATGTTGGATCGCGATAGTCTCCCTATAGCGCGAAATACTTCCTGCATGGCTGGTGCTTCGCCTATTATTTCCGGCAGGTCATCATTTATGCTTTCGGTGCTTCCCGCTTTTACACTGCGGCTGTGATCAACGGCGCGCTTTGTCAGCTCAACAGCTTCCTGTACATCAAAGGGCTTGGGCAGATACTCAAAGGCCCCATCCTGATAAGCCGTCACAGCACTATCCAGATCCGAGTGGGCGGTGATAATGATCACCGGCAATTCGGGGAAACGCTGCTGGATCTTGCCCAGTAACTCAAATCCATCCATACCTGGCATACGCACGTCGGTAATCAGGGCATCCGGCTGACCACGCTCCAGTGTTTCCAGAATACCGCTGGCCGAGGAAAAACTTTTAACATCCATTTTTGCTTTTTCAAGGGCCTTCTCGAGCACCCAGCGAATGGACTGGTCATCATCAATAACCCAGACGCTTTCAGCTGCCATCTTTTGCAATCTCCAAGGGTAAAAACAGGGTGAACACGGTGTTACCCGGTTCACTGGTAAATTCGATTATGCCGTTGTGCTGGTTGACCAGCGATTGTGCTATCGAGAGTCCCAGGCCTGTGCCTTCTGCCCGGCCGGTCACCATGGGGTAGAATATTTTTTCCTGCATATCGACAGGTATGCCGGGACCGTTATCAATAACATCCAGTCGGATAACCAGCTTGTAGCGAGTATTCCCGATCGTGAACTGCCGCCTGGTCCGGCTGCGTAGCGTCACCGTATCGGCACCGGCCTGTGCAGCATTACGCACCAGGTTCAGAATCGCCTGGATCAGCAATTCAGGATCAGCTTCAAGTTCCGGAATGCTGGGGTCATATTCGCGCTTTAGCGTCAGCCCCGGATAACTTTCTGCATCTACCAGGCTGCGAACATGCTCCAGTATCTCGTGGATGTTTAGCCACCGCATTTGCGGCAGGTTATTCGGTCCCAACATCCGGTCGACCAGGTTTCGCAACCTGTCAGCCTCCCGAATGATGACGCCCGTATATTCCGTGAGTTCAGACTGCTCCAGTTCACTTTCCAGTAACTGTGCCGCACCACGCAAACCACCCAAGGGGTTCTTGATTTCGTGAGCCATACCACGCATCAGGTCGCGGGCAGCACGCTGCTGAGTCAACAGGTGTTCCTCGTGCGCAATCCGCAAATGTCTGTCGACCTGCGTGATTTCCAACAATAGATCTCCTTCAGTCAATGGCGTTACCGTGCGATCAACCGTTATACGACGCCCTGTTGCCGTAACCAGCTCAAGCTCTCGCTCGGTAAACGGCTGCTGGGCCAGCAATGCCTGGAGCATACGCACAACTGACGGCTGCTCGGTGCGGGTAACTTCAGGCCAACTCTGCCCTACCACCTGACGACGACTGATCTCGAAAAGGTTTTCTGCCGCCGGATTCAGGTAAACCAGGTTAAGCTCGTCATCGAGTAACAGTACTGCCGTGTTCAACACTTCCAGCACGGATGTCGAAGGGTATTCCAAATCAGCTTCTGGTGATGACATGTTCATCCGAGTGCAAGAACCAAACCAGCTTCTCCTGGTAAACAGTGATAATCCTCATA
Organism: Pseudomonadota bacterium; assembly: GCA_042576405.1. Taxonomy (GTDB): domain Bacteria; phylum Pseudomonadota; class Gammaproteobacteria; order DSM-19610; family DSM-19610; genus Thiogranum. Next base: position 16,485 of record JBHPFC010000050.1, on the reverse strand, counting down.
TCACTGCTAACAGAATATAACTAGCTGTTATATAAATATATTTTTTGGAAAAAGCAACGTTCTGGCGATGGCCATGTAAACATACCAGTGACCGCGAGCACCGAGAACGACAGCATGCGCACCATTATAGTGCGTATGCTGCCTTGAGACTAATTCAGGGGGAGGGAAAAATTATCGGGCGCCACCAAATGGTGTGGGCTTACCGGGCCCTCGCGGGAAGTTCACCGACTGTCGGTGCAGGTAAAAGCGGGTCGCAGGGCTGCGCAGCAATTCTTTTCCGGAATTATCGACAACTGCAACTTCAACAGTGTGGGCACCTCGATCCAGGCCCTGTATCACTGTCCGATCCGCGATCTTTGGTTCACCTTCGGTCTGCCCGTCGAGGAAAAACTGTATGCGGTCACCGGCAGCCGTATTCAAGGCTGGCTTTATTGCCACGCTAACGGCAACGTTACCGGTATTGTCGCGCAGCGTTTCGTCCTGGCCAGGTGTCACGATACTGACTTGCTCATATCGGCTAGCCGGGTCGTCAGTAGTGATCTTGGCGGGTGTGGGGTTCAGTTTCTTAGGCGGTGGAATGGTGGATAGCGGTGGCAAATCCAACGGCTGGGCATTGCCCTGTGGTTCATCGGTGTAAACCACATTGCCCTGGGCGTCGACGGACTTGTACACCGCAGCACCTGCGATACCGCTAGCAAGCATTGCGCAGAATATAGCTGCAAGAGATTGATGGAGCTTCATTGATAATTCGCCTTTGTTATGGCCTTTTAATCACCTTAAAGCCTGTGTATTCCTGGCGCAACAAAAAACGCCCCCGTTGGGGGGCGTTTTTTATACCGATTGTCGGTTTTCTTACAAGCTGTAGTACATGTCAAACTCGATTGGGTGAGTCGTCATGCGCAGCTGTGTGACTTCTTCCATCTTCAAGCTGATGAATGCATCGATCACGTCGTCGGTGAATACACCGCCCGCTGTCAGGAACTTGCGATCCTTGTCGAGGGCTGCCAACGCCTGGTCGAAGGAATGGCAAACCTGCGGGATCTTGGCCTCTTCTTCCGGCGGCAGATCGTACAAATCCTTGTCCATGGCATCGCCAGGGTGGATCTTGTTCTGAATACCGTCGATGCCAGCCATCAGCATGGCAGAGAAGGCCAGATAAGGGTTAGCGGTGGAATCCGGGAAGCGCACTTCGATACGACGTCCTTTCGGATTGGCCACGTATGGAATACGAATAGACGCCGAGCGGTTACGTGCTGAGTAAGCCAGCATAACCGGTGCCTCGAAGCCCGGTACCAAACGTTTGTAGGAATTGGTCGAAGCGTTGGCAAAAGCGTTGATAGCCTTTGCATGCTTGATGATGCCGCCAATGTAATACAGTGCTATGTCGGACAGTCCACCGTATTTCTTGCCGCTGAACAGGTTCTTGCCGGCTTTGGCCAGTGACATGTGCACGTGCATGCCGCTACCGTTGTCACCAACCAGTGGCTTGGGCATGAAGGTGGCTGTCTTGCCGTAGCTATGCGCAACATTCTGCACACAGTATTTCAGGATCTGCACTTCGTCGGACTTGCGAACCAGGGTGTTAAACACTGTACCGATTTCGCACTGACCGGCAGTCGCCACCTCGTGGTGGTGCACTTCAGTCGGGCAACCCATTTCATCCAGCACCAGGCACATGGCAGAACGCATATCGTGCAGAGAATCGACCGGCGGTACCGGGAAGTAACCACCCTTGATACCCGGACGGTGACCGATATTGCCGTCCTCGTAGACGCGTTCAGCGTTCCAGGTAGCTTCGTCGGAATCAACTTTACAGAAAGAACCACTCATATCGGCGCCCCAGCGTACATCGTCCAGAACGAAGAATTCGTTTTCCGGACCAAAGTATGCGGTATCAGCAATCTTGGTAGATTTCAGATAGGCCTCTGCGCGCTTCGCCAGCGAGCGCGGATCACGTTCGTAACCACTCATGGTTGCCGGTTCGAGAATATCGCAGCGCAGGTTCATAGTGGATTCATCGGCGAACGGGTCAATCACCGCAGTGGTGGTATCCGGCATCAGGACCATGTCCGATTCGTTGATACCCTTCCAGCCAGAGATGCTGGAACCGTCAAACATCTTGCCTTCCTTATAAAACGCGACGTTAACCTCACTGGAAGGAATAGTGACGTGCTGTTCCTTGCCACGCGTATCTGTAAAACGCAGGTCAACGAACTTAACGCCGTTGTCCTTCATGAGTTTGTTTACCTTCGCTGCGGTCATCTGCCTTCCTCCGAAATAAACTGGGTCAATTAAAGCTGTGTCCAAAAAGTGCTTCCTGAAAGAGCACGAATTATGCCATGGGAAAAAATGCTTTCAAGACGGGCACTTGTACAAATTTTTCGGGTCTTCGCACCACCTCTGCGCACCTAAATAGGGCGCAAGTACCTGTATTCGCACAAACTTAGGGCGATTCTGTGTAGAAGCTCACCCGTACGCTATCTATTTCCGGCAGCTCTTTGGCAGCCGCTTCAATATCGGCAACCAGCGTTTTTGGATCCGGATTACGCTCCAGCATGTTGAGCGGAAGCCCAAGCTCAACTTGCAACTTGCCATCCAGGTAATGAAGCGTGACCTGATCAGCGTGGATTCCGTCAAGGTGTTCCCAGCGCTCTTTAAGCGCTTCGATCAAGTCACCTCGTAATGGCAACTTGTCACAGGGTGACTTTTGCTCGTCATCTTCAGGATCAATGTGTACGGTGACATCGGTCACTTCTTCAATGCGCTCGAGCAACTGGCGACGCACCGTGTCTCCAATCTGATGACCCTCGGAAACACTGATGCGAGGATCAACCTGTATATGTAAATCGACCAGCGCATCACTACCACTGCGCCGCGAACGCAACATGTGCAATGCACGCACACCATCTATATTGAACACCTCGCGGCGTATGGCATCCGTTACTTCGGGTTCAAGCGCTGTGTCAATTAATTCCTTGGTGCTGTCAAGCACCAGTTCAAACCCGATTTTGGAAATCATTACTGCAACCGCAATGGCTGCCACTGAATCCAGATAAGTATACCCCATCATCGCGCCCGCCACGCCGATGACAACTACAATGGAAGATATCGCATCGCTGCGGCTGTGCCAGGCATTGGCCATTAACATGTTCGATCGCAGGCGTTTTGCTGCATTGCGCGTGTACTGGTAGATCACCTCTTTGGATACGACAGAAAGCGCAGCAACGCCAAGCGCTATCCACCCCGGATCCAACAGAAGATCCGGGCTATTCATGCGCCGCATGGCGTCATAACCAATACCCAGTGCGATGCCGATAAGCGCAATACCCAGCCCGACTGTTGCCAGTGTCTCGATACGACCGTGACCATAAGGATGATCTTCGTCAGCTGCGCGATGAGCGTGTTTGGCGGCATACAAGACAAGAAAGTCGGTAGCCAGATCTGACAGGGAATGTACACCGTCGGCTATCAGCGCCTGCGAATGCGCGAACCAACCAACGATAATCTTTGCCACACCAAGCAGAAAGTCCACCAGCGAACCGACCAGTGTGACTTTGCGAACCTCTTGATAGCGAAGTGAATGGATATCTGCTTCTGTAGTACTCATTATCCCGTATTATGCGTCGCAGATGCGGATACGAATAGTTATTTCGTCATCCTGATGTTCTATATCGACTACCTCGTGACCGTTAACACGGCACCAGGCAGGGATATCGTGAATAGCGCCCGGGTCTGTACATAGCACAACGAGCGTATCGCCAACCTGAAGCTGTTCAACTTTCTGCTGAGTACGGATTACCGGCATGGGGCACAGCATGCGGCGTGCGTCGAGCTCTGCTTCGCTCACAGATACCAGTCCCGGGGAATGGCTTCACCGGCAATGGGAGTTACCTGCCTGGTAAGACTGTCACCGTCAAGCGTATGAATCTCAACATCCACCTTGTCGGCATTGCGCCCCTGACTGAAACGTGCGGTTATTTGTGCGGCAAGCTCCAGATCATCTTCATCGATCTTGCCGTCAATCAATACCAGCGGTCCATTATGGCTGCTAGTAATCAAGTGTGTGTACTGTTTGCGATAGCCTTGCAGGAACTTGTTCTCACCATCCTCACGACCGATGATCATTTTAAAATGTGGACGCGGTCGAAGGTGACGACCTACCTTGAGCAGCATAATGTCATCGATCTCGTAGCTTCGATCCCCACGGGATTTCCACATGTCTGCAAGCTTGTTTGAGTACTGCGCGTCGGTCAGGAAACAGCAGCCACCGGCGGGCTGAGCGTAGTCCTCGAAACCAAATAGTTCCGCGAGGGCCATTTGCGGCTTACGCGTACGCCCTCCGAAATTATGCAGCTTTTCCCGATCCACCCAACCTTCGAGTTCCGGCCTGGTCGGTTCAAGATTCTTCGCACACAACGGCCTCAGCAGCAACTGGTCAGCACCTGACTCCCTGGCAATAACGGGCATCGTATCCTTGCGTTGTGATTTGGGCCGCTGGCCGATTACTTCGCCGGTAATAATAAAGTCGAAGTCATTTTTCTCGATCCACTCCCGCGCTTTCTGCACCATGAATACCTTGCAGTCCAGGCAGGGATTGAGATTTGCGCCGTATCCATGTTTCGGGTTTATAACGACATCTTTATATTCTTCAATAATATCGACGATGTGGAGTTTGATGCCCAGCTGCTCAGCTACCCAAAGCGCATTGTTCCGCTTGGGTTTGGCCTGGTCTTTTTTGCGAATCGCATGGGTATGACCTTCGACGCAGAAACCAGTATAGAAATTGATGCCTTCGACGTGGATACCCTGTTGCTGGATAACTTTAGCCGCCAACAACGAGTCGAGGCCACCGGATATCAGTGCTACAGCTTTGCGTGCGTCTTTCATGGTCCATAAACATTCTGGAAAACAACGCCCATTCTATCTTAAAGCGCTACACAGATAGCGACGTGATTGGCAGGGTTTACTGCGGGCGAATGATGCCTTTGACGGGTGTTGCGCCTGAGGCCTGTAGTAAAGACCTGTAGGCTGAACGACTGCCGGTATCTGCCCAAAGTTCAGCCGCTTGCAACGGCTGCAAAACCGGATCTCCTGACAAACCGCGCATGGCTTGCAGCACGTCCATAATACCGATAAACGCATCTGCCAGGCCGGCATACAACCTGTCGCTATTGCGATCCACCAGTGCCCCCAACTGATCGTAGGCACTGCGTCCTATACGTACAAAATAACTAACCCGAACCATACGTTTTTCCGCCAACTTCGGAAATAATCCTGAAAAAAGCAGGCATTGATCTCCAACGTCGCGCAACATGTCGGGTTTCCTGGGGGTGTCTTTTTGTGCTTCCAGAAACTCGAGGGCCATGAGTTTAGCCACCATCTCGGGCCGGCCAGTAAACCGCATCAGTAGGAAAACAAGATAAGATTCAAGAGCTTCATCTAGCTGCCGGTGACAAGCTTGCTGCGCATCAGCAACCAGCGCATGCCATTGAGCGGTATCTGTTGGTTGTAGCACCAGTGATGTCATAACCACCTCGGTATCCATCCCATTGCTTTTCTTATCGGCCAATAAATATAACTTCTTGATATCTTAGGTCCTGAATTTACCGGGAATTCCCGGCTACGCTCTACATACCTAAGCCCGCGCAGGCTATACTTCGCGGCTTCGCAAACTCCATACTTATTGATAGCAGCATTTTGACAAGTACAACAGCACCCCAAGCATCAACCTTTCAAGGTCTTATTCTGGCCCTGCAAGACTACTGGTCCCGGCAGGGCTGCGTTTTGTTGCAGCCTTACGATATGGAAGTTGGCGCCGGCACGTTTCACCCGGCCACTTTCCTGCGGTCTATCGGCCCGGAGCCCTGGCGCACCGCCTACGTACAACCCTGTCGGCGCCCAACCGATGGTCGCTACGGGGAAAACCCTAACCGGTTACAGCACTACTACCAGTTCCAGGTGTTGCTGAAACCCAGCCCGGACGACATTCAGGACCTGTATCTGGATTCTCTCAAAGAGCTGGGGCTTGATCCGCTGGTTCACGATATCCGCTTCGTGGAGGACAACTGGGAATCACCCACGCTCGGCGCATGGGGACTGGGGTGGGAGGTCTGGCTGAACGGTATGGAAGTCACCCAGTTCACTTACTTCCAGCAGGTTGGAGGCCTCGATTGCAAACCGGTCAGTGGAGAAATCACTTACGGGCTGGAGCGCATAGCGATGTATCTGCAGGGGGTCGAAAGCTTGTTCGACCTGGTCTGGACCGAGGGTCCACAAGGTAAAGTGCTCTATGGCGATGTTTTTCACCAGAACGAAGTGGAAATGTCAGCCTACAACTTTGAACATGCCAATACTGAAGAATTATTTCACTGGTTCGACGTCTGTGAGCAGGACAGCCAGAAACTGATCGAGGCCGGGCTGCCACTGCCCGCCTATGAACTTATGCTGAAGGCTTCACACACCTTTAACTTGCTGGATGCGCGCAGCGCGATTTCAGTAACCGAACGCCAGCGCTTTATTCTTCGGGTTCGGGCGCTGGCACGAGCAGTGGCACAGGCGTATTACGAACGCCGTGAGTCATTGGGCTTTCCAATGCTGCAGCAGGAGACACCGTGATGAGTGACACGCGTGACTTGCTGATTGAGATAGGCACTGAAGAACTGCCCCCCAAAGCGCTGCGCCGGCTATCGCTGGCGTTTGCCGATGAAATGGCCAAGGGACTCGACAGTGCCTCCATAGAGCCGGAAAAAATTCATGTCTTCGCCACACCACGGCGACTGGCGCTACTGCTCAAGGCGCTGCCGACTGCACAGAGCGACCGGGAAACAACCCGCCGTGGTCCGGCAGTTGCCGCTGCTTTTGATGACGAAGGCTGTGCGACTCAGGCTGCCATTGGCTTCGCAAAATCCTGCGGTGTTGAAGTCGAGGAACTGGATCAGCTGGAAACCAAAAAAGGCAGCTGGCTATCTTTTCGAGCCATTGAGAAGGGTCAGCCAACCGCTGCGTTGATCCCGGATCTGGTCAGTCGGGCGCTTGCTGCACTACCCATTCCCAAGCGAATGCGCTGGGGTGATCGCGACGATGAGTTTGTGCGACCTGTGCACTGGGTTGTATTGTTGTTCGGTGACGAAGTAATCGACGCAACCATACTCGGCATCAAGGCAGGTCGTAGTACGCACGGTCACCGTTTCCATCATCCCGAAGCCATTTATCTGGCCGAGCCCGAAGCTTACCTGCCGATACTTGAAACCGAAGGTCATGTGCTCGCGGACTATGCCGCGCGCCAGGAAGCAATTCGAGCACAGGTAATCGAACAGGCAAATACTCTTGGTGGCGAAGCGATAGTCGATGATGAACTGCTAAACGAGGTTACCGCGCTGGTAGAATGGCCCGTTGCTATCTCGGGTAGATTTGACGAAGCGTTTCTTGAAGTACCCTCCGAAGCACTGATTTCCAGTATGCAGGATCACCAGAAATACTTTCCTGTTGTTGATGCCGAGGGCAAACTTCTACCCTACTTCATCACTGTCGCCAATCTGATCAGTACCGACCCCGCACAGATTCAGGCCGGCAATGAACGTGTTATTCGACCGCGCCTCGCAGACGCTGCGTTTTTCTGGAACCAGGATCGCAAACAACCACTGGAGGAACGCGCTGATCGCCTTCGCAGTATGGTGTTCCAGAAACAACTGGGTACCCTGTTCGACAAAAAGGAACGCATATCTGAACTCGCTGGCCGGATAGCCAAACTGATTGGCGACCAGCCTGAGTACGCTGAACGCGCTGCCCAACTGTGCAAGTGTGATCTGCTCACCAGCATGGTTAACGAATTTCCTGAACTGCAAGGCATTATGGGACGTTACTACGCTACTCATGATGGAGAAGCAGACGCAGTCGCTACTGCCATAGAAGAGCATTATCTTCCACGCTTCGCCGGAGACGATTTACCGGCTACGACCACCGGCCAGGCGGTAGCACTGGCGGACAGGCTGGACAGTATGGTCGGCATATTTGCCACTGGCCAGCAACCTACCGGGGTTAAAGACCCGTTTGCGTTACGCAGAGCGGCCCTCGGTGTTATCCGCATTTGTATCGAACAACAGCTTGACCTTGATCTTGAGACACTGTTGAATGCTGCCGCCGATGCACTTGAGCACAAGATAGATGCCAGGTCTGCTGTTAACGATGTTTTTGGCTACATCATGGATCGGCTGCTCGGCTACTACCAGGACAAGGGGGTCGACATTGATCTTATCGATGCTGTGCTCGCGACACGCCCCACCCGGCTACTGGACCTCGATCAGCGCATCAAGGCATGCCAGGCGTTCAGAAGCCTGCCGGAAGCCTCAAGCCTTGCCGCCGCTAACAAACGTATCAGTAATATCCTGAAGAAAACCGATGAGGTTATTCCCGAACAGGTCGACATTTCACAGCTTGTGGATAATGCCGAGAAAAAACTGGCTACAGTACTCAACGATTTAAACACCGAAGTTGTACCAATGATGGAAGCCGGCGACTACACGCCGGCACTGACCCGGCTTGCTGCGCTTCGTGAAAGTGTTGATGCTTTCTTTGATGAAGTTATGGTCATGGTTGACGACGATGCGTTGCGTGCAAACAGGCTCGCATTGCTACGCAATCTAAGTAGTTTGTTCCTGCGCGTTGCTGATCTTTCCCGATTACAGAGTTGAGGTAAAACATGCCGAACCGTGATTCTTACCAGGTTATGCTCGACGCCGTGCAGGCTTTTCATGACAAGCACGATTTTAAGAATACCGGCGGCGAGGACATGACCTACCGACTTGCGCTGATGGCCGAAGAACTTGGGGAGATCTCATCATGCGTCACCAAGGGTAAAGACAAGTCCATGCTGGAGGAAGAAGTTGCCGACCTGTTTATACTGATAATCGGCACAGCAATTTCAGCAGACTTTGATCTGAAAGATGCGTTCTGGTCGAAAATGGACAAGCTGATGAAACGTGAATCGCGAATGGTAAATGGTCGTATACGCGTTTCAGAATTCAAGGATATGAACTAGGTTTTACCGGTTTTGACTGCAAAAGAAAAAACTCCTCCCGCATTGCTGCTTTATTTGCGCTCGTTTATTTTCTGGATTGTGTTTGCGTTCCTGATAGTTTTCTTTGCTATTGTCCTTACGCTAAGTTTTCCGTTCCCTTTTAACAAGCGCTTCCACGTTACCCGCGCCTGGTCCACGCTGACTATTGCCTGGCTGCGTTTGACCTGTAACCTGCGTTACGAAGTCGAAGGCCTGGAAAATATTCACGACAATGTCGGCATTGTATTTTCCAAACACCAGTCTACCTGGGAGACATTAACACTTAATTTCTGGTTTTCTCCACAGTCCTGGGTCGTTAAACGGGAATTGTTATGGGCGCCTGTGTTCGGTTGGGGAGTTCGCATGATGGACCCGATTGCGCTGGATCGAGGCGCCGGAAAAAAGGCTATTGAGCAGCTCGTTGAACAAGGTCGGGAACGTCTGGACAAGGGGCGCTGGATTATTATCTTTCCTGAAGGTACGCGTATCGCTCCAGGCAGGAAAGGTCGTTACCGCATTGGCGGCGGCATACTTGCCGAACGCACCGGCTATCCAGTGACTCCGGTTGCCCACAACGCAGGTGAATTCTGGCCACGCAGAAAATTTGTCAAAATGCCAGGCGTTATCAAGATAAGCATTGGTCCACCTATTGAGTCAGGCGGGAAGAAAGCTCAACAGATTATGGAAGAAGCCGAGGCCTGGATTGAAAACGAAATGGTTAGAATCACTACTTTGTCAGAGCACAGTTACGGCAAAGCAGACAAGTAAGCTCGTAGCGCTACTTGCCTGCTTCGCCATCTGACTCCTGTGCTGGACAGTCATTGATCCGGATAAAACCTATCGTCTATACATCAAGATTGGAAACAGACAGCGCATTCATTTCGATAAAGTCACGACGTGGTTCAACCTGGTCTCCCATCAACGTAGTGAATATCTCATCCGCACCGACAGCGTCCTCAATTTTAACTTGCAGCATGCGACGTGTTTCCGGATTCATCGTAGTCTCCCAGAGCTGGTCCGGATTCATCTCACCAAGACCCTTGTATCGCTGGATGTGTTGGCCACGCTTGGCTTCATCAAGCAACCAGTCCATAACCTGTCTGAAGCTGTCGACAGGCTGCTGTTTATCACCACGCTGAATATAGGCATCAGAACCCAGCAGGCCATCAAGCTGTTCACCCAGTCCGACCATACGACCGTACTCGGCACTGGCAAAGAATTCACTGGGAATCTTTTGCGCACTTGAAAGGATACCGTGGGTGAGGTGTTGTATATGAATCAGGAAGCCTTCTTTTTCCTCTCCGGTTTCAACATGTAGCTCGTATCGTTCACCAGCTTTTGACAAATCATTCATGCGTTGCTGCAACTCTTCGACCCAGCCCTGCACCTTTTGCGTATCGTGCAAATCGATTTCGCGCAAGCCTGGCATAAAGAGCATTTTTTCCAGGGCTGCGTAACAGTATCTGCGTGCCAAACGCTGAATGGCTGCCATGACCAGCAAATATTGCCTGGCCAATGATTCCAGTCCGGGTCCCGTCAATGCTGGCGCACCTTCATTTACGTACAGGCTGGCCTTATCGAGTGCGGCTTGCATGAGATACTCCTGCAATGCAGCATCGTCTTTTACGTATTGCTCCTGTTTACCTTTCTTCGCCTTGTACAAAGGCGGCTGGGCAATATACACATATCCGTTTTCGATAAGTTCCGGCATCTGCCGGTAGAAGAAAGTCAGTAACAGGGTACGGATATGTGATCCATCAACGTCCGCGTCGGTCATGATGATGATGCGGTGATAGCGCAGTTTGTCGATGTTGAATTCGTCCCGGCCAATACCACAGCCGAGCGCAGTAATCAGCGTGCCCACTTCGACTGACGACAACATCTTGTCAAACCGGGCCTTTTCTACATTGAGTATCTTGCCCTTGAGCGGGAGTATTGCCTGAGATTTGCGATCTCGACCCTGTTTGGCGGAACCGCCGGCGGAATCACCCTCCACCAGGTACAGTTCACTCAAAGCCGGATCCCGTTCCTGGCAGTCCGCCAGTTTCCCGGGCAGCCCGGCGATATCCAGTGCACCTTTCCGGCGAGTCATTTCACGAGCCTTGCGCGCAGCTTCCCTGGCCATCGCAGCCTCAGCGATCTTTGCTATGATGGATCTAGAATCTGTAGGGTTTTCAAGGAGATAACTATCCAGCTTTTCGGATACTGTCGACTCGACGATACCTTTTACTTCAGATGAAACCAGTTTGTCCTTGGTCTGCGACGAAAACTTCGGATCCGGAACCTTAACTGACAGCACGGCGGTCAACCCTTCGCGCATATCGTCGCCGGTCGTGTTTACTTTGTTTTTCTTGGTGACCTGCTTTTCTATGTACTGATTCAGCGTTCGAGTCAGGGCACCCCGGAAACCTGCCAGGTGGGTGCCGCCATCAAGTTGCGGGATGTTATTCGTGAAACAGAAGATGTTTTCCTGGTAGGAATCGTTCCACTGCATGGCAACTTCTACACCTACGCCATCCTTCTGGCCGGTGAAATAGAACACGGTCTGATGTAATGGTGTTTTCTTCTTGTTGAGATGTTCTACAAAGGCCCGAATGCCGCCCTGGTATTCGAATATATCCTGCTTGTCGCTACGCTCATCGGTAATTTTTATACGTACGCCGGAATTGAGAAAAGACAATTCTCTCAATCTTTTAGCTAGTATATCGTAGTGAAATTCGATGTTATTAAAGATATTTTCGCTGGGTTTGAAGGTAACCTCGGTACCCGTTTGATCAGTTGATCCAATCACTTTTAACGGTGCCTGGGGTTCGCCGTTACGGTACTCCTGGTAGTGAACCTTTCCTTCCCGCTTTATTGTCAGTTTAAGTTGATCGGAAAGCGCATTTACAACGGAAATACCTACACCATGTAAGCCACCGGATACCTTGTATGAATTATCGTCGAATTTTCCGCCGGCGTGCAGCACTGTCATAATGACCTCAGCAGCGGAACGCCCTTCCTCAGGGTGAATATCCACGGGAATACCGCGACCATCATCAGTTATGGTTACTGAATTATCACTGTGGAGTTTTACGCTGATTTCGGAGCAGTATTTGGCTAACGCCTCGTCAATTGAGTTATCAACAACCTCAAACACCAGATGATGCAATCCAGTGCCGTCGTCGGTATCACCAATATACATACCAGGTCGTTTTCTGACCGCATCAAGGCCCTTCAGAACCTTTATATTCGAGGAGTCGTAACTGGAGTTTTCGCTCATAATAGGTCGTCCAATGGAAGTCGGTGGATTATAGCATCTCTGTGACTTTGCCGTGTTTCACGTGAAACCGTTTTACCTGGTCCACACACCAATCTGTCAGCTCGACAGCGTTTATCGAAGTTACGAATACCTGGGCGTTAATTGCGTGCAGCAGCTTCATAACCCTGGCCTGGTTACCAGCATCGAGCTCAGCGCCCAGGTCGTCGAAAAGAAACAGGCTGGTTTTACCTGTTTGTTTATATAGCAACGTTGCCTGTGCCAGCTGCAACGCTACGACATAGACTTTTTGCTGACCTCTGGATAGCCGTTCGCGCGCCGGTTTTCCATGGTAACTAAAAGCCAGCTCGGCGCGCTGCGGGCCACAATGCGTATAACCGCTTTCCCGATCCTTTTCGAGCCCATTACCGAGAGCTTCGGCAAAAGTAATGCCTTCGGGCCAGCCTTTTTTATAATCAACCGAAACAGCATGCTCGAGGATAGAAAAGTGGCCGCCCAAATGCTCAATTTCCGGCAGCAAAGCGCTGACATATTCCCGGCGGAACAAATCCAATTGTTCCCCCGCTGTTGCAAGCTCACCATCCCATGCCTTTATCTCCCGTATTCCGCTGCGTTGCCTGATAGCGGCATTTCTTTGTTTGAGCAGTTTTTGAAAGCGTTTCCAGCAGTCGATATAAGATGGTTTCACGTGGAACAACCCCCAATCCAGCAATTGCCGCCGGTACGCCGGACCTTCTTCAATGACAGCATGCAAATTACCCCCGAGCCATTGCACTGGAAACAATGCCGCCAGATCCGATAGACGCTTCACCGGTTGACCGTTGATCCGGCAAACCAGCCGGCTGCCTGTTCGTTGCATGCCTACGGGAATTGTCCTTCCCTCACCATCTTTGATCTGTACAACAAGACGAAAGCCATCGCTGTTGTTCTGAACAAGCTTGTCTAGCTGCCTTGCTCTAAAGGAACGTCCTCTGGCTAACACATACAGAGTTTCCAGCACACTCGTCTTTCCGGCCGCGTTATCGCCAATAAACAAATTGAGTTGAGGTGAGAGCTGGAGCTGTACCGGCTGAAGATTACGAAACCTGTCTATAGAAATTGATTCAATGGGCATGAAGGAAAAACCCGCCCGGATGTTTACGAACACTCCGCCTGGCCCATTTAGCGAGCCTGGAGGTCGTCAGCGGCAAGGGTGTGACTTCTAGAGTCGCATGGGCATAACAACGTAACGATACTGCTCCGTACCTGGCTCACGCAACAAACAACTGCTGTTTGAATCACTTAGCGTAATTTCAATATTTTCGCTGCGTACTGATGACAGTACATCCAGTAAGTATGTGACATTAAAGCCAATTTCAAGGCTACCGCCGTTATAATCGACTTCTATTTCTTCGTCAGCCTCTTCCTGTTCTGGGTTATGTGCTTGTATTTTAATAATATTTTTTTCTAGATTGAGTCGGATACCACGATATTTTTCATTTGACAGTATCGATGTGCGTGACAAAGCCTGGCGGAACAGTTCTCTGTTAGCGGAGACAAGCTTGTCACCTCCTTTGGGAACCACTCGGTCATAGTCTGGAAAACGGCCGTCTACCAACTTTGAGGTAAAGCGTAAATCAGCGGCCGTGATACCAATATGGTTTGAACCGATCTCAACCTGAACCGGCTCATCGCTGTCATCCAGCAGGCGCTGTAACTCCTGGATCCCTTTCCGCGGAACTATCACCTGTCGGGGCTGACTCAACCTGACATCCACTGGCATATCGCATAATGCCAGACGATGTCCGTCGGTGGCGACCGCCCTTACCAGGCCATTGGCAATCTCCAGCATCAGCCCGTTGAGATAATAGCGAACATCTTGCTGTGCCATGCAGAACTGGGTGCGTTCGATAAGTTCCTTGAGCCGCGACTGTGCAATAGCAAACTGACAATCACTTTGTATAGATTCAACAACAGGAAAATCAGCCGCCGGCAAGGTAGCCAGTGTAAATCGGCTCTTACCGGATCGAATCTGCGCTTTCTGATCAGATATAGAAAACTGAATCTGTGCTTTCTCGGGTAACGCTTTACAGATATCCACGAGTTTGCGCGCCGGCAAGGTAACATCGCCAGCGTCTTCAACGTCTACATTCGTTCGGGATTGAATTTCAACTTCGAGATCCGTTGCAGTGATCTGAATGCCGTTACTGTCAGCTGCAACCAGCAGATTACCCAACACTGGTAGTGTCTGACGTCGTTCAACAACACCAATGACTTGTTGGAGAGGTTTTAGCAATGACTCCCGGTCAATAGTGAATTTCATATAAATATATATCCTTCTATATATACTTAGTTACTATTATTAGTGCGGCATCGTGCTGTTGATAACTGTTACTTACAGTCTTTGATTCAATCATTTGAATCATGCTAACGGGCTGTAGAAAGTAGCCCGGAAGCTGTTAGCTAGTTGTGGATAATATCGGAAAACTTTTCCGCGGCAAGTTTATTCACCGGTTATCCACATCATGTGGTAAGTATTCTCCACAGGTTACTATAATCTTCGGCAATGCGAAGGTCGGCTTCTTTCAGTTCGACCACCTTGCGGCAGGCGTGCAGCACAGTTGTGTGGTCTCGACCGCCGAATGAAGCACCAATTTCTGGAAGACTGTGGTTAGTTAATTCCTTGGCTAATGCCATGGCAATTTGCCGAGGACGGGTAATCGAACGGGTGCGGCGTGGCGAGAGCAAATCGGCGACGCGGATTTTGTAGTACTCGGCGACCGTTTTCTGAATATTGTCTACCGATACCAGGCGGTCCTGCAGAGCGAGCAAGTCACGCAGGGATTCCTTGGTGAAGGCTATATCGATGGCATGTCCGGTAAAGCGTGCGCTGGCAATGACCCGTCGCAGTGCCCCTTCAAGTTCACGGACGTTGGAGTTAATGCGTTTGGCAATAAAAAACGCTACATCGGTGGGTAGCTCAACATTGGCCTGCAATGCCTTGTTGACGAGAATGGCGACCCGGGTTTCCAGCTCCGGTGGCTCTATGGCTACCGTCAGGCCCCAGCCGAAACGCGACTTAAGCCGTTCTTCAAGGCCTTTGACTTCCTTGGGGTAGCGGTCGCAGGTGAGAATAATCTGGCTCTGGCCTTCAAGTAGTGCATTGAAGGTGTGAAAGAACTCTTCCTGTGAACGCTCCTTGCCCGCAAAAAACTGAATATCGTCGATCAACAAGGCGTCTACCGAGCGGTAGTAGCGTTTGAAATCGTTAATGGTGTTGTGTTGCAGCGCTTTGACCATATCGGCCACAAATCGCTCTGAATGCAGGTAGACTACTTGTGCTGTTGGCCGTTTGGCGACGATCAGGTTTCCAACTGCATGCATCAAATGGGTCTTACCCAGGCCAACTCCACCGTAAATAAACAGCGGATTGTAGGCTTCGCCAGGGTGTTCGCCGATCTGGATCGATGCTGCGCGGGCCAGCTGGTTGGATTTTCCCTCTACGAATGTATCGAAGGTAAAGCCAGGATTTAAATTATTCCGCTGCGGCTCCCGTTTTTCTGAGCGGCGCTCCCGCTGCCGTGGCGCGGCACTTTGCTCCTGGCGTTCCGGCTGAACGGGTTGCACGGAACCGATATCCAGTACTACATGCAGCGAGTCGTCCTTGTTTAAGGTATTGACCGTATTCTGAATATTTTCGATGTAGTGGTCACTCACCCAGTCCAGAACAAAGCGATTGGGCGCTAGCAGCTTGAGCCCGTTGTCGTTTTCAACGGCGTGTAATGGACGTATCCAGGTGTTGAACTGTTGTTCCGGCAACTCATTTTCAAGTCGCACCAAACATTGTTGCCAGAGTGAAGCTTGCAAAGAAAATCCCCGATCGGTCAGCGGTTTCAAAGGGCGGAGGACCAACCAGTCTAGCGCGGGGAAAGGGAGTTATCCACAATTATCGACGGCAATTAAATTGCCCAGCCCCCGGTTTATCATGGAAAAACAGGTTGACAGTTGTCAGTGAAAACCAGTAACCTGCGCGGCCTGATTCGGCCCGCCCATACAGCGGGCTTTTAACTATTTTGGGATCAATTGCGCCATGAAGAGAACATTTCAACCCAGCAACCTGAAGCGCAAGCGCACCCACGGTTTCCGTGCCCGAATGCGCACCAAGAGCGGTCGCATGGTTATCAAGGCTCGT
>JBHPFC010000049.1:0-21646 GCA_042576405.1 Pseudomonadota bacterium | reverse complement strand
CGTACCTTGAAGTCGTCGATCAGCGAGCTTGCAACCCGAGGAGGAGTCCATATACAGCCATTCCCAAAAACAGAAAACCTCGCACGAAGCTGAGGCAAAAAAATAGCCGCACTCAAGGGGGGGAGAGTACGACCAAAAACGCTTCCTGGGGAGAAAGCGTTACGACTATTATCAAGCTCGGCTCACCGGATGTCTATAGACAGAGTGTTGTTTTCTTCTAAATTCGATACTGTCAAGCCCGGCTTGAAAGACGATCCGCTTGCTAGCGCCCAAGCAGGTCTTCAGCCATATCATGTCCAAAAGCCGCAGCAGCCGTTTTGTCTACTTCAAGGGCGATGGCCCTCTCTGTCTGCCTCACCACTTTGCCCGGAGGCAATGGAGCGTAGCGGAATTGCCGCCCGGAGCAGCGCCTTGTTAGCGATCATCCTGTGTTGACTCCCTCCAATACTTTGGATCATTGAGCGCCTCTGCGCACTTCACTTGCCCACGAATACACGCAATAATCCCTGGATGAAGTTCCTGGACCATCCAGGCACCCGAATTTTCAGGCGGGATTGGATACGGTGCGTCGAATCCCTTTATCCCAGCGGCGGAAAAGCCATACTTCGGATAATACCCGGGATGCCCGAGCACAAATGCCAGTTCAACGCCCGCCGCCTTCAGCTGTTTTAGTCCTTCTTTTATAAGTCGACCTCCGATGCCCTGATTTTGGTATTCCGGGTGCACTGACAGAGGAGCAAGAATTGCTGAAGAAACTGTCCGCTGAGAATGTTTAATTCGTGCGTTCGTGAAAAGAATATGCCCAACAATATTATCATCGGCAGTCACAACGAGCGATAACAATGGTTGCGCACTCGGATCTACCAATAAACCAGTAACTAGATCCGCAATTTCTTGCCCCTGCACGTCACCAAATGCGGCAATGATTACATCCGAGATTGCTTGCTTATCCGATTCGAGCGCCTTGCGCACCTGCAAACTCATTAGCGCGGAAACAGCGGCAATAGATGTAGGAAGGAGCGCATCATCGGAGCAGCGTCATTCAATCATCTGCTCTATAGGCTTCGGGCCGCCGTGCGTCATCTTGAAGGCGTAGCTGGCCGTAGTAGACACGCCTCACTCAAGCACCCGCTTCCACGCCCCGGTTCTTTCCCGCATCTCGTCCTTCATGTCCGCAGGCAATAATTCAACCGGATCCTTGTTATCGCGAACCTGCCAACCGCCGCCAAGCGCCAGGTAGACCTGAACCAGGTTGGTGGCAACGCTGCCCTGCGTCGAGGCAAGCAGATCCTGTTGGTCCGCGTCAGCGTTCAGGGTGCTGATGACGGTATTGAAATCAATCATGCCGTTCTGGTACTGGGCAGTCGACACGTTCACCGATCGCGTGGATGCAGCGGCGGCCACTTTGTATGACGCAAACTGTTCGTGTGACTTGAGATAGGCAACAATGGCGTTCTCGACATCGCCCTGTGCCTGAATAACCGTGTCCTGGTAATCCACCAGCAACTGCTGGAACAGCGCGTCCTGGAACCTGACATTACTCTTGAGACGGCCGTAATTGAGAATGTTCCACTGGAACGCGCCGAACAGGTTCCAGGTCTTGCTATCATTGTTGAACAGGTCGCCGGTATCCGTGGCATTGGTACCGATCGACCCGCCGATAGCAAATGCCGGGTACAAGTCAGTCTCGGCAATGCCGATCTGCTCGCTCTGGGCCGCGAGCTGGCGTTCGGCGCTGCGAATGTCAGGTCGTTGCCGGATAAGGTCCTGCGGCATACCCAGGGCGATTGTCGCCGGTGCGGTGGGAATCGCACCTGTCTCACCCAGCAGGTAATTCATATCGTGAGGCGGCTTGCCGAGCAGAACTGCCAGCGCATTCTTGAACTGCTGCAGGGAGGTCTCCAGCGCAGGCACCGTGGCTTTGGTATTGTTCAGCAGGGTCTCGGCCTGGTCTGCATCCAGTTCGCTGACTTCACCGGCTTCGTATTTTGCCGTGGAAACGCGCAAACTTTCCGCCTGCAGCTTGATACTCTTCCTGGCAACCTCGAGCCGCGCCTGGGTAGTACGGATGAGAATATAGTTTTGTGCCACCTGCGAGACCAGTGACACCAGTGCGCCGTCGTAATCGGCAATGCTGGCATCGAGCTGTGCAGAGGAGGATTCCACCTGGCTACTGAAACGTCCCCAGAAATCCGCTTCCCAGGTGAGATTCAGGCCGAGGCTGTAGTCTTCGAAGGTCGAGCCTTGCTCGCGTTGCTTGGACGCCGAACCGGTAGCCTGCTGTTGTTGCGGGTATTGATTGCCGATGGCGATGGCCAGCAGCTGTCGTGCCTGCAGCACGCGCAGCCCTGCCGAGCGCAGTGACAGGTTCTGTTGCAATGCCGTCTCGACCAACCGATCCAGCACCGGATCACTGAACGCCGTCTTCCACCATTCAGGATCAACCGGTTGCTTGTTCGATATGCGCGTATTTTCAGCTTCGATCCAGTCTGTCTCGACGGGTGCGTCCGGCGTTTTATAGTCAGGACCCAGCGCGCAGCCGGAAGCTATCAAGGCTGCCAACACAAACAGGAGAATAGTCTTTAACCTGTAGGAGCACCCGTGCCGGGCACTTGTGACCTTCAGGTTATAAACGCCATCTCCGGCGCGAATCGTGGCCAGGAGGCCGCTCCTACAGCAAGGTTTATGCATTGGCTTTAACGCATGACCCATTCCGACTTCCCTACTGGAGTGCTTTCGGCACGGGCGGCACCGACTTGTCATGATCACTATCCGCGCTACCGGTCATCACCAGTACCGAACCCGTGGTGCCAACCCGTAGCTCGATACCTTCGGGCAACTCATCCAGATGAATGCGCACCGGCACGCGCTGCGCGAGACGGATCCACTCGAACGTCGCGCTGACATTGGGCAACAGATCTTCACCGGTGCTGCCATCGTCCTGAGCGATACCCCAGCCCAGGCTGTCGACGCGGCCTGTTATCGGTTTATCCGGGTAGCTCATCAACGTCACGATGGCTTTATCGCCTTTACCGATATCCCCAACCAGGGTTTCCTTGAAGAAACCGTGCACCCAGTAGCTATTGATATCGACCAACGCCAGCGCCGGCTGGTTGGCCACCGCCTGGCTGCCAAGCCGCAGATTGAGATTGGTGACATAGCCATCTACCGGCGCCCTGACCCGGGTGAACTCGAGGTTGAGTTCCGCCTCCTCCCGTGCGGCTTGCGCCTCACGCAGACTGGCATTGTCATCCCCGGCGGCACCGAGCGTTGCACGGGCCTCCGCCAGGTCAGCTTCACTCTCGAGCAGCGACGCCTTTGCCTGGGCAAGGCTGGCGACTGCGCCCAGACGCTGCTGCACCGCGACCTGGTAGTTGGCCTTGGCACGGTCTACCGATTTTTGCGAAGTCGCCTTCTTCGGCAACAACTCTTTCTGCCGCTGGTACTCAGCCTCGTTCTGCTCGATCTCGGCATCGGCCTGCTTGATGGCAGCGCTTGCCTGCGCCAGCGAAGCCCGCGCGACTTCGACCTGCGCCTCGACTGCCTCGACCTGTTTCCCCTGGGCGAAATAATTGTCTTTGGCCTTGTCATATTGCGCGCTTGCCTGCGCCGCGTTGGCCGCGAAGGTGCGCGGATCGATTTCGAACAGCAGATCGCCCGCCTTCACCAACTGGTTATCTTCAATAGCCAGCTTGACGATTGGCCCGGACACCCGTGGTGTAATCTGAATGACATCGGCGCGCACCTGTCCGTCGCGTGTCCAGGGATTAACCACATAGTCCCAGTACTTGAGCAGTATGGCGGCTACAGTGATCAGTACCACGGTCCCGGTGAGCATATATTTTTTAGAATCTTTCACGCGTCAGGTCCCGATAATGAATGTGCCGATAAACAGGGTATAAAGAATCACCAATGCCAAAGACACCACCGGTGGATAGAAAAAGTACTTCGACAAGCGGTAGCGGTTGAGCAGGTTTGTTGTCAGTAATGCTGCCATCATGCCGAAAACTGCGGCCACCAGCAGCGGCGGCATATATACCCCGCCAAGGGCGAATTCATGTGGGATTGGAGTCAGCATAGATTCCGTTACTGTATCAAATAGGGGTCAGAGAGCAATATTCTCTAATATACCGTTAATACTATGATCCTTGCGCGAGCGTATATTAGAGAATATTGCTCTCTGACCCGGGTTAGGCGAAGCGCTCTTCGCGCCAAGGCTCCCAGTCGATAGCGTCGGCGTTATCGGCATAATCGACCAGTGCTTCCGACACACCCCGATATGCGCCCAGCAGGCGGTAGAATTCTTCCGCGTCCTGATCGCTGAACTGTCCTTCGGCCGTCGTATTCAAGGCAGTTTTGATTTTATCTTCGAGGCGTTCGAGAACACTATCCAGACGGGCGCGTAGCGCATCGCCCTCCGCACCGGCGGGGTTCTGCGCCAGCCCTTGCAGGACGGCCTGTATCCCAAGCCGCCAGGCGCGGAAATCTTCGAGCAAGTGTTGCACCAGGTATGGCGCCTGCGGGCTGTCGCCTTGCTCAACCAGCTGCTGCATCCGGTAGGTCAACGACTGCAGGCTGGTCATCAGCGCCTGCACCTGTTCCGGCGAAGCATCGGACAGTACCCAGTTATCGAGGTGCGGACTCCAGGTACCGAGTTTAGCTGGCAGCGTCGCGATCTCTCTTGCATGAAATGCCTTTTCCCAGCGCTCCCGCCAGGTAGCTGCCTGCGGTTGATCCCAGCGCACGGCCGACATCATGTATTCGCTGCTGCGGAAGTAGCGGCCAAGCAGCCGCACGAAAGCCCGTTCCGGGCGTGGTGACCAGGGAATATAGGCCGTGACCGCCAGCAGCAGGAAGATAAGTGGAAACATCAAGGCCGTGTTGGCGACGCTGAGAAAATTGTAACTCTGCTCATTGGATATGGAGGCGATGGTGACAAACATGGCCAGCCCCAATGCTCTTCCCAGCATTTGCCTGGGTTCGGCGAACAGGTAGCAGATGGCAAAAGTCGCCGCAAAAATCAGCAGACCGAGACCGAAAAAGCTCGACAGTTCTGGCATGATGAAAATATAAACGACAGCGGCGAACAAAACGCTGGTGGTGGCCGGCACAATCAGCCTCGAAACCGATAATTGCGGCATATTAACGATGGCTATCCCCAATGCGCCGGCAAAGGACACCAAACCGGCGCCGCCGGGAAGATCATTAACGTACATCAGCGCGAGCCAGGCAAGCCAGAGTATCGCCACGTAGCGAACAACGTTCGCCAGGCTATCCAGGTCCGGCAAGATTACCGCTGCCGTTGCGGGTGGTGCTTCGGCCGAGGCAATTGCGGTATCGTATCCCTTGAGTTCGCTGACCGCCTCGAACAACGAACGGGTCAACTGCTCCACCTTCAGCAAGCGTGAGCGCGTGACCACAAGGGCGGCCCGATGAAAATGGGACAGGCTCTGCACCGCGTCCCTGTCTGGCACCAGCTCCATCGCCTGCGGCACCTGCCCGGGGGCTGCGCCGGCCATCATAGTAGCGATCTGCTCCAGGCGAGTATCAAGCTCGTCATCAAAGGCCTTGATATCCGGTAACAGCTGCTGCAGATCCAGTGACTGAACGTCGGTAAAGCCATCCCGCCAGCGCCCCATGGTCTGCATCAGTTCCGCAGCTTCGTGCTGATAACGCCGCCATGATCGCCGCAGTACCCGGACATCGTAGCTGTCTGTCTCCGCTGCATCCAGTAACTGATCAAAGTGAGTTTTTGCCTGAACTTCCTTCGCACCCAGGCCCTGAACCTCTTCAGCATTTCCCTGCCCGCGCATTAAACCAAGACATGCCTGGTAGAACTGGTGTTGGGTAGCAGCCAGATCAGCGGCAGCAGCATTGAACGTCGCACTGCTCTTGCTGGGCCAGAGAAAAATCGCCACCAGACTGTATACCAGGATACCCAGCCCGGTTTCCTGGGTACGCAATATCGCGATGTTGAAAGCGTTAA
Organism: Pseudomonadota bacterium; assembly: GCA_042576405.1. Classification (GTDB taxonomy): domain Bacteria; phylum Pseudomonadota; class Gammaproteobacteria; order DSM-19610; family DSM-19610; genus Thiogranum. Next base: position 15,660 of record JBHPFC010000049.1, on the reverse strand, counting down.
CCGGGTCCGGTCCGGCATCCAGACAGATAATTACCACCACAAAGCCGCATACCTGCCAGAAATACGCGCGCTTACTGACATTCATCATATAGGCACAAAAACCGCCATAGATGGAAAGGATCAGTATGAAGGCCCAGCGCTCCTGGGCAAACAGGGAGATAAAGATAAACGACACCACCACCGCCACCAGCGTCCCGAACATCCGAAAAGCGGCCTTGTTCATCGATTGCCCGATAGATGCCAGACTGACAAAAGCCACCGCGAACCCAGCCCAGTAGGGCCGGTCCCAGTCCATTGACAGGGCGATACCATAGGCGATGGTCATCGCCAGGGCGGTTTTGATGGATTCCTTAGCTTTTATAGAAAGCATAATCACAAATTAAATAGGGGTCAGAGAGCAATATTCCCTAATATACAGACAATGCCATGATCCTTGCGCGAGCGTTTATTAGGGAATATTGCTCTCCGACCCCGATTCTTTCGATTCTTCTACCCGGTCTGGGCCAGTTTGATAGCGCCAGTGATTCCGGCGATCACCATCTGTGTGCCAATCACTGCCAGAATCAATCCCATAATGCGCGTGATCACTTTAATCCCGTTCACGCCGATAAAGCTGACAAAGCGCTCGCCGGACACAAAGAAGACATAAGTAATCAGGCAAAGAAGAAAGAACGCCGCAATGGTAACGCCAAACTCGCTCACGCCGCCTGCGGAGGCAAAGTTCATCGCTGTCGCGATGGTTCCTGGACCGGCAAGTATCGGTAATGCCAGCGGAGAGATCGCGACCTCCAACTGCGCATCTTTACTTTGTGCTTTATCGTCTTCCGTTGGATGCTGAACGCTGGATTGTTCACCCTGAAGCATATGATAGCCAACCAGAAATACCAACAGTCCGCCTGTGATACGAAATGCAGGCAGCGTGATACCAAACAATTCGAAGATAAGTTTCCCTGCTGCACAGAAGACCACGATAATAATAAAACTCAACAGCATGGCCTTGCGTGCGACAGCACGGCGAATCTCCGGGCTGTCATCGGCGGTCAGCCCCAGAAATACCGGTGTATTGGCGATGGGATTCATAATGGCGAAAAAACCCATGAAAACCGATAGTGCATGGCCGACGAAGCTTTCCATGAAGTTTGAATCCTCTATGTAAATGCTATCAGCTGTAAACGGAAAAAGGATCTGCCCCCTTTTATCAATTACCTTCAGATTTCTCGTGGCGATCGTACAGCCAGCCACCCGCAGCGCCAGCCGCTGCACCGAATGCCGCGCCCGTCAATGGCCGACCGGTTGCCAGACTACCGACCAGGGCACCAGCAGCGGCGCCAATACCTGCACCCGACAGCGTGCGTTGCTCACCCGAGCTCATATTCGCACAGCCTGAGAGACTAATTGCGAAGCAACAGGCCAAAACCAGATTACGTGTCTTCATCATCAACTCCTTATCACTGTCTCTCATTGTTACGAACAGGGCCATTTTTCAGCGCTCGCTCGCATGACACCCACCACCGGCGCTTCGCTCTTGAGATGCTGCGTATTACGCTTCGACCAATCCATCAATACGACGACCACCTCTTCCCGGGTCACCGCCGTTTCCGGGCAGGCAATGGGATCGTACTTGGGTCCCGCGGTGAGTGCCGCATGATAATCCATGGCAGCATCGATGTAGCCCAGGCAAAACCCCATCGCGGCCGGGTATGCCGGATCATCTGCGCTCACGCTGCATAATTCGATAAGGTCTTCCGTGGTAATGACCTTTTGATCTGGCGGCACCGCGGCCAGCGCCAGAGTTGAAGCAGTTGCTGCCGTCAACGCGACCAGATAACGTATTAACTTCATCACATAACTCCTTTGTATTAAAGATTGCACTATTGCTAACGCAAATGGTTATTTCACACTGTCCACGCCAAACTCCCATTCCACGCGCTTCTTCAGTATCTCGTAACGCTGCATTGTTGCGGCACCCGGTGTCTTTTCGGTCGTGTTATAAAGATGAATACCAGTCAACTGGTTGATCAGTTTAAAATCCACATCAACCATGATGTTCGCGTTGTCCCGGGCCCTGAACTGCGCTTTGTAGTCTTCGAAATTTCGCGCCCATCTTTCAGCATCAGGTTCGGCAACAGCCTCGTAGCCAAGATCCTTAAGCATCGCCGTTACTTCTTTTGGCACGTACTTAATAGCTGGTACGTCGCGGGTATCGATAGTCAGACGCGTGCCACCACTGGTCGAACACGCGGACACCAATAAAACCATAGCGACATAGAACATCACCCTCTGGAAAACCGACCGCGTGAATCTCATAAATTGCATAGCCAACTAAAGATCCTATTTCGCAACTTCTTCGGTAATATTCTCAAGGTTGCCAGCATCATTAAAACGTAACACCTTTAATACATTTGCTTCCGTCTTGTAGGTCAGAACGTGGTAGTCCTCAGCGACAGGTTTACCGCATTTTTCCCGCACCTGGGCTTCGGTCAGCGGTTTAATCTGATCATCACGTATCACTTCACCCTGACAACGTATCGATCCAGCCGTGACACTACCCGCGCTGACTGCCAGTATCAGAAATGTTATAAAACCAGACGTTGTTTTCATTGTTCACCTCTTGTCTGTTCAAATGTTTACTCAGCAGGAGCGTCGTCCTTCGACGCGAATCGCGGCCAGCACCCGTTAACCCGCCGGGCATAAAGGGGCCGCTCCTACGGTATATCCTGGTGAATGCCGATCTTCATACGTAGACGAGCATCGAGTGCATCGATGCGTTCGAGAAGCTCAAGGGCAAGGGCGGCACCGGCCAGATTGACCCCCAGGTCGCGCTGCAGGTGCAGTGTGATGCGCGTGCGCCGCAGACTGCTGGCGGGAAAACACCAGTGACTGCCACGTCTGCCCATAGGCTCCAGTATGCCCTGCTCCACCAGCGCTTCGATGAGTTCGGCTTCGACGGCACAGGAACGGCACAGTTCAACCAGGGTGAATGTTGTTTGCTCGTCGATCAGTTCGACGGCGGGTGTCGATGTGTCTTTTTCATTCATGGGATCAGGCTACCCCCATTGTCGCGCGCGGGTTGAACCCGAGCTTGTCCTGCATCTGTTCATACAGGTGTTTGGCTTCCTCGCTGTCGGCTGGCGGCAAGGTCACTTGCAGAACCACGTACAAATCACCGGGCGTCTTGCCGGGCATCCCGCGGCCCTTGAGACGCAGCTTGCGTCCCTGGTTGGAACCGGCTGGAATTTTGAGGTCGACCCCCCCCGAAGGGGTCGGTGCCTTGATGCCCGCACCCAGTGCGGCCTCCCAGGGCGCCACCGGCAAGTCGAGATAAATATCCGCGCCATTGACGCGATACAACGGGTGCTCCCGAAATGCCACCTCCAGGTACAGGTCTCCCGACTCGGCGCCACCCATTCCGGGAGCTCCCTGACCCGCCAGACGGATCTGCTGGCCCGGCCGGATACCCTTGGGGATACGCACATTAAGCGTTCGCTCACGGGTGACGACATGGCCGTCCTCCGTTAACTCCGGCACGTGCAACGACATGGAGCGCGTCGCACCGGCAAAACTGTCTTCGAGATCAATCAGCACTTTGGCATGATGATCTTCGCCGCGCATGTGGAAGGTTCGGCGGCGACCGCCCCCACCCGCCTGTCTGAACTGCTGGCCAAACAGTTGATCGAAGAAATCACTGTGAGCACCGGCACCGCCCGCGGTATAACCACCACCGCTGAATTCGAAACCCGCATCCCAGTCCGGCGGCGGCGTGAAGTCCTGGCCGGCTTGCCAGTTAGCGCCCAACTGATCGTAGGCCGCGCGTTTTTCAGGATCCTTGAGTACCTCGTAAGCTTCACCCACCGCTTTGAAACGTTCTTCAGCATCACTGTGCTTGCTGACATCAGGATGATATTTCCTGGCGAGCTTGCGATAGGAGCGCTTGATCTCATCCTGGGTGGCGTCACGCTTAACGCCCATAATTTCGTAATAATCTTTATATTCCATCACACTCTGCCGCGTTGCTGGTTTATTTGTTGCTGTCCCACATCACGTTGACTTCGTCCTTTGCCGCCGCCTTGAGCAGCTCGATCAAAGGCAAGGCGCGGTGCGAGAGACTAACGGCAACTTCGCCATCCTCTTCCTCGGCCTGATCCGGTTGCAAAGACTGGCTCTCTGCTTTAACCCCGGCTTCCAGGCGCTGCAACGCAGCCGGAATATCCTCCGCCAGGAGCGCGCCAGGCACGGTTGCGCTGTGCCCCATCAGCTTGAGTAGATGAAGAGCGATATCACCGAACATCGTTATGTCCGCGTAGGCTGGGGAAGTAAAGGTTACTAACATAATCGGCTCCGGGGTAAACAGCTAGATTTTCTGATATTGGCCTTTCCTGCAGCCACAGTCTAGCAGACATCCCCCGCCTTGCCTTCAGGCCCGGGAGCCGGGCCCTGATGCTGTTGTTTCTGTTAACGAGCTACCCGGTTTCGTCTGCCATCAGATCAACCAATTTCCTGTAACGGTTCATATCGTATACCCCGGCTTCAACCGGACTATTTTGACGCATGTAGTCAACAAACCACTGGAAGTTTTCCCAGATCTGCGGATGGGTCCTGGATATTCCATAGTCGCTGACCAGAGCCATGAAATGTTCACGAGTACACACTGCGTGCAATGCCGTGGTGAACGCATCGATTCTGTCGAGCGGCACATTGAACATGAAATTGGGATAACTGCCCAGCAGCCCGCGGTAGACTGTGAGCGTATCCTTGTCTGGCTCGCGGCGCGTTTCTTCATCGAGCATAAAGGCGACATTGGTGTGCGCCTTGTTTCGCACCAGCGTATAGGCCAGGTCCTGGCCCGGCTTGCCGGTACTGACGCGCAGGAAGCCGACATCCGGCATGAAATCAACGAAACCCATGTTGTCGAGCGAGGCCGGTTTAGAGGCCAGGGTCTGCAAGCTGGTCTCTACCTTCCGCTCCACGGCGCTCGCGCCCCGGCGGTAACAGGGCGGCTGTGCGCAGCGGTTCAGATCATCTGCAGGACCAGCCGCCGCATTGAGGTGCCGGGTAACCAGCGTGACAAACTCGGCTTTCGGGTCTGAGGTCCGGTAAGCTATCTGCACCGGCAGGTCCTCGTTGACGATTTCGTAGCTGTTGGTGATCTTTAACTGCGCATCGCTGCCCTGGTACCAGGAATCGCGCATGCTGGTGCGCACATCGGCGGGCATAAAATGCAGGAAGTTGTTTTCACCTCCGGATCGGATCAGATCGAAGTACAAACGCGTTTCCGCCTGGTGAGCTGCCGACCCGAATACATTGAAATTTACCACCAGTTCATAATAGGTGCGCTCGAGCATCGGATAATCCATCACCCACAGGGTTTTTGGAATCGCGCCCGCGAACCCCTTCACCACGGTGGCATTATCGAAATGCCGGAACACGGTCAGTGCTGCATTGGTATTGCTGCCATCACCATCCCAGATGTCCTGCAGTGACGGACCTTTGGGTTGTAATTCGCGATAGGCCTGTCCGCGCAGACGGATATATTCATTGCGCTCGCGTTTGCGGTAAACCCAGTCCGGAGCCAGCTCGACCAGGCCTTCCTGTTCGCGGGTCAGTACCAGGTAGGGCTGGACACTGGCCAGATAAGCCGGGTCAGTTACCGACAGGTCGGCATCGGGGTTCTGGAACAGGACATAGAACTGGTCATTGATGACATCCGTTGCAACCTGCCCACGGCACACCGGCCCACGAATGAAGGTCATGACGATGTACTGGGCGTTATCCAGCATGAACTGATAGCGTGCTCGTGCGGGGATCGCGGTAAAGGTTTCAAACGGGTTAAGTGAATGCTCGCGCGAATAGTCCGGCAGCTGCGCAACATCCCAGTCCGGCGTCAGGAACAACGCCTCGAAGCGGCGCATCTTTGCTTCATTCAACGCATAAGTGATATGTGTTTTGTAAACAATCGTACTGTCTATCTTTCTCAAGCGGTAATAGAACGGCTGGCCGGGATCATCGTCCGGGCGCACCGTGGGGATAATCCGGACTGGTTCTCCGGGCGGCGCACTGGAGCGCACCAGCTCGAAGAAGTTCCCGCTGTCGAGACCTTCAAAATACACATGCGCGAGAAACAAATGTTCATACAGGTAACGGGAAACCAGCTGGTTTTTAAGCGCCGCGTGGTTGAAATATGTTTCCCACTGACGAATCTGTTGCAGTTCCTCCGGTGCCAGCGGGGACGGTTTTTCATCGATCACCGAACCTTCGTAGACCCATTGCTTCAGGGTCTCGTATTCGCTGTCACTCAGTCCGGCAATCGCCAGCGGCATGCCTTGCTGCGGTTTTTTCCGCGCATATTTATCAAACTCGGAGGGAATTGGACATTCGTTCTTGCGTTGCAGCCCGAGCTGAATGTGTCCCGGCACCGCGGAGTGCGGCGGTAGCGGCTGGTCCCTGCCGAGCTGGATCATTTTGAACAGCAAGGAGGCTTCCAGGTTGTTTTCCAGTGCGCCGCCTTGCTCATTAAGCACGCCGTAGAAATCCTTCTCGCGCCACTCCATGGTGGTCCGTGCATCGACGAACAGACGCGTCGGCGCCATGGCAGACAGGCGTGCGCTGTCATAAACCGGATTTTCAGTAGCGCCGCGGAGCAGCCCGTCTGCAGATGTCAGCTTCAGCTGACAAGGCGCATCATAACAACCGTGACAGGCAATGCATTTTTTTTCCAGGACGGGTTTTATATCGCGTGTGTAGGAGTAGGTCTGGGTTGGCGAGACATTACGTTCTACGGGTTTCTCGGTGATAGCCATCGGCTGCATGCAGCTCAGCGCGAACAGCGACAACAGAACGACGCCGAGGTATCCGAATCTTTGCCTGGTAAATTGCATCATGGTGGGATATTAAAGTCTTGACAGAAACTCAGGGAGGATCTCCCAGCGGGGATGCAGAAGAGTCCAGGCTATCATCGTTTACATCCCTGATAAACGTCGCCACACCGTTTCCAAAGGTAACAACCATTGGCAGGGATCCGGGTACATCGTATCGCCAGTTAGCACCGTCACGTGATGTCGGTTCGCCGCAGGCTTCCAATAGCTGTTCCTCGGTAACCCCGGGTGAAATAATATTACCCTGACATTCCAGCGACCCGGCGTAACCAACCAGTGGTGCCACAGAAATGACGCCGGCGACCAGGAGTGAACGCAAAACCGGATTCATACTATTCTCCTTTGATTACCTTGAACGTATCTTGCTCCATGGGGACGAAATACGCAGTACTTTTTGAGTATCGCCTCATTCGCCCGCCTCCGCGGTGGTGCCGCCGTCACCTTCGTTGAGATCACGGTTGATATCAGAAACCGCCTTATCCAGCGGCGAAAAAGCCCGGTCGAGGATGTCTTCTTCCTGGCCTGCCTTTTTCCGTTCATCCGCGGTACCGATGGCAGCCTTGTCGCTGGATTGCTCGTCCACGCCGGACTCACTGGCTGCCACCGATGCGCAGAAAACAAGCAGGCAGACATACATGGTGGAAGTGATCAGACGCATTGATGGGCTCTATTGGTTTTCACTAGCGGCGTTTGCACTTCTCAATCTGTTTCATCGAAGACATGGTAAATTAACCTGTCGAAAATATGTTGTGGGCAGTGTAAGGACAAGTCTTTAGAATTTCCAGTTCATGCTCAGCGCAAGGCAGTAGATGTCGTCGTTCTTGAACTCGCTTTTCAAGCGCGAGTGCCGCGTATCTGCCCGTAAACCATTTGCTCATTACCAATATCCTCTTTATTTGGTACCTGGAGCGCTGTCTCTGGCGCAAAGATTTATTGACGGAGCTGATTACGGCGAGGACGGGCTCACCGTTAGCCATCGACCTGCTCTATCAGCTTTGGCAGGTCATGGGTCTCCTGGAAGGCGTGAGTGGCTGCATGCAACGCAATGGCGACCAGGATACCGGTAAAGATAATGCCGACAAAGGTGATCGCTATGGCGAGAACTTTTGAGTGTTTCCTGCGCGGATGCAAGTCGCCATAGCCAAGTGTGGTTGCGGCAACGAAGGCATGATACGTGGCGTCAAACTTTGACCAGCCTTCCAGTCTTCCCAGAATATGTCCCAGGATTACGATGACCAACGCCAGCATCGCCAACAGCGGGGCCGCATAAAACAGCCCGATCGAAAATATATAGATAAATTTGAAAGTGAAGTCCATTCGATGGCCCTGCCTTATGGATTTGCCAAACCGGAACGCAGTATAGCCTGTCTCGCTTGCATGCAGCTCTCCCGCTGGTAAGGTAGGCAGGGACGCCGTCGAACCACTGGTTCAGCTGCCAGCATTTATACGAAAAACAAAACGCCTGATCTGGAGAATAGCATATGACCTCAAGTCACCAGCACAGCAACATTGGTCGAAAGCTGACGACCGCCTGCGTCATTGCTTGCCTGCTAACCGGCTGTACGGTAGTTGGCCCCAATGCCATACGCAGCGGGCGACTGGCCTATAATGAAGCCATCACGGAGACTAACAACCAGCAGTTGCTAATGGCGGTCATTCACAATCGGTATCAGGAACGAGGCAACCTGCTTGCTGTGGCCAGCATCACCGCCAATGTAAGAGTTGCAACCGGCTCTAGCGTCGATGTGGGTTTTGGCGATAACGACAATTATGCCGGTAATCTGGTGCCCTTCAGCGCCAACGTCGCCTACGAAGAGAATCCGACCATTTCCTATATGCCGGTTGAAGGGGAAATGTATGCCGAGCAAGTGTTTTCGCCTGTGCCGGTGACTGCACTGGCGCAGCTTGCGGGAACGCTGGCTGACCCGACCTACATTTATACCACGCTCGTGTCCAGCGTAAACGGCATCCGCAATCCGGGGTTTCAGTTTTCCCACGCCGAGCCCGATCCACGCTTCGATCGCTTTGTTTCGATTATGACGACACTGACGCAGGCGCAACTTGTGCACTGGCTCGAGGACCCGCAACGGGAAGGCGGTTTTACGGTCGTTATCGACCACTATGCGAAAACGCATACGGCCGAGGTCAACGAGCTGCTCCGCCTGTTGGGGCTGCCCCTGCCAAAAGACCCGTCGGCACAGGTGATTCTACCCGTCTTCCTGGCGCTGGACGGGCGTGACGCGGGCGGTATAGGCATAATCACACGCTCGGTCTTCACCCTGGTGGAAATACTGTCAGCAGCGATAGAGGTGCCGGAGGAGGACCTGCGCAACGGTGTAGCGGCCAGTTATCCTGCATTGGGCCTGGCAGGCAAAGAATTGCAGGTTCGCCGCAGCAAGGCCAGGCCGGAACATGCCGCCGTAGCCGTGAAGTACCGGGATGGCTGGTTCTATATCGATGAGACCGATCAAACCACCAAGCGGTTCTTCAGGCTGATGGGCACACTGTGGTCTGTCACTATTGCTGAAAGTACCGCCCATGGTTCTGGCAAACCCGTTCTCACTGTTCCTGTCAGCCGCTAGACAGTTGTGTAGGAGCGCCGTCCTTCGCGGCAGGCTGATACGCAATTTGTGTCTACGGCAAAAGCATACGTAGCTTCTCTGCATAGCTACGCGCTGCATCCTGATTGCCCATATCACGATGGAACGCTACCAGCGCACTGAGGATGTCGCGATTATTCGGATATTGGTTGTGCGCACCCTGTAAAACCAGAATCGCCTTTTCCGGCTCACCGGTGGAATTCAGCGCGACGGCATAAACATAAATGAGACGCGGGTTCTCCGTGTTCAGCGTAGATGCAAGGCGGAGTTCCTCTACGCCTTCCTTTGTACGTTGTTGCCGCACCAGCGTTAGCCCCAACGCGTGGTGTACGTCCGCATTCCCGGGACTTACACTCGCGGCCCGACGCAACGTTTTTTCGACCTCTGTTTCATTGCCCTGTGCGCGGTAAAGATCCGCCAGGTTGACATAAGCTGGTATATAAGCAGGATTGAGTTCGACAGCAGTTTTATACGCTGCAGCCGCCTTCTCTTGTTCGCCCAACGCAGCATACAATCCACCCAGATTGGTCTGTGCCTCGGGGCGCTCGGCCATAACCTGCTGGGATGAAACATACTCCTGTGTTGCTTTTTCAAGCAATGCCTGTTGCTCCGTCGACAGTTCACCTGTCGGAATGGATGCCAGCACCCGCGCCGTCTCTATGCGCACGGCACGTACCGGATCTTCCAGCATCGGGAATGCCAGCCGCACACGTATTTCCAATGGCATGGCGTCCAGCATTGCCACCGCGGCGGCACGCACACCGGGGTCATCATCCGCTAGCGCCAGTGGCAGGACATCAATTGTTGCAGCACTCAAATATGGTCCGACCTCAGCAAGCGCCGTTGCGCGTGCAATCGCCGGTGTCTCCGTGTTACGTATCAGCACCGCCAGCTCAGCACCGGCACCCGGGGTTCCCTGCCGCGCAGCGTGCAAGACCGGCGCATACTGCTGGAAGCCGGTCGGCGCATCGCCGTACCAGTTTTTCACTTCAGCTGCCGCCCAGGCGGCATCCTTATCATCGTGGCAGTTGTTACAGGCGTTGGGTGTCCCCAGTTTCACCGAAAGATCCGGGCGCGGGACGCGCATACTGTGATCATGACGCGGATCGACCACCATGTAGGTTCGGGGTGGCATATGACATTCGGCGCAGCTCGCACCCGGCGAGCCGGCCTTGTGAAAGTGGTGGGCTTTTTGATCGTACTTCGTCGCCTGGTGACACTGCACACAGACACCGTTACCGGGTGCTCTCAATGCCAGGCTGTGCGGCTCATGGCAATCACTGCAGGTAACACCGGCGTGATACATCTTGCTTTGCAGGAAGGAACCGTAGACATAGACTTCATCATCCATCTGACCATCGGCGTAATACATGCCTTCGTCAAGCAGCCGCGGCAGGTAGTGATCCAGTAACGGCTCGCCATGCACATAGTCATTGCTGATTGGGCTGCGCCTTGAATGACAGCGGGCACACATCTCGATCTCTTTGTCGCTGCTGCGGACCTTGCTACGTGCGGCGTTCCCGGTTTCCGGGTTGATCTTCCAGTGGATGTCTTTTCGTTCATCCAGCGAAAGTTGCAGTCCTTTGCCAGATTCAAGCTTTTCCCAACCGGGCTTATGCTTTGCCCACGCCACATGATCCGATCCGGGACCGTGGCAAGCCTCGCAGGAGACATCGACTTCCGACCACGTGGTAGAGAATGTTCTCGCAACCGGGTCGTAGTGCTTTTCCAGCTGTGTCGAATGACATTCCGCGCACATGCTGTTCCAGTTCTGACTGGGTTGCGTCCAGTGTAACTCGTCGTCATGGGCAATCTTTTCATCAGGGTAAAGATGGAACCAGCGCTGACCGCCCTTCCCTTCGGGGCGCGTATCCCAGGCGAGGCTTAGTGCCTGCATGCGGCCGCCGGGGAACTCAATCAGATACTGTTGCAGTGGGTCGACGCCAAAGGCGTACTTGATCTGGTAATCTTGGAGTTTGCCATCCGGCCCTTCAGTGCGAACCATGAACTTGTCATCCTTTTTGTAAAAGGATGTGGTCACGCCGAAGTGAGTCAGACTGGCGTCAGCAAAGTTTCCCAGCACCGTCTCCGCCGTCGCCGGCTGCATGGCCAGGTCATGATGAGAGCCGGTCCATTGCTGTTCTTCCGCTTCATGACAATCAGCACAGACTGAACGTCCGACATAGTCTGCAGGCGCTGTCATGTCAGCCAGGGCTGTATCGAAAAGCCCAAGTCCTGCGAAGAAAACCACAACCTTCAAGTGCATCGGCGTTAGTCTAATAGGGGTCAGAACCGCTTGATGATCTGATTATCCAGAACCACCGCATAATTCGTATCGAAGGAACCTTCTATACTCCCGGCCAGCCCGTTATCCTGGTCGACGTCACCATCACCCATATTGGCATAGTTGAGGTTGTGGTGGATCATAAAGCCTTGCCACTGCCACTCGACACCCCCGCCGACAGCAATAATCCGGTCGAGCGGCAAGGCAATGGTGCGCCGGCCATCGGTTGCGGGTGACGTCATGTACGCCGCACCCACAGAGAATGCCAGGTCGGGCCGGTACTGGTACCTTAGCCCGCCCATGAAGGCATAAGTATCCTTGAAACTGCCATCCAACGATACGGTAGCGGAGGTCATGTCGGAATTGACACTGACATGGTTGATACCGAACCCCGACATGTTCACCCACAGTGCATCAGCGGTAAACGACCAGTCCTCGGTCAGGTCCTGGTAATAACCCAGCTGGACCATCTCCGGCACCTTGAACTTCACATCGATACTCTGGTCCTTGAGCCCGGATGCATTCAGTAAACCGTCCAGGACCGGACCGATATTCTGGAATTTCGGCTTGCCGGACAGGTCCGGATCGATCTCGGCGCGATACACCATGCCGATACGTGCAGTCTTGCTGAACTCGTACATCAAACCCGCCTGCCAGCCGAAACCGACACCGTCTTCTTCGAGTTTTACCCTGCCATCGGTTGGCCCGAAATCATTGACACGCGCCTTGCTTACGGAATCGGTATAGATCATCATCGGCCCGCCACCGATGGACCACTGGTCGTTAAACCTGTAACCCACCGTGCCGGCCAGCGACACAAAAGCGAGGTTGGATTCTTCGGCAAGATAACGCCCGGACCAGCTTTTACCGTACTCATTACCGAAACCGGAAGGCACAGTCAGCGAAGCACCGACGCGCCAGCGGTCATTGATCGGGTGCGCATAGTAGAAAGACGGGATGGCCAGCAAGGTGGTATCGCTATCGGCATCTCCCCCGCTGCGGTTCGACTGGTCAACCTCGAACTTGGATTGGGTCACCGCCAGCGTTGCGCCGACCACCAGCTCCGGCTGATCCAGGCGGTTGATGCCGGCCGGACTCCAGAAAACCGTTGAGGCATTGTTGGCCCGCGCCGTCACACCCGAGAAAGCAGGGCCGATATCGGCCTGCGCTGCTGTCAATACCGACACCCCTGCCAGCAGCCATCCGGCCCGCAGGCCCCAGTCAATTACTGTTAGCCGCTTCGGTGGAAGCCGTTTATCAAATAGCCCGCCCATAATTCAACTTATCCTGATTTTACAGTGAATACAGCCAGTCTATCGTAGACGACGTCATTAATGGGGGTCAGAGAGCAATATTTTCTAATATTGCTCGTGCCTGTTATCACCCTCTACAAGGCATCCCCTCGCGTGTCCTTCAATCGTGGTCTTCCCGGTTTACCTGTCCGTGCCTGGCGATTGGTCAGGTCCTGGATACGATCCTTGAAATATGAGCAACCAAGCACGAGTTCGCCATTAAGCGCCTGGCGTATCTCATGTGAAGTCATTATCACCGGCGGTGGGAATAACCAGCGAGGGACCTATCCCGACCATCTGTTTTTTGATAGGGAGATTTGGTAGCCCCAGGGCAAGAACAGTTGTATCGCCTACGCCATGCTTACGATGTTCCGGAGTACCCAGGTCCAGCGTACGGACATAAGGAACCGTTGTCCTGGTTATCATCAGCGGCACGCTTTTCGAGGGCAATTTGACGGGCACCACTGGCTGAAGCAGAAACTGATTGGAGTAGCCGCTCGAATTGGCGTTGTCCCAGTTTTATTGGTTCTGCACCTGAAACTGGATCAGATTCGCAATCGGGTTGGTGGCCGCTGCGGCGAGGTTTGTGTGACCACCTGTCGGCGGTTCAGCCTTATGCGGTGTCACGTGTGGCGCCCCGCTATGGTCATAGTGGTTATCATTGCCTTTGTCGTCGTGGGCCAGGGCACTGCCGCTCAAGAGGCTGAATGTGATCACTGTAAACAGTCCGGCCTCTGACAAAGTGAAAATAAAATCTTTCAGTCGTGCCTGCATCGCAACTTCCTCCGGCCAATTATCAATGGCACTCAATTACAATATACAGCCCAGCCTGCAATACCAGCTTACAGTTCGCCGAATCACCTACGCCGGAACCGGCAAGAACGACACCACCCGGTCTATCGTCCAGTAGGCCGCCACACCGCCAATGCTGTAAGGCAGCAAACGCCAGGCGCCTTGCGGTGCCGTTAACGGCAAACGTGTCAGTAATGCGATCAGGCTTAAGACCACAGCAATGAACAGCAACTGCCCGGTCTCCACCCCGACGTTAAACATAAACAACGCCAACGGTACTTGGTGCTGTGGAACGCCGATTTCAGATAACGCACCGGCAAAGCCCAGACCGTGGAACAGGCCGAAGACAAACGCGATTACCCAGGGATAGCGTTCGGTTATCCCGATAACGCCGTTGCGCTGGTGAACGATCTCCGCAGCCAGGAACAGAATACTTAACGCAATGATGGCTTCGGTCGGTGCAGATGGCACATGCACAACGCCAAGTGTTGCCAGTGCCAGCGTGATGCTGTGCGCAACAGTAAATGCGGTGACCGCCTTCACCAGGGCACCGAGGCCCGGCACGATCAGCAACAGCGCCAACACAAACAACAGGTGGTCGATGCCTTCCAGAATATGAATCGTCCCCATGCTCCAGTAGTCACCGGCGACTTTGAGTTTTGAGGCCCGTAACGGGATGGTGAATTCAGGCGAAGCCGGCCGCAGGATGGCCGAATGTTGGGTGCCATCCTGCAACTGGACCAGCAGCAGTACATCGGTCTGCAGGGCGGACAGGCCGTCGATGACAATGGTCTGACCGGTTAACGACTCAGCGTTATTTTTATAGGTTGCCTTTTCAATCAGGGCACCCGGAACGTCCTGCAATGTTGACGAACCCAGCAACTCCAGGCTTTCCGGCAGTTGCGGTGTAATAGCCAGCGCCCGGTTGCCACGCGTGGGCACTTTCCAGGTGACGGCAAACAGGCCGGTATTCTGTTCCTTTATATCCAGCAGCGCGGGACGGATTTCATCGGCGTTGGTTGGCATGGCCATAAACAGGCTAACCAGCAGAACTAAAGCAAAAAATAACCCCCCTGTAGGAGCACCGTCCTTCGGCGCGATTAATGTTGAAACCGGCGCCCGATCTATCATGGTTATCGCGGTCAAGGGGACCGCTCCTGCATTCATTGCGCTGGCTCCTGTGTTGCAGCGACCGTGTCTTTCTTTTCCGGCTCTTCAATGACGATGGTGTAGCGATCGCGCAGATTGGCATAGAACTTCTCGTTGAGCTCTTCGCCCCTGTCGGTCTTCCAATCCTGCATCACGTGCTCGCGCAGCTCGGCAAACACCGGTGCCGGTGGTTCGCTGACGTTGCTCACATACACCAGGTGCACGCCGTAGCCGGACAGCACTGGTCCATGCCATTGCCCGGGTGACAGATCAAGCAGCGACTCGGTAAAGCCACTGCCGAAGTTTTTCTGGATTTCCACAGAGTCCTTTTCCGGGTAATAGTTTTGCAACATAAAATCATCACCCAGCGCGCCGGCGTCCTCGATGGCATCAACTTTTGCAATCAACATTGCCTTGATCTTTTCGGCGTCAGCCAGCGTCGCATCGCCGCGCTTGTCCGGATCGACAAAGACCTGGGTAAAGGTATAAAGCGTCGGCTGCCGGTAGCGGTCCTGGTGTTCGGTGAAATGCGCCTGCAGTTCTTCCTCAGTGGGTGGCGTCAATGCCACCAGGTCCTTGGCGAGGAACTCGAGCTTTTGCGCCAGACGGCGGCGTATAACCTGGTCATGCTGGTTCAGCCCCATGGTCAGCGCCTCGCGATACAGTATGGT
>JBHPFC010000048.1:0-21742 GCA_042576405.1 Pseudomonadota bacterium | reverse complement strand
CGGGAAGATTAATCGGGACCAGGTGGAAGATTATGCGCGGAGGAAAGGCATGACGCTGGAGGAGGCGGAGCGTTGGCTGGCGCCTAATTTGGGGTATGATCCGGATCAGGAGAGGAAGACGGCATAAAGCTAATTTGATTTACAGACAATAAAGGGGTCAGTACCCTTTTCCTCCTCTTTCCTTAGTGGTGCGCAACCGCTCCGAGCCCCTCAACCGGCGGGCGTGCCGTCAGTACCGCCGAGCACGAGGTCGAAGCTGGCCTGCAGTTCCACACCCGCCCTATCCGTGGCAAGGAATTCCGCCTGCACCAGGTGTCGCTGTTCCGCCGGTACCCGCTTGAAGAGAAAATCATCCGTATTGCGGGGATCGCCCTGTACATACAACTGGGTCACCAGGGTGGGCGATTGCGGCGCCAATACCGCCATGTGAATGTGGGGCGTACGCCCCGGGTAGGGCATCGGCCGAATGGTGCGGAATCGGTAGCGGCCTGCTGCGTCCGTGGTGGTGTGGCCATGCCCCTGAAAATTCTCATCGCGCGCTACGCGCCGGCGATCACCAGGGTGGAGGTAACGCCCGTTGGCATCACACTGCCAGATTTCGATCCGTGCATCCGCTACCGGTCGGCCATTGAGGTTCAGCACACGGCCCGTCAGCTCGGTGAGCCGCCCCGCAGCGACACTTTCGCGACCGGCAACGCGGGTGAGATCATTGTCGTCGTCCAACGGTAACTCCGGCGGATAGAACGGGCCGGCGCTCTGGGCGGGCGTGGCCAGCAGCCGTTTGCCGGCGAGCGTTGGCGTTGCCACCACCATGCCGGCCAGAGCGGCAAGCAGGCGGCGTCTGTTGTGGTCAGGGTTCATGCGTGCCCTCCTTCGCGGTGTGTTTATGTATGGCCATCATGAGGCCGGAAAGTTTCCTGTTGATTCCATCCACCCTCTCTGGAGGATAATGGGGTCAGAGTGCCTGCTCTTTGCTTCAGGCTAAACGAGTTGTCGCGTCATCTACCTGCCTGTAATCTCCTGGTTCAAATGACCATGACCTTTCCATGAGCACCATAGACCTTCTGCGCCACGGTGAGCCGGATGGCGGACTCTGTTACCGAGGCGACGGAGTGGATGACCCTTTGAGCGAGCGCGGCTGGGACCAGATGTGGGCCGCGGTAGGCGAGTTCTCCGACTGGACCCATGTGATCAGCTCGCCGCTGCTGCGCTGTCGCCACTTCGCCGAGGCGGTGGCCGAACGTTACCACCTGCCGCTTGAGGTGGACGACCGCTTTCGGGAGATGAACCTCGGCGCCTGGGAGGGACGCCGCCATGAAGAAGTCAGGGATGCCGACCCCGATGCCTATTACGCGTTCTTTCGGGATGCCGTCAATCATCGCCCGCCGGGCTCGGAGCCTCTCGACACTTTCTACGCGCGGGTTCGAGCGGGCATCCTGGACGTGTTCGATGAACATCCCGAAGGTCATATCCTGTTGGTATGCCACCTGGGCGTGATGCGGACGGCCAGCGCCCTGGCCCTGGAGATGCCCTTGTCGGCGCTTTACCGCATGCACGCCCCCTACGCCGGCCGCATTCGTCTGCGTCGCACTGCGCGTGGCATCGAGCTCTGGTTCGGTCACTGATTCCCCTCATGCCACACGCCTAACAGGTCGGCTACAGCGTGGCTGGCTGCGGCGGCGCATACGGCCTCTGCCAGGCTACGATCCTCCGACGCGGAGCGCGTGGCCACGGTGCGCGCCAGGTAAGGGGCGTGGGCCACGTCCACGGAAAACGTCCGGTAGCCGAGCCCCAGCAGGACCGGCAGCACCCCCGGGAGCTGGGGCAGTATTCCGCAGAGCTGCACGCGTTTCACGCCCGACCCGGCTAACCCGGCGGTCAGGCGCAGGAAGCGATACAAGGCCGGATCATAGGGGTTCAGGTAAGCGCCCACGGCAGGCAGATCCCGATCCGCACCGAACAGTGACTGCATAACGTCGTTGAGGCCAACACCCACCGGCTCAGCCGTGGCCAAAAATCCTTCTACGCTCAGCATCGCGCTCGCCGTCTCCAGCATTGCGCCGACGTTGATAGCCCGGTCCGACAGTGCTGCGCGGATTGACGCCCGCCGGCGCTCGAATTGATCGAGGGTGTCAACGTTGGGCACCAGCAGACTAAAGTTAAAACGCTGGCTCAGGGACCTGAGCGCGTGGAGCTGTGCCTCCACTACGGACTGCACCACGGGGTGCCGGTACAACCGGGATCCGTGCAGGCCGAGGGGACCGGTGCCGGGCAGCGCTGATGCCCAACCTGGATGCTTGTCCGCTGCAAGATCCAGCAGGCGGAAGGTGACCGGTAAAGGATGCGCTGCCTCCAGCAGCGCCGCAAATGTCTCGGCGTAGAAGACCTGGTCCGGCATCACACCCCCGTCAGGCACCAGGAACTCCGTGCGTACCAGGCCAATGGCCTGCACGCCTTGCTTACGTGCCAGTCGGGCTCCTGCAACGCTGCGTACACTCGCGCGTATATCGACCTGTTCACCATCCAGGGTGAGCAGGTTGTCGGGCACCGGGGGCGGTAATGTCGTCAAGTCCGTGTCGTCCGCTTCCGATGGCAACACCCGCCCGCTCGCTCCGTCCAGGATCACCTCCAGTCCTTCGTGAAGTTGCACAGCCTCCTCGTTACCGACGATGACGGTAGGGATGCCCCGGCTCAGTAAGCCGATGCTCGCGTGTGAAAAAGGCGCGCATTCCAGGAGCACGCAGCCGGCGGGCGACCCGGATAGGCCCTGAAGGATCTTATGGTTCGCCAACAGAACGCCGTCGGTTGCGGGGTTGCGGCTCAGTTTGCCCCGCACTACGCCAGGGACAAAACCCATGCCATGGATGGAACTAACCAGGGTCGAATTCATACATAGATCATAGCCCACTGAGTCGGGAAGCGATTACAGTCGACAGACCACGTTTGCTTTGAGACACCCTATCCTTTTTTATGTACCCTTATGTTTTAAGAATATTCGGGGTCAGAGTAAAAACCCCGAGCAAGCTTCTGTATATTGCTGCTCTGACCCTAAATATATCCCTAAATAATAAAGGGGTCAGTACCCTTTAATCCATATAAAGGCTACTGCTCCCTTTTTCCTCCACTTCTTCTCGGTCTATTACCCTGCTCTCTGGTCACGCGCTGGTTATTGGCTCGAAATTGTCTACACTTCCATATTTCCGGCGTACGCACGGAAAATGGAGACGGAGGGATTTAAATTTAATCCCTCCGTCCCCTTTAACTTAAGACTTAATAACCGTGGTCTGTCCCCTATTTCTTTAATTCAGAACTCAAATTCCATACTCTGAAACACCTGCCCTGCATTGCGCTTGGCAAGAAACTCTGCCGTGGGCAGGTGCATGTACGGCGATTGATCGACCTCGTAGGCCTCCTGCAAGGTGCCTCCGTTTTCAATTACCGCGCCGATCTTGTCGCGCAGGTACACCAGGTAATCCCGGGTGTAGGTTCTCACCGTCGCCATGTCGGTCGGCCCGCCGTGCCCGGGTATGACCACCTCTGCACCCAGCGCCTCGAACCTGTCCCAGGTCTCGATCCAGGCCTTTGAATCGGTATGTTCGAACAACGGCAACATGCGCTGGTGAAACGCCATGTCACCGGAGATCACCAGCTTCTTCTCCGGCAGCCACACGACAATGTCACCCGGGCTGTGCGCGGGGCCCAGGTACAACAGTTCGATGCGCTCGCCGCCCAGTTCGATAACCTTTTTATCGCTGAAGGTTTCGTCCGGCATCACCACTTCGGTTCCCTCGGACTTTTCCTTGACGCGCCCCTGCATCACCTCCAGGAGTGCGAACGACTGCTCTTCGATCTCGTGTTCCGCATCGACATGGGCGATCACCGTCGCGTCCTGCTCCTGCCAGTAACTCGCACCCAGCATGGCGTGGCCCTGTCCGTTCTCCAGCACCACGTATTTCACCGGCTGGTCTGTGATTTTCCTGATCTCGTCATGCAGAGCCTTCGCCAGCAGGTAATTGGCGCCGGCATTGACCACCAGCACACCCGCATCGGTAACCACAAACGACAGGTTGTTGTTGTGCCCGGAATTGGCGTAGGTTCCCGGCGCGGTGGCCCCGATCGCCGACCACACCCCCGGTACGACTTCCTGCGGCAAGTCATAGAGCATCGAGTCCGGCGCCCTGTCGCTGTTATACAGTGCTTCGCCGGTCAATGATTCAACGCCACTAGACGCCGCTTGCGGCTGTTCCAGGTGCCTGCGCATGAACAGCGCCGCGCGTTGCACGGCATCTTTCGAGGCCAGATCATCGGCAAAGGTGCGCACGTTCTCGGGACGAAAATCAAAACCGCGCCCCACCCCGGGATAGATGATCAGGCGCGCATCCCGGCCATTGTCCTGCATCACCTGGATGCTGGTCTCGATCACACGGCGGCGCTGGTACTGTTCCTGGTCACCGATAAACACCAGTGTCGGCAAGGTGAGCTGATCGATTTCGGGTGCATAGCCATAGACCTGCTGCGGTTCAGGTGCATTCGGATCCTGCAGGTGGGGATAGAAGGACACATAACAGGCGATGTCCTTTTCCTGCCGTTTGAAGGTGGTCGCCACCTTCAGGGTGTAATAGCCACCGCGGGTATGCGAATACAGGCAGGCCTTGCTGGTACTGATGTCATCCCGCGCCAGCAGCACGTCCACCGCCGCGTTGACGTCTTTCTCCAGCGCATAATCGTGCTCGATGGGATGACTACCGATGAAGTGTGCGCTGTAGATATCCGGGGCCAGTACCACGAAACCACGTGCAGCAATCCGCCGCGCAAGACGCTGCGCCAAATCGTCCAGGCCGCGCCGCCCGTGCTGAAACAGCACCGCCGGGTATTTGCCCTCTCCGGCGGGGCGCGCCAGCAGGGCCGGCACCTTAAGGTCGCCGCTCTGATAGCTGGTCCACTGCGTTGCAACCGCGAAATTATCCGGGACCTCGATCTGGCTGTCATTCCACCACGCGTCATCCCACCACCAGCTGTTGTCCTGTGGTTCTTCATGGGCGGCGGCAATACGGCAAACAAGCAGCAGGCTGACACACATGCTGCACATTCGTTTCATGTTCATACTGTTATTCCCGGTATCGACCGACTGTGACTATAACATTAGGGTGTGTTTATGTAAGGCTATCATGAGGCCGGAAAGTTTCCTGGTTATTCGATCCGTCCTCTCTGTACCGGCAGAAAACCCAGGCTGCCAGGTCTTTTTACGGCCCCGCCTCCGCCAGGTCCGCCGTCACCGCAGCCAGTCCGCTCACCACCCGGGCGAGACGCTCATAGTCGATCCGCTCCGGGGTATCGGTCGCGGCATGGTAGTGCGGGTAGCGGAGCAGTGCGGTGTCGGTCACCATCAGTGCCGGAAAACCCGCCTGCCAGAACGACCAGTGATCCGACCAGTGGATGCCCAGCATATTACCGGGTGCAGCGACGCCCTCGGAGGGGAAAGCCGCGTGGCGCCGGAACGACCCCAGACAGCGGCGCACCAGGCGGCGCGATTTGAGATTGCCGACAAAACCGATGAAATTCGCGGTATCGGGATAAAACCAGGCATATACCGGATTGGGGTAGTGCTGGCTGCCCCTGTCGTCAGCGTAGTAACCGATGGTTTCCAGCGACAGCATGGCGCTGATCTTTTCACCGCGCTCGCGCGCCCGATCAGCATAGCGGTAGCTGCCCATTTCCTTTGTATAGAAAAACGGCGCCTCTTCGTTCACGAAGGCCACAAAGCGCACACTGCGCGCCAGCGGTTTGCCGGCCAGCAGGCGTGCGATTTCAAGTAACGCGGCAACACCGCTGCCGTTGTCATTGGCACCCGGCGACCCGGGCACGGTATCGTAATGCGCACCGATCACCACGATATCCTCGGCGGATGAATGACCGTCAAGCATCGCCTCCAGGTTGCGTACACCGATGGCCTGCGCGGTGAAGACCTGGGATGACACGGCGTAGCCGGTCGCCTGCAGAACGCTTTCAATATACTCGGCCGCCGTTTCCAGCGTGTCCTCCCGCCAGACATTGCGTTCGCCGATGTCAGCCGCCAGCACCTTAATGTGTCGGCGCAGACGATCCGCAATCTCTGCCTGTTCCACCGTGAGCGGCGGCAGTTCATCGGACCAGGATTTATTCGGCATGTATGTCATGTAGAAAACGGCTCCACCCAGGATCAGGGCCAGCGTCAGCGCAGCAACCAGGCTCTGGTGTTTTCGGCGCCGCTCGCGCATTAGTCGCTGTGCTTACTCACTGTGTTCACCCCTGTCCATTTTCGCTTTTTCCATCGCCAGCGGATAGCATTAAGGGTAGCATCCTCGATATGGCACGTTGGCTCATCATCGCAGGTTCAATCATTCTGGTCCTGGGGCTGATCTTCCAGTTCGCCCCCTGGTTGCTGAACTGGTTCGGCAAACTGCCAGGCGATATCCGTATCGAGAACGGACGCAGCAGGATCTTCATCCCCATTACATCGATGATCATCGTCAGCATTATTGTTACGGTGCTGATTAATATCTTCAGGCGCTGACTGATCCCTTTTCTTAATTGAGAAAGATATCACGCCGGCACAGTAAATCCTGTCACCGCAATCAATAAGTTCATGCCATACCATGCAATTGGAGATAGTACGCGTCAATACAGTACATGGTATGAGGCAGATTTTAGATAGGGGACATTTAGATAGGGGACAGACCACGGTTTTTATAAATATCGGTGACAAATGAGAACGATTGCGTTTTGTCACCGACCCCTGGTTTGGTGATGCCAGTTTCGTTTATTCTTCCACCTGCTCTATATTTTTTTGAAATCATGCGTTTCCTTGAATGCGTGGCTGGCGGCATGAAGCGCAATGGCGACCATGATGCCGGTAAAGATAATGCCGACAAAGGTGATCATTATGGCGAGCACTTTTGAGCGTTTTTTACTGGGATGGAAGTCGCCATAACCAAGCGTGGTTGCGGTAACGAAGGCATGATACAAGGCATCCGCTTTAGACCACCCTTCTATCCTGACGAGAAAGTGGCCCAAAATAATAATTATCAACGCCAGCGTAGCCAATAGCGGGCCCGCATAAAACAGCCCGATAGAGAAGATACGGATAAAATCGTATGTGAACTCCATTCGGTTAGCCCGCTTTTCAGTTCAGATGACTGATTAGAACGGATTGTAAACGTAGTTCAACCAGCTCTCCGACCGAATCTCCAGTTGACGCAGGAACTTGCACGCGTCGCACTTGCCGGAATAGATAGCCGCAATGCCGGAAGCACCAAAACGCAATGGCCGCTCGGGGTCGTCCCCCTTGAATCTGATCTTGACCACAAAGTCTTCCGGTGGCGGTCCGATCTGCCGCTGCGTGGGCAGCTTACCGCCGGCCAGTATTTGTGCCTTGCCCGAAGCCCAGATCACGTCTTCGACTTCAGCAGGAAATACCTTACCGGGATACATCTCCAGAGAGGGAACTTCTCGACGATGTTGCATTCCTGTACTTTCTAGGTTGAGGATACGGATCGGATAGGCACGGCGGTTATCACCAGGGGAACACTGCCAATCAGCATCAGGCCATAGCCCATCCAGCGGCTCCAGCGTCCGTTGATCAAGGTAGGATTCCAAGCCATAGGGGTCTCCGAAAAGCCGATATATTTCTCAGACCGCCTGAGGGAGAGTTTTGTTCTATTTCCGAATTAAAGGGTACTGACCCCTTTAATTAAGGGTACTGACCCCTTTAATTCTTATAGTTGCACCTCCTTATGAATAATTGGGGTCAGAGTAAAAACGACCTATACTCCAGAACGACAGGGCCGGCTGTTAGACGGAGATATGCCGCATGAACAAATCTATCGATATGTGCACCCTTTCACTATTCATCCTGATGCTGGTTATCGCGGTGTTGGTAGCTGTCTTGGCGGGACCCACCAGTCCGCTGACCTGGTCACTGGCGGGAGTGCTGGTGCTGATACCGGTTGTCCGCAAGAAGTTCATGGATCGGAAGCGTATCGACTGGTCGGACAAGTACAGCGTCGGTATCGAGTCCATCGATGAGCAGCACAAGAAACTGATCAACCTGATAAACACGTTGCAAACCATCGTGGATTACACCAAGACCCACTTTATCTATGAAGAAGGGCTTATGAGAGAATACGGCTATCCGGATTTCGAGGCACACAAGGCACAACATCAGAAGATGGTAGACAAGGTCAATGATCTTCTGGCTGCCTATGAAAAGAATCCCGAAAGCGCCATGAAAGACGCCCTGGACTTCCTTAAACAATGGCTTATTCGACACATTAACGGTACTGACAAACAGTACAGCAAATATTTACTCAGCAACGGCGCTCATTAGCCTGAGAACGACCTGATCCAGTATGCCGCAACCGCCCTATATATTAGTCATCGATCAAGGCGGTCATTCAACCCGCGCCTTTATATTCGATAGTCGGTTAGCCGTCGTTGCGCAAGCGCAAGCACTCATAACAACCCATCATCCCCAGGTTCGATTTGTCCAACATGATCCTGTCGAACTGGGCCAGTCATTAGTTACTGTGCTCACGAGCGTCTGCGATCAACTGGCCGAAGACGTAAGGCATATTCAATTCGCTGGCCTCGCCTGCCAGCGTTCCAGTATCGTGTGTTGGCATAAGCAATCAGGCGAGGCCCTGTCGCCCATTATCAGTTGGCAAGACACGCGTGGGGTTAACTATCTTGATGCGCTTCAGTCATCGCAAACCAATATCCAGAATAAAACCGGTTTAAGGCTATCACCACACTATGGCGCGAGTAAAATGCGCTGGTGTCTTGAGCATCTATCTGAAGTTCGATCAGTTCACCAGGCTGACCAGCTTTGCATTGGCCCGTTAGCGACCTGGCTGGTGGTTCAGTTGACCGGCAATCCCCTGGCTAAAGCTGATGCAGTGAATGCCGCACGTACCTCGTTGATGAATTTGACAGAGGGGCGTTGGGATGAAGCCTTGTGCGCGTTATTCAATGTGCCTCGGTCTGTGTTACCCGGGATTGCAGATAACAATGCGCGCTACGGTGAGATAGATCTTGATGGACATAAAGTGCCCTTGTGCTATGTGACCGGTGATCAAACGGCGGCCTTGTTTGCCACGGGGCAACCTGATCCGGATATCTTGTATGTGAATATCGGTAGCGGTGCTTTCTTGCAGCGACTATATGAAGGCGAATTCAAGCCGGTTGATGGTTTGCTCAATAGTCTGGTCGAAAGTGTAGATCAGCGCCAATTATTTTCCGTCGAAGCCACGATTAATGGTGCGGCGAATGCACTGGACTGGTTGGCCGAGCAAGAGCATGTTGATGTGCTCTCTCAGTTGGATGAATGGTTGGAGCAGGATACAGAGGCATTATTTATCAATGCTGTTGGTGGATTGGCAGCACCCTGGTGGCGAGATGATCTGGAAAGCCGGTTTATTGGTGGTACGGATACCCGGTCGCATGCGATAGCCGTTATCGAAAGTATTGTCTTTCTGGTAATGGTGAATATGGAGCGCATGGCCGGCGCATTGCCCAAACCGAAGAAGATAGTTGTGAGTGGTGGTTTGTCGCGGCTGGATGGTTTGTGTTCGAGGCTTGCGATATCGGCGGATGTGCCCGTTTATCGTATGCAGGAAACTGAAGCCACGGCGTTAGGTTTGGCGAGGTGCTTGTCACCCGGTGGATCGCGAAAAACAGACTTCGATGAATTTCTAACGAGGGATGATGAGCGGTTGTTGGCTCGATATCGGAGTTGGTTGGATAAAATGAAAAGGGTGATAAATGACGGCTGATAGTTAAGGGGACAGACCACGATCAACCTCCATAACTATTACTACGGGTACAGCAAAAAACAAAAAAGCGGACGTAGGTAATATCATATTGTTACTCTGACCCTAAATATCCAGGTTGCCTGTAGTAGGGCTGCTGTGGATAGTTACCTTGCCAGGATGGCCATCCCCGGCCGGGATACGGTTGGTACTGGCCATAGGGCTGTGGACGATGACGAGACTGCGGTTGGGGCGCGACCGGTCTGGAGGCCTGTTGGGGTGCAGTTGCCGCTTCCGGATCGTTTTCCGTTTTGGTAGCTTGCTCGGGTCGATAGGTATGCCTGACCGGTGGAGTTGTAGCCGGGGAGTGTTCAGGTTTTTCTGTATGAGCTATATCCGGAGACCTGGCCATCGTCTTTTCAGGGACGGGAAGTGGGGGTCGGATGGAGCGTTGTTCACGTGTAGCAGTACCAGGCTGGCTTTTATGCTGAACCATTGGGGCTATACCGGTTTTATACGGTAACGCTTTCTTGACCTCAGGCTCCGTAGACGAGTATTGGTAGCCCCACCACACCCCGGCAAGAACGATAAGGCTACCGGCCAGGATCAGGCGTACTGGTAAGTGGCGTTTTGAGGCGGTGGTTGTATCCTGCAGTGGTTCGGCATCAGCCTTACCCGTATCAGTCAGTGACGGATCCGGTGCTCTATGCATAGCCCGGGCGTCCTGGTGTGCGACTTTTACAGTCTTGTGCTTTTGGGCATGTTCGCTGTCTGAAACGGTCTTTGCTTTCTTTTCATGCTTACGTAACTTCTTATCCTTTCCGGACTTGTTGTTCTTGCCTTGCTTTGACGACTTCCCATCCTTTTCTTTTATCTCGTGCTTGCGCGACTTGTTGTCCTTGCCAGTCTTTTCTTTCCTGCCGGGTATGTCAGATTTTCTTTTTTTCCCGCTCTTTTCTTTTTTGTCCTGTTTGTCAGGTTTGTCCAATTTGTTTTTCTTGCCGGTCATTGTGACTACTCGGGGGATAAAAGGGACAGAGGGATTATATAATAATCCCTCTGTCCTTTTTTGCGCTATTTTACAGAAAAAGGGTCAGTACCCTTTAATTAATAAAAACAGTACGCCCCCCTTAATTGAGAAGCTTCAAAGCAATCCGTCCACCCACTGCCCTGTATTGTAATTGCACGGTAAAAGGGGTCAGCACTCTTTATTTATTAAAGGGGTCGGGGTCGGGGTCGGGGTCGGTGACTAAACGCAATCATTCTCATTTGTCACCGACCCCTTTCTTTTATTTCGCGTACGCAGTCAAGCCTGTAAGAAACACGTGACATTAATAATTGCTGATGTATATCAAAGACCATAACCAGCAATTCTGGGTTAATGCAGTGATGGCCGCGGTCCACCCGTATTAAACCAGATTGAGATAAACGCTTACCTGACACATGGAGATAACACAATGAGCACCAGTGAGAATCAGATCAGCCGTCGCACCGTACTGAAAGGGCTTGCCGCCATACCGGTCATCGCCGCCGTCGGCTACCACGGCGGCGCAAGCGCCGCGATGGTTTCTCCCGACGACCCAACCGCCAAGGCCCTGGAGTATACCGAGCACAGCACCCAGGAGGGCCAGAACTGCGCCAACTGCAACCTCTACCAGGGCGGCACCGCTGCCAGCGGTGGCTGCCCCATCTTCCCCGGCAAGGATGTTGCCGCCGCCGGTTGGTGCAAATCCTGGGTTGCGAAGATCTGAGGGACGAAATGCAGCGAGAGAAACCGGCATCAGTGGCCGGTTTCTTTTTGTTGTCACTGACCCCGTTATTTATATCTGCCCCCTTTTTCCTAAATCAGACCGAGTAGTGCCAGTGCGAGCGTCACCTGCGCGGCCACACCTGCGGCAAATGTCAGAACCCTTACAACAGGTATTCCCAAAGTAAAGACTATGTAGTGCGCCAGCCGGGCAAAGAAATAAACAACACAGGCGCTAACGGTTGCTTCGCTACTGATCCCTGCAATCTGCAGAGCGAGTACCAGGGGAGCGAAGATCACCAGGTTCTCTACGGCATTTTGATGCGCGCGCATCATGCGGTCGGCCCAGGGTACACGCGTTGCCGTATCACCCTGCGGATCCCACGTCGCCTTCAGTATCCCCTTCTCCGCCAGACGATTGAGAATGTAGGGCACCCACATGAGTCCGGTCATTAAAGTGGTGATCGTCAGCCAGTACAGTTCCTGGGAAAGTGTATCTATTTGCATGTCAGATTCCTTCTATTCTTTGGGCTCGTGTGGATAGGCCGGGCGTTGCTGCAGTCGTGCAAGGTATTTTTGAAGGCTGGGATACGGGACCAGTTGCATCGGCAATCTCCAGTTACTTCCATTTATGAAGTTACTAGCCTAGACCAGTTACTTCATTATTGCAAGTTAGTGTTATACTAGGTACATCAATCTGATAGCGAAGTACCGTCCATGACCAACTGCAAGCGTTCACCCTGCCCTATCGCCTGTACCCTGGATTTGCTGGGTGATAAATGGACCCTGCTCATCGTGCGCGACCTGCTGGTGGGTCGGCACACATACAAATCACTACAAATGTCCCCGGAACGTATTCCAAGCAACATACTGGCGGACCGACTCAAACGTCTGGAGCGTGAAGGGATCGTGCGGAAAGAGTTGTACCAGGAGCGACCGCCGCGCTACGAATATCACCTGACCGAGAAGGGCCAGAGGCTGGGTCCGGTATTGCATGCCATGCTGACCTGGGGCAGTACTTATGTGCCAGGAACGTTGAGCAAAGAAGAAGCGGAGGCCTTGTTAAATAATCCGGGGTTAGTGTAAATAATAATGGGAAAAATAATAATAGCAGCACATTAACTGCTCTATATATCTTATAGTTTTATATTGTGAATATATTATTCAGATTCTTTTCCAAAACGGTGCGAGCGATTCTCGGACCGATATTGCTCATCCTCGATAAACTCACTTCACCCAGAAGATTTGTGCGTTCGGCGCAGGACCTGACCGATCAGCAAGTTCCCGCTGCTGCCTGCGGAACCAGGCAACCGTGACAGTCGATCCGGACCAGCCCTTACTGTTTGACCCGCAACAGTTACTCAAACTGGCTTCCTACCGCATGCCATTCGGCAAATACGCCAACCGGCTGCTGATCGATCTGCCCGAACCCTACGTCGTCTGGTTTGCCAACAAAGGTTTCCCCAAGGGAGAACTGGGCAACATGTTGCGCATTGTGCACGAAATCAAAATTAACGGACTGGAATACCTGTTCGACCCGCTCAGGAAATGATCCCGGTTTTTAGCGGCCGCTAGGAAGCATCCTGACTGAGCAGGTAAAGAGCAGCTGCTACCGCCACTGCAAGAACAATTCCGAAAATCGTAAAACTGTCAACAATCATCATAGTCTCCCTGCGAGCCAACGGGATTTCCCTGACTCAAGGCCTGCATAAAGGTAAGGTTCATCGTTTGGGAAAATTAAAAATGCTTAAGGGAAAAACGCGGCAAAATGTCGCAGCCCGACATGAACGGAGAGCCTTTGCAGACACCCCCTCGCCTGGAGGGGGTGTCGCGTCCGGGCATATGCATGAATCCATTCACATACAGCGTGCTATCTGACCTGATTTACAGTCATCGTAACGCTGCTGTCGATATTGAAGCGGATGGAGACATCGACGACACCATCCAGAAGTTCGACATACTCAAGCAAATCCTGCTCTTCAATCAACGTTTCGAATTCCGTCAGCGAATCAGTCGTAACACTGGCTTCTGTCATGCCGCCACCCATTTCGTCGAAGGTCATCGTTGCATGCGGGGTATCGGCTACCATGCTGTCAATCATGGCATAAATGTCCTCATCGACAATATCGGCTGCCGGGTGATGGGCAAATACGTTTGCCGATCCCATCGCAAGAAACAAAGTACTAAACTGTAGAAACTTACGCATAAATCCACATCCTGTTTTGTTGAGACATGAATATTATCGATTGAAAAAAAACGGGTTGCGGTGATAATTATCACGAGTACAGGCATAAACCCGGATACCTCGTAAAATGTCGTCTCACTGAGACACCTGACGAGTCTCGGGTTGAAAATGGAATATCAGGTGACCGCTGATGACAAGAGCAAAAAACCGGGCACTGTGTACCGACCCCGAATGGCTCGGTCGCTCGGACTGCAGAAACTGCGGAATCCGCCATATGATGATGTTCTCGGGACTCGAGGACAGCGATTTTGATCAACTTCTGGATCCTATCGACAACCTTCGCTACAGAGCCGGAACGCTGTTCTATCGCCAGGGGGATTCAGGAAAAACCGTTTTCTCTGTCCGCAACGGGCTGATCAAATTGACACAGACACTGGCCGACGGTTCGCAG
Source organism: Pseudomonadota bacterium (assembly GCA_042576405.1). Lineage (GTDB taxonomy): Bacteria > Pseudomonadota > Gammaproteobacteria > DSM-19610 > DSM-19610 > Thiogranum. Next base: position 7,574 of record JBHPFC010000048.1, on the reverse strand, counting down.
CGCATCGTGCGACTTCTGGGCCCTGGTGCGCTGGTAGGACTCGAGGCCTTGCTGGATGAGCATTACCGACACACCGTTGTCGCCCTGGACGAAGTGGACGTCTGCCGAATCACCACTGCGACATTAATAGAGCTGGAAAAGGAAAAGCCCTGGCTTGCTGAAAAAGTCATGACGCACTGGGATGAGCATCTGCGCTTTGCGGATCGCTGGATCAGTGAGTTGTCTTCCGGCACCGTGCGCTCGCGGACCCTGCGTCTGCTAAGACTGCTGCTCGAACTCACCGGCGACAGGCACAACAGAATCCGGTTTTTCGGTTACGAAGACATGGCCTCCATGATAGCGACCTCGCGGGAATCGTTTTCACGTGTAGTCGCTGAATTGAAGCAGGACGGTATCATCCTCGATACCGGTGACAGCCATATCTACCGGATCGCATTGCCCGACAGTTAGCGGCGGCCGAGGTTCGGGAGAAAGGAGTGTTAATGAAACCGGCCGGCACCGATCACTCTTGTTTCCCAGTAAGGATTGTCAAGCGATGCATACGCGACGTGTTTCCCACCTGAAGGCGCGTGAATAAATCGCTTGCCATCGACGTAAATACCGACGTGAGAAGCGGCAGAAGCTTTTGCGTGAGTAGATAGGGTGCAAGGGTATTTTCTTGTCTCGGCGGTCTTGAAGACCCCGGCATATAGGAACTCCTCGAGTATTATCCTAACAACATCTAATATGTAACTGTAAATACTTACTAATATTGGATATACGCCTGACTCTTCCGCTCAGCACCTTGAATTGACCTGATTAATTAATGGGAATATTATCCCATTTATACTTCCAATAAACGACGTCCCTTCAGGGTCAAACGTGATCAGCAAGTGAGGAGTTTCAGGATGAACAACGATTGCTCTGGCAGCGTATTTCCGTTCGCGCGACCGATACTGACAATCTGCAGCCTGGCTGTTTTTCTTCTTTCGTTATCGGCCTGCGGTGGTGGCGGCGGAAGCAGTACCAGCGATTCCCTCGCTGGCGATGCCAGCCTGTCCAGTAATGACAGCGATAGCCACGACGATGATGACGACGATTCGTCTGGAGGTGGAACATCCAGCCTTGAGTATGCCCTGCTTGCCGCCAATGACCTCGGCATGCATTGTGCGGATCTGGACTACCAGGTTTTCAGTATTCTGCCTCCTTTCAATGTTGTGCACGCACAAGTCATACAGAAAGGCAGCCAGGGCAATGCGCCCCTTTTACTGGACGACAGCCGTGTCACCGTCACGTACCAGGCTGCTTCAAACCCGATTGACCCGGCCGGGAGCGATTCCATCAATACCACCAGCGAGAATCTTCCGGGGGTCTTCAAATCCAACTTCTGGAACGACAGCGGTGTTGCCCTGCCGGCGGGTGTTCCAGGGGCAGGCAATAATTTCAGCTATGGCGGCCTCGCCTATGCACCGCTCTATCCCAATGCGCCGCTTGCGGGTGGTTTACTGGAACCACCGCTGACGCTGGACGGGCTGTGTGCTGATCCGGCAAGTTTAAGCGGATGTCCCAGTGCGCTGTCGTTATTTGAACCGTTGCCCGTGGATACCGGATTGCCGGTCCCGGATATTGCCTTGTTCTGGCCCGAGACCGGTTCTCCGGTCGCCGAGCTGTTCCAGCAATCCATGCCGGGGCTGTCAAACACACCGCAGACATTCGCCCGCTTCGACCGTGACCTGCCGTTCTTCGTCAATTTCGGTTTCGGCTCGCGGCTAAACGAGGTTAACTGGTTTGCTGCGGATGGTATCCCGTTACTGCCGGTCGATGATGTCGGGCGTTCCAATGCCTACCCTCTGATGAAGGTCGTTGCATCTGACAACAACTCCGGTGCCGCACTGGCTTCGCTCGATGTTGTATTGCCAGTGGCTTCCGAGGCCGATTGCCAGAACTGCCATGTCGACCCGCTGGAATGTCTCGATCCGCGCCTGCCGGCAAATCTGCAGAGCGATCAATGTAATGGTTCCGGGGTGTCACAAACCGATTTTGTTGTCGTTGATATTGACGATGCACCGGGCGATACCGTCGAACAGAAACTGTTGAATGCGGCCAAAACCAATATTCTGCGGTTGCATGATGCAAAGCATGGCGACACCTATAAAAACTGGGATGCAGGCAAGAACCTGGTGGCAATGCCTTGTGACGCGACAGCCGATGCTACCGATCCTGACTGCATTGCCAACCAGACTCCCGTGCAGTGTTCCAGGTGCCATTACACTCCCGCGCTTGATCTGCTGCAAACCGGACCTGTCGATGAGCCTGAACAAGCTTTAAAGGGGCGTCAGCAGAACTCTCACATCAGCATGTCGCGTGCCATGCACGGTCACCACGGTTCACTGCCTGACTTCAACGCACAGCCACTGTTCCCGCCAATGCCACCGCCTGCCGGCCGAAACCCCCTGCAAGCGGAAGAGGTACTGGAGCAGACCTGCTATCAATGCCATCCGGGCAAGCGCACACAGTGTCTGCGTGGCGCCATGGCCGCGGGCGGCGTGGTGTGCCAGGACTGCCATGGCGACATGCAACAGGTCGGCAATGACTTCACCCTGCGGGTGAACAGCGATAATCCCGGCGACTATGTCCTGGATGGCAGCCTGCGTGTACCCTGGGCCAGTGAACCGGGATGTCAGTCATGCCACACCGGCGATGCATCAGTTCCCAATCATCCGCCCGGCGCGATCGTCGCCGACGATGGTATTCGCTTGCTGCAGGCCTATTCCACTGAGCATATTTCGGTACCGGACGTGGCAGAGCCTGTCAAAGTAGCGAGCATGATACAGTCGCCACAATCACGTTTTGCGGAGAACCGGAATCAGAATGCATCTGGCGAGACCGTCGATGTGCTGTATCGCCTGAGCAAGGGGCACGGTGGCGTCATGTGCGAAGGATGCCATAACAGTACCCACGCGATCTGGCCGAATCCGAATCCGGCTGCCAATGACAATATCGCCGCCAATCAATTACAGGGGCATTCTGGCACACTGGTCGAATGTGATACCTGTCATGCACCGGACAGTCTTGGGCTGACACTCGATGGACCGCACGGCATGCACCCCGTCGGTGATTCGCGCTGGAACGAAGAGCACGAGGAAATAGCTGAGCACAATCTGGGGTCATGCAAGTCCTGCCACGGGCAACAGTTGCAGGGCACAGTGTTATCCCGAATGGCGGCGACACGTACACTGAAATGCGATGACGATGGTGCGGCGTGCGGCCGCGATGAGCGTATAACGCTTACCAAAGGCAGCGAAGTCAGCTGTGACCTGTGTCATGAGAACCCGCTGTTTGATGACTAGCGGTTATAGGGGACAGACGCCAACTATCCCCCGCTCTCCCCAATAAAGGGGTCAGTACCCTTTATCGCGATTGCCAATGTCGGGGACGTAAACGACGACGGCATCAGGGATCTGGTAGTAGGCGCCCCGAATGATGATGACGGCCCCGACAACGCAGGCGCGGTCTGGATCCTGTTTATGGATTGATTGCAGGGTCAGGTCTGGAGAAAATTGTGCTATGTTCCAGAATTTGCCGGTATAGTAGCAGCTCTCACACCACTGAACAGTAAGTCGATCCTTTGATAAACACACCCCAAGCCGGTGCCCCGCGCCGGGACTATATTTCGCGCGAAGATCTGAAACGCCTCAGAACCAACAGAATCATGCCCAACCTGATCAAGATTCCACTGTTCTTCGGGCTCATGATCTATCTTACCTGGCTGGCCTGGAGCACCGGGTCCGGCCTGCTCAAGTGGTCGGCTTACCTGGCGCTTGGGTACCTGTGGATGGGTATTGTCACCTTCATGCACGATGCTACCCACAACACACTGTTCGAAAAATCATGGAAGAACTGGGTATTCGGCATCGTCTCAATGATTCCGCTGATGGCATCCTTCATCGCGTTCAAGGATGATCATATGCAACACCACCGTTACAACCGTTCGCCGAAGGACCCCGATGCCTTCACCATGGGCAAGCGTGGTGTATTGGATTTCGTGGCATTTTATGGTTACATCGTGGCGGGCGCTTTGCTGAGTTTCGTGCACTTCAATTTCATCTACCCGATCCAGCATTTCAATGCCAGAAAATGGGCAATACACCTGTTCGAAACCGTGCTCAAGATCGCCTGCTACTGGGCGCTGCTGGCCTGGGCACAACAACACGGCGTGCTGGGCAAGACACTGGAAGTGTGGCTGGTGCCGGTGTATATCTTCTCGCTGTTTAACTCGGTTCGTTTTATCGCCGAACACTATGAAACGCCGTGGAACCAGGGGCAGCTGGTAGGTTCGCGCACGGTCATTTCAAATCCGCTGAACAGTTTCTTCTGGAACAACATCAACTGGCATATCGGTCACCACATCTATCCGGCCGTGCCCTGGTATAACCTGGTCGAGCTTCACATGCTGATGAAGCCGGCGATAGATGCCGAGGGTGCGATTGTTGACAAGAGTTATATCGGCGTGTTCCTGCGCGCGCTGGTACGCGGCCCGGAGTCTGAACAAAGGCTGGAACGCATGCTGTCAAAACGCCGGGCGGCGGTAGCCTGAGTTCCGGGATACTTGCAATAGGGGACAGACCACGGTTTCGAGTTTCCTGATTTAATGGTGGTCTGTCCCCTATTCTCCTACTGTGTATTCTTACTCTGACCCTACATATAATTAAAGGTGTCGGTGACAAATGAGAACGATTGCGTTTTGTCACCGTACCCTTTAACAGATGACAGGCAATTCTATAATGATTACCGGTGCAAATATTTCAAGCTTTTACTACAGCATCATACTGCTTGTGATGATACTGCCAGTGCCTGCCATCACATCCGCAGATTGCGTTACTGATATGCGCGGAGAAGTCTACTGTGGTGCCGGGCGTTGCATAGTCAACAGCAAGGGCACTGTCTGGTGCTCTAGGCACTATGAGGGTGATGCGGAGCGTACATTGGACGGCCAGGTCCTTTGTGGTAAGGGCCAGTGTGCAAAAGGCAGCGATGGCCAGTTCTTCTGTTCCTCCGAGATCGGTGGTGCTGCCCTCACAGACAGCCACGGGCGCGTGCGTTGCTACGGCCGGTGTGAGCCTGCCACTGCAGATGAGTGTGAAAATACCCGCGCAGACAGCGCAACGGATAAAGAGTAATAAGGGACAGACCACGATTAACCCTTGATCCGAATAAAAGGTTCAACGGTGTCGCCTGCCAGTAAGATGAACCCATGGGGTCAGAGTACATTCGCGAAGACACGGCATAGTAACGACACACGACAACAGCGCGGCATAAAGCCCCCTGTAATCACGCTAATAAATAGTTAATTCTTTAAATTAGTAATACATAATAACACTCTGTTTTAATTAGTTATTATTCAGCTGTAATTTCTCACCGCCGGGCTGGACTGCTCTAACGTGGGCGCGGTGGAACGGATGACGGAACAAATCAGGCTGCTCACCCTCTTTGCCCCTTTTTTTATTCAGAATACCAGCGGTTGCGCCGATTAAAGCGTAATAACCCTGCCTGACTCAGGCACCGAGTTCCAGATTGAAACTGCCCCGGGGCGAAGTTCGTTCATGATGCTCAGGGCCAGGAAAACAACCGAATCCAATTAACGATGTCGGACATATTCAAACAGTATCATCCCGCCAAAGCCATAGTGGCCATCCTGTGCATGCTAATGTTTGTTGCCTGCCTGGCACTCTTTGCCTGGGCGTCGAACAAGGGCGCAAATGTTAACGGGCCTGTTCATATCACCGCCAACACAACGCATGTCCTGGTTACGCTAAACGATGAAATCCTGGTTCTCGATACCAACGGCGCATTGCAGGAACGGCATTCGCTGGAAGCACTTGGCATCGGTTCCTACCCCATAGACTTGCGCCTGCAGGATGACAGTACCCTGCTGGTAGCCACGCAAAGGCCCGCTGGGCTGTATGTGTGCGATTACCCGGGATGGCAATGCCGGGATGTCGAAAGTCCGCTGTTCGAACAATTACGCAGCCAGATCAAAGTGCTGCCTGATCCGGCTGGCGAGGGCTTGTTCGTCAGCGATACAGCTGGCGGGCGCCTGCACTGGCTGTCCTCGGACGGACAGAACACGCGTGTACTCACTTCAGGCAAATGGTTCAACCAGGCCAATGACATCGCTCTCGATGACAAGCGGCGTTTGTGGGTAGCAGACTCCGGTAATCGCCGTCTTGTCATACTCCAGGCGGATGCCGACGGTGACTGGAGTATAACTGACGAGCTGAGCGCCAAATCCGGCCAGGCCCGTCCCGGCCTTGACTGGCCGATGATGATCGCCCTGTCACCGGATGGAAACGCGTGGGTGGTTCAATCGGATGCGACAGGAACAATCGCCGACCTGTTGATCTATGATGCGCAACTCGGCGCGAAGGCGCGTATCGACTTAACCGAAGATGTGTATCCAACCGATGTAGTCCGCTCAGGTAAGGGTATATTGGTTACCGACATGGATGACTTTCAAATTTTGCGCGTCGATATTGATTCCCATTCCATGTCGCCATTTGGTGATCATCAAGTGCAGGAGATACTCGATGCGGCCGCCAGAGAAAGAGCAGATACCGACCGCATGATGGATATCGCCCTTGTGGGAATGGTGTTGTTCGGCTTGCTGATGATCGCGATGGCGTTCTGGGCGACACCGAAAGGCCAGCGATTTACACAGCACCCAAAAGTGCCGACGCTGGAGGCACGTGAGGGTATTAAGTCAAGCAGCGGAAGCCTGCACTGGCTGGCTCGCGATCTGAAAACCGAGAAGTTTGTGCGCGTTGCCCAGCGGATGCTGCTGCTTGTGACTGCCGGTATGCTGGGACTACTGGTTTACACCTGGTACCTCTTGAACAGTTTTCTGGATGAGAAGGCAGCCCAGCAAGCTGCTACCTGTGTCACTGGCATCAATGAAATGCTTATAGTACTTGGCGTGCTCGCCCTCGGCGCTCCAGTGCTTGGCTATCTCGGGTTAAGGCAGCTGTGCAACAGGCTTGGCAGCGACGGGCATTACCTGCACATACGATTGCACGACGGCCGGCACCTGGCGCTGGATCCTGCAAGGCTGGTCTATACGGGTCGGATTCTCGCTTACGAAAATCACCTGTTCCCGATCCAGACCGGTAACCGCAAGCCCCTGTATGTCGATGGTGAAATAGAAACACATATCGCACCCCTGTTATCCCGTGCCACCAGGCTTGGCATGTTCGCCATGATGCGGTATCAAATCCGACATCAGGAGCCCGCAACGATGGCAGCCGTTTCTTATCTTGTTATGTCTATCGCGGTGTTCTGGTACACAGGCGTTTGGCGGTTCATGCTGCCCGGCAATTGAATACAATAATAGGGGACAGACCACGATTAAAAAAGCAAATAAAGGGGGCGGTGACAAAACGTCATCAGTCTCGTTTGTCACCGCCCCCTTTAATGTTTAGTGCTCAAACAGCTAATACTGGTGCTCACGCCGTCATCCAGGTACTCAATGTGTGCGTGTAAACCTCTGGGGTTATTTCTTCAACGACACCATAACGAAATGATTTCATCACGTTAGCCTT
>JBHPFC010000047.1:0-21863 GCA_042576405.1 Pseudomonadota bacterium | reverse complement strand
TATTGTCAGCCAGAACTATGGATGTTCACACATGATCATCGGGCCTTGCCTGCTACGCGGTGGATAGGCCTTGCGCAGCTCACGTACGACTTCCGGAAAACTGAACCAGGCTGGGATTTCCTCTCCCTGGCTCAGGTCGTTTTTCAATTGCGCATCAGTATAGTCGATGGCTTCCAGGCCTTCCCGCTCAATCACCGAAGCTGGCAGGAAACGGTCCTTCGCCGGTACATAGCGCACTGCCTCTACGGGCACAATATCAATATCCAACTCTGCACCAAACTCTTCAACTAATTCGCGTGACTGTTCCGGCTGGTAGAAGTGGTGCTCTTCACCATTGCCAGCGGGTGGATACGCATGCTTCGGCCCGATGATCATGTGTGAACATCCATAGTTCTGGCTGACAATAGCGTGCCACAGGGCTTCACGTGGCCCAGCCATGCGCATGGCCAGTGGCAGAAGCGACAACATGGCCAGGTTGTGTGGGAAATGATGTCGGATCGCCTGATAACAGTGTACGCGAGCATAGTATTGCAGGTCACCGGGTTTGGTCATGCCCACCGTGGGATGCAGCAGGATATGCCCCTGAATGTCCTTGGCGGCTTGCAGGATAATGTCGCGCTGTAATCGGTGTATGGGTTTCGAGGTCTGAAAGGCCACTATGCGGCGCCAGCCCTTCTTCTTGAACAATGCTCGAAGCTCTTCCGGTGAGTCCCAGAAACTTTCAAAATCGTGGTGTACTGGTGACTGGATGCCTTCTATCTTGCCGCTGATGTATACCGGTTTAACGACTTCATTCAGATAGCGCACACCCGGATGCGCGTCCGACGTTGTATTATAGACTTTTTCTGCCTCACGGGCTTTATCCGGCTGCCAGATGTCCTCAACAGTCAGCACAGCAGGCATAAAGCCCTCAACATCGCGCAAGGCTATTTTCGAACCTTTTACCAGCTTGCCGGCAAACGCCTCGTCGACATCAAGGACAATCGGCACCGGCCAAACGGCGCCATCCGCCAACCGCATATTATCCACAACCGACTCATAATCAGCCTGGTTCATGAATCCGGTCAATGGAGAGAATGCGCCATTCATCAGTAACTCGAGATCACATACCTGCCGCTGAGAAAGCGTAAGTGATGGATATTGCTGGGATTCCGTCTTCAGCGCCTCAGCCTTGTCCGGATCTACCAACAAGTTGACCAGATTGCCGCCATGCGGCTTTATAAAAAATTCAGTGTTGCCCATTTTTTGCACACTCACAGCTGTATATTGTGTGGATAGATTTATCATAATGATCAGTGGCCAGTTAAACGGCTGAGCACCGACAAATTTTAAACTTGTGACCCAAGACCCCGGGAATGTTGCAGTTTAGGTGTTAGCCGTAATAGGGTAAACCCCAATGGCAAGCTCTAACACCCGAGGAAAGGATCTGTTTATGCGTTTTCTGCTGCGAGGAATTTTAGTCGTCGCTGCCGTTCTTGCGCTATATGGCAGCTATCTAGTCTGGAATAATAACCGGTCGGCGGCGGCGCCCGATCAAGACCAGCTGAAAACCACTTTGGAAAACAGTATCCAGTGGTTGGTCGAACACCGGCAAGAAATTCTGGATTCGAATAATCCAATGCTCTGGCTTATGGTGCAGCAAGCCGACGATATCACCGACGACGCGCGTCTCAAGGAGTTGTTTACCGACTATGCACAGCGCTACATAGACACGCGACCCAACAATATCTGGCGTCCCTTATTTTACCCCAACTCCTGGGTACCGGTACGCTTTGAACAAATTGCCAACTTCCCATACTACAACTGGCATTTCATTTACTCCTTTACGTGCGACCAGGAACTGGCAGAAGTACCCGAGATTTCAGCTCAGAATGACCCGGCTTTCTGTGATCGGTACCCGCTCCGCCCAGCCTGTGTAACACACCAGATGATGGGACTGTTATTACTGAAACGTTCGAAATGTGGTGACCAGGCAGAATTGGATAGCAGCATCGAGATTCTGCAACAACGTATCCACACCCAGCTGACCTGGGATCCACGCGTGGTTGACGTTTACATGCAGCGCGTACTTATGCTGGTCGAATCCGGTGCAGGCGATCTGGTGAAACCAGTATGGCTGCAGCAATTGATCGATTCCCAGCAGCCAGATGGCGGCTGGAGTCCGTTCATGCCGCTGATACCAGTTGGAGGAGAACGGTCAATCGGTACCAAGCGCCTGCTCAGCATCGAAACGCCGAAGTCTGACTTTCACATGACGGCCCAAGGTGTTTTGTTGTTTGCTTTACTGACTCATCCATAGCAGTAAACGTATAGCTGATTGTTAATACACACCTAATACGGATTTTGTAAACCGCAGCACAAACAGCTCATCCCTCCTCTATTTATGCACTACCCAAGGAAGAGTGCGGTCAACGGGACCTAGGTATTTGAGCGCCACGCTGCCAGCTGCTCCAGACAAGCCAGGTTCAGTATCTGCACTCCCTCCTGACTCGACGCCTCGTTATAGCAACGCAGCTCGGGCGCATTACCTGACGGCCGCAGGTGAATAATTTCATCATTCTCAAAAGTAATGCGCAGTCCGTCAGTCTGGTCGATATTTTGGATTCTGCCGCACAGGTCGCCGAACATCGCTTCGATAGCGGCAGTCGACGATGCCAGTTCTGCAATTTTCTGGCGGGACATGTCGGTAGGAAAGTTTTTCAACCGGTCGCTGGCCGTGTAGCGTGGAGGAAGCGCCGCAACCAGCTGGCTGACCGGACAACCCTGCTCCCGCGCACTGGCCAGTATCGATAAAATTGGCAATATGGCATCACGGGTCGGCAGAGCCGTAAGGTGCCGCCCATCCAATGTAATGTCTGATGCCATCAAAAAGCCACCATTGGCTTCATACCCGGCTACACTACCGCCTTCTGCCAGTGCCTGATTCATCCGCTCAATAACATAGGGCGAACCGATGCGTGTTCGGTAAACACCATCAAACCATCCGCAAGCATCCACTGCCGTATTGCTGCTGACGGGAGTCACCAGCTTGCTTATCCCCAGGTAGCGGGCACATAAAATACCAACGATATCCCCACGCAGCCACTGCCCGGCTTCGTCCGCGATCAGCGGCCGGTCAGCATCGCCATCGGTCGAAACAATGGCATCGAATCCATGCTCCATGGCCCACTCCTGGCCCAGCTTGATGTCTTCTTCGCGAATGGCTTCGGTATCGACCGGGATAAAAACTTCTGATCGCGCCAATGGCGTGACCTCCGCACCCAGTGCCTCGAGTATTTCCACTAGCAGGTCGCGCGCCACACCTGAGTGCTGGTAAACACCAACACGCATCGTGCGCAAACAATCCGCTGCGAAAAAACCAGTGAAGCGTTTGATATAAAACTGCCTGGCCTGATCATCAATTTCAGGCAGATCTTCTTCGCTGATAGCCGGAAACGGCGTCGGCAATTCAACAGACTGTGCCCTGATCGCCTCTTCATCGGGCTTGAGGATTTCCCCATCCGGGCGGTTGAACTTGATGCCGTTACGGTCATCAGGAATATGACTACCGGTGACCATAATCGACGCCGCGTCGTTAAGCATCGCGTAGCAGGCCACCGCGGGGGATGGCAAGCGGCCAACATACACGGGCACTTGCCCACTATCCGCGACAGCCCGAATGCAGGCTGCCAGAATCCGCCCCGTACTGGGTCTCAAATCGCCTGCCAGATAGACTTTATCTCCCGTCCGAATCCTGTCCTGCCCAGACATCGCCTGGAGAAAAGCACGCGTGTAGGCATAGCACACCGGGTTGGTCATTGCCTCCACTGTGCCGCGCGCTCCGCTGGTACCAAAGCCCACACCGCTGGATATCATCAGCTCATCAATTTTCATTCGGTTATACTCGCCGGAATCGTAAACTTTTATCATACCTTAAACTAATGGCATGAGCGTTTTGCAGACGACCAAGGCAATCTTTCGCGGAACGGCTGCCGCCGTGCTGGCTGTTCTCTGGTTCCCCTCGGGCACGCTTGCTGCCCCGGACTATATCGAGGCCGAGCAGTCTGCTGCCGGCGATGTTGAGAACAACCAGGACTCCATCGACCACGCCTTTAAACGCCCGCACTTCTACCGCCCCTTCAAGGGCCTGCGCGAATCGCTGGTAAAAGGCGAACTCAACCTGAAGCTGCGCAACTATTACTTCGACCGCAACAACGAACACCTGCCAAACAGTGAAGCCTGGGCGCAGGGCGGCGCTCTCGATTACGACAGCGGCTGGTGGAAAAGCCGTGTACGCATTGGCACCACACTCTATACAAGCCAGAAACTCTATGGCCCTTCTGACAAGGACGGTACCTTCCTGCTTAAAACCGGGCAAAAAAGTTTTTCCGTGCTGGGTGAAGCCTTCCTGGAAGCAAAGCTGATAGGCGACGTTGTGCTTAAAGCCTACCGTCAGGAGTTTGACCTGCCCTACATGAATCGCAATGACAACCGGATGGTTCCGAATACCTTTGAAGCCTATGCACTCTACAACACCAGCAGCGACCGCTTTGTATTCGCGCTTGGTCAGGTAGAACAGATCAAACTCAGGGCGTCTGACAAATTCATCAGCATGACACGTGCGGCCGGCATCACCAGTAAGGACCGGGGCGTCAGCGTGGGCGGGTTTCGCTACACTTTCGAAAATGGCGCCAACATCGGCATCGTGAACCAGTACGGTCATGATTTCATGAACATCTTCTACACGGAAGCCAACGCCCGCAGCCGCACACTGCTCGGGATCGGCTCTCAACTTTCCGCACAATACACGCGGCAAAGCTCTGTGGGAGACGAACTGGGAGGGGATTTCGACACCTGGAGCTATGGGCTCAAGACAGCAGCAAGTTATGGCGGCGTAGTGCTCTCTCTGGCCTACACTTCCACCAGCGGCGACGCCGACATTATCAGTCCCTGGGGCGGAAAACCTTCCTACCTGTCAATTATGATCAAGGATTTTGACCGCGCTGATGAAGATGCATGGCTTGTCGGCATGTCCTCGGACTTCAGTCGCTTTAACATCAAAGGATTGAGTGCGTTTGTGAACTATGCGGTCGGCGATACACCAGACAATGGCCGCAATGCCAGCCCCGACCAGAAAGAACTCGACTTCACACTGGATTACCGTCCACAGGGGACAACGCTTAAAGGCCTGTCCATGCGACTACGCCATGCAAATGTTACCCAGGAAGGTGACGGCGCCAATAACGTCCGCGACCTGCGCGCCATTATCAATTACACAATACCGCTGATTTAAATCAGCTACGCACCTTTTCCGCAGGCACCTTGTAAAACAGCGCATACAATACCGGCACCAGAATCATTGTTAAAATAGTACCGAATGCCAGGCCAAACATAATGGCAACTGCCAGCGACACCCAGAATACATCCTGCAACAACGGCGCCATGCCAAATACTGTCGTGGCTGCCGCATTTACCACTGGCCTTAAACGTGAAACAGCCGCCTCAACCACTGCCTGGTAAGGTGACATCCCCTCTGCAAGATTGATGTTTACCTGGTCCAGCAACACCACGGCATTCTTGATCATCATACCCGACAAACTCATCGCCCCCAGCAGCGCAATGAAACCGAACGGCACCTGCGTCACCAGCAAGCCAAAGGTGATGCCAATAACCACGAACGGTATCACCAGGAATATGATCAATGGCATGCGGAATGAATTGAACAGCACGACAATGATAAGCGCCATGATCACCACGCCCGGCGCTATACCCGGCGCCAGCGCTTCCTGTGACTGCAACGAGCTATCGTACTCACCACGCCATTCCAGCGTATAGCCCGGCGGTAACTCTATAGCCTCGAAATCAGCCAGCACGGCATCACGCAATGTCGGCGCAGTGAAACCTTCGACCACTGAAGACTGGACAGTGATAGCGCGCCGACGGTCCCATCGCCAGATCAACGGATCCACCCATTTACCTTCAATACCATCGATCACTTGCGAAACCGCGACCGAGTCTGTCGATAAACTGGGGATAATCTGCAGCACGTCCATATCCACCGCGGCACGCTTGCGTTCCGCCTGCGGGTTACGCACCACAATCGGTATAAGATCATCACCTTCACGGTACTGCCCCACCGGTATACCGTCATAAGCCTTGCGTGTAGTCATCGCCAGGTCTTCGCGGGTTACACCTGTCCAGCGGCCACGCTCCTGGTTATATTCCGGTATCAGCTCGCGCTCACGTTGACGCCAGTTGGTGCGCACTTCCTTTGCATAGGGACTCGCCTCAAGTACCGCCATACCCTTCTCTGCCAGGTTACGGAGTATATCGGGATCGGCTTCGGCCGGCCCACTGAAGCGCGCCTCGAATTTCCAGTCATTAAATGAGCCGACACCGTACTTGCGTACCCTGACCATAGCTTCCGGCATATTAGCCTGTGCCCATGGCTCAATATCCGCCATCACCCGATCAACACTATCGAGTGAATCAGTGTTCACAATGATCTGGCCATAGGCTGGATAATTGTCCTCCGGGTCCACGGGCAGATAAAAACGTGGTGGCCCCTGACCTACAAAGGTACTGACACTCTCAACGCCTTCCTGATTCAGAAGCTCATGCTCCAGCAAGCGCATGCGCTCGGCAGTTTCCTCTATCCGGCTACCGGCCGGCAGCCAGTAATCCACCATGAACTGCAGGCGCGACGAATCCGGGAAATACATTTGCGGTACGAAGCGGAAGCCCCACAGCGACAGCACCAGCAATGCCGTCAGGCTGGCAAGAAATATGACACGTCCGCGAATTGCCGTGCTCAACAAGCGTCGGAAGCGCTCGTAGAAGGGGCTGGCATAGGGGTCGGCGCCAGCGTCATCCTGTTTGGGATCGGGGAGAAAACGCATGCACAACAGCGGTGTGACAGTTACCGACAAAACCCAGCTGAACAGCAGCGCAGTCGCCACCGTGGTAAACAGGCTGCCCGCATACTCTCCCGTATCATAAGTCGAAGCATAGATAGGATAGAAAGCCATACTGGCCACAACTGTCGCACCCAGCAGTGGCCAGGCCGGCACATCGGCGGCTTCAATTGCCGCTTTGGTTCTATCCATACCTTTCTGCAGACGCACAACAAAGCCGTCCACAACCACGATGGCATTGTCCACCATCATGCCCATGGCAATAATCAACGCGCCCAGCGATACGCGTTGCAGATCAACGTTGGTAATCGCCATCACCAGAAAGGTACCCAGTATCGGAAATACCAGCCCGGCGATACCGATCAGAATACCGACGCGCAAACCCATGGTGACCGCCAGCACCACCAGCACAATCGCCACCGCCTCGGCCAGGTTGATCATGAATGCCTTTACAGATTCATCGACCACCGTGGACTGCCAGGAAATGTGATTGATATCGATACCAACAGGCAATGTGTGCAGTAACTCATCAACCCGCTGATCAACAGCGTGTCCCATCTCTACCGCGTTAACGCCGGGCAATGGCGCCATGGCCAACACAATGGCCGGTTTACCGTTAAAGCGCATCAGGTGGGTTGGCGGGTCAATGTAGCCTTCGCTTACCGTGGCAAAATCCCGTATACGCACAATCCGCCCTTCCGGCCCACCGCGCAGCTGTTCCTTAACATCAACGGCCGCGGAACCCGTTACCGCCAGATCGCCAATTTCTTCCGCCGAAGTGAACTCCCCGGTGGGTGCAATCCGATAGCGCTGATCCTGAAAATCAACACTACCTGCATTTACCACCTTGTTCTGGTTAAGCAAGGTACGGTGCAGGTCTTCCATCGTAATACCCAGTTGCGATACCTGGGTCTCGGCGATATTGATGTATACCCGCTTGTCCTGCACGCCCCAGAAGTCGATACGTGCCACGCCGGGCACAATGATCAATTCCTTGCGAATGTCTTTGACATATTCTTCCAGTTGCGCGTAACTGTAACCGTCACCGGTCACTGCCATCATGAAACCAAACACGTAACCAAAGTCATCGTTGATCTGCGGCTTGCCTGCGCCGGGTGGCAGGGTCGACTCCATGTCGGAAATCTTCTTGCGCATCACGTCCCAGACCTGCGGGAGGCGATCAGACCAGTACTCGTTCTTGATGTCGACCTTGATGATCGACAGGCCGGCGCGCGAGCTGGAGTAAACATTCTTCAGCTCGGACATTTCCTGCAACTTTGTTTCTATGCGGTCAGTGACCTCGAGCTCTACCTGTCTGGCTGAAGCACCGGGGTAACTGGTAACAATAGCTGCCGTCTTTACTGTAAATTCAGGGTCTTCAAGCTGGCCCAGCTGGAAGTAACTCAGGAATCCACCAATGACGACAATCAGCGTAGCGAAATAAGTGATCGCCCGTTTTTCAACGGCATATGCGGCAAGGCTCATGACCTACTCCGCGCCACTTTCAAGGATGCGCACCTGCTGCCCTTCCTTCAGCGAATGCACTCCGGCAGTCGCCACCCACTCTCCGGCTTCCACTCCTTCAGTTACCGTAATGCCGTTATTGGTAAAGCCAGCTGTTGTCACTGCACGCAGCGACACAACGCCTGTATCCCTGTTTACTACCCATACCTTGCTCTCCGTGGAGTCATCGGGTGTAAATACCGCTGATGCGGGCACCACCAGTTCATCGCTACCCGCCCGGGCGGACCGCGGCCGACCGTATGCTCGTCCTGCCATGCCAGCCAGGATCTCGATATCCTCCGGCTGATCCAGAATAAGGGTCACCGGGTAAGTGCGCGTGGTCATCGAAGCCTCTGTGCCTACTTCAAACAACTCAGCGGTAATTTTTCGTTCGGGGAAAGCGTCGAACACAACCCAGAACTCTTCGACCTGGGGCACTCGTGAAATCAATGTCTCCGGGATATCGACAACGATCTGAATACGCGAAGCATCAAGCAGACGCACCACTGCCTGTTTGGCGCGGACATCCTGGTAATTCTCGACATACTTTGCGGTGATCTTGCCGTTGAACGGCGCTGTAAGCGACGTGTACTTAAGATTATCCTGCGCTGCTTCAAGAGATGCTTCAAGAGAACGCACTTCACCCGAAGCAGAGTCACGCTGGTCCCGTTTGCGATCTACAGCTGTTTTACTGGTAGCACCGGGATCTTCCTTGAAGATAGCCTGTTCGCGCTCATATTCACCCTGCGCGCGCTTGACGGCAGAGCGGGAACGTTCGAGTTTGCCTTCTACGTCTTCGACCTTGACTTCGTAATCACGCGGATCGATACGGGCAATGACTTCACCCTGCTGGTAGGACTTACCAACGATATCGTTGGGCAACTCGATGAGCGGGCCGTTGACACGAAAAGACAGATCGACTTCCTGGTTAGCCTTGGCCCGGCCCGGAAAACTCCGCCCCGAGCGGTCCGCATCGGTTGTAACCTCGGCGGCAAACAGCGGCCTGATTATGTCCTGTGGTTCCGGTTCCTTACTGCAACCGGCACCAACCAGGGTCACCGCTAACGCGACCGATGTGATGCGTAATCTGAACATCGTCTGCCTCCGTGAATATTATTACGGAAACTGTAGCGAAGCAGGTGACGTAAACCAAGGACTTTCACCCCTGGAAAAGAAGAGTAGCGGAAAGCTACGACTGGAGCGACTTCGCCTGTGACAGCAGCAAATCAACCATTGTGCCCGATTCACCAACATAGGGCGCAATACGCACGCCAACACCATCCGGCAAAGTCACCTTGTTGACTTCCGCAGGAATATCCTCGACCACATGCCGGCCGGCCGAAAGAAAATAGGGCACAACGGTAATATCGTTGGCGCCCGCCTCGATAAGCGCCTCGACGCCGGCAGGAATCAAGGGCTCGGCAAGCTCCAGAAAAGCGCACTCCACCAGCTCGTATTCTGTGACCGCCTTCCCGGCAACCGTTTTCGTCAACGCGCGCACTTCATCGTTGGATGCCTCCCGGCGGCTGCCGTGAGCCACTATTAACAGCGCTTTCATGAAACTTCCGCCGCACGCCGCTTGCCGGGCAAGCCGTACCAGAGGAACAGCGCCAGCAACAACAGCCCGAGCTGCAGCAACAGCCCCTGAATATTCGGGTAAATCCCAAGAAGATCAATACGCGGGAAGCTGATCGGTGTTACCGGTATATAGCCTGCCTCCTGCAGGGCAGCGATGCCTTTACCGGCAAAAATCAGTGCCAGCACGAACATCAGGATACCGGTCACACTGAAAAACTGTCGCAATGGCAGGCGTGCACTGTAACGCATCACCACAACTGCCAGTATTGCCAGCACGCCGACACCCACACCGAAACCGCTTAACGCCATTGTGTGGCCGGCTGTATCAGTCTGCACCCACAAGGCCTGGTAGAACAAAATTGTCTCGAACACTTCCCGGTATACCGCGATAAAAGAAAGACCGGCCAGCCCCCACAAAGTACCGGTGCTCAGGGCACGCTTGACGTTGGTTTGAATAAACTGCTGCCACTGCGCCGCGCTGGTTTTGTCATGAAGCCAGAACCCCACATAGAACAGCACCGCTGTCGCCAGCAATGCCGCCACGCCCTCGGTTATTTCGCGACTGGCGCCGCTGATTTCAATCAACGACACCGACGCCCACCAGGTGAAAAATCCGGCCACCAGCGCACCGATCCAGCCAAAGTGCAGGTAACGCATATTGTTTCGGTGTTCGGTTTTAACCAGGAATGCCGCCAGCGCGGCAACCACCAGCAGCGCCTCCAGGCCTTCACGCACCAGGATGAAAAAGGCGCTGGTAAATGCCGCCGCCCCGGAAAGACTGCGACCGTCCAGGCGCTCTTTCGCCACATCCAGCTGTCCCTTGATCGCAATCACATCCACTTGCAGAGCTTCCAGCGGCACGCCCTTGCGGATACCAGTACGCAGTGCGGTCATGGACTGTTCGATGTCCAGACGCAGACCGGAATCAACGGCATTCAAACCCTGCTCCACCAGCTCAAACCCTTCCAGGTAAGCTTCGACTGCCAACTGGTAGGCCTGCTTTTTATCGCCCTCGCGGTAAGCTGCAAGCACATCGTCAAGGCGATGGCGCGAAAATTCCAACGGTGACTGTCGACTGAACAAGGCATCTGGATTGGCACGCAACCACGCCATCATCTGCCCGCCGGCTTCGCCATATTCAACAACGGCTTCTGCCGGGGTAATTACAGTCAACTGCTGCACACCCAACATGGGTGTCAACGCAGGATCGCCAAGCAGTGATTCAGAATTGGCGGACTGTGCCTGCGCTTCGGCCGCCAGCATGCCGACATAGAACGCCAGCGCCCAACGGTCTTCAGCCGGCAGCTCGTGGTAGGCCTGCATAGTGGTATCAGCAACACCCTGGGTAATGGTGTTATACAAACCATAGAGCGTGCGTTGCGAGTAACGCTCGTAGTCCCTGAAATTGATTGGCGGTGGCTCCATACCCGCTGCCAGCGGTCCGTTGCCATCCCCGGCAGCACCGTGACAGCTGGCGCACTGCTCGGTATACAGCAACGCACCACGTACCAGGTCAGGCTTTTTGCGCGGCACCACGGTGACATTGTAGCCATCGATAATCGCCAGACGCATAGCGCCGGTCAGCTCGATGATTTTGCCTGGGGCCGCCTTCGCCACAATGAGCTCAGAAAGCGTTTTGCCCTGCTGCTGCAAACGCTGACGCGTATCACCCTCAGGCAACTCGGCAGCATGCCGTGCAATGCCGGCAGAGAAGTCGAGCATCTCTTCATATTCGGCCGGATTAATCACCTGACCGTCGGCGACGGCTTCTGCATAGTCGACACCGACATAATCAACAAGCTGCAGGAGCTGCTGAATATCACCGGCACGGGCAAAACCGGAAACCAAGAACACGGCCAGCAGGGCAAGGGAGCGAACCATGAGACAGAAACTCTGGATGAAGAATCGGAACGTAATTATAATGATTCTCATTTAACCTGTAAACAAGAGAGCCTTGTTCAGCACCAGGACGACAGAGCCTCTAGCCCCTGAACAGAGTGTCCTGGAAGCCCGTTTACAGCCTTTTCAAGCACAGAACAGCCTGACGGGCTATTGATTTAACTAGATTAATTTACACCAGCCAGGAAAAACTCTTGACCTGATCGCTGAATACTCAGAGCTTATTTACCCAAACCGCATGAATGTTCACAAACTCCCGAATACCGTAAATCGACAGCTCCCGCCCATACCCCGAATTCCTGATACCCCCAAATGGCATCCGCGGGTCCGACTTCGACATATCGTTCACAAACGCCGCACCGGATTCGATACCGTCTGCCGCAATGCGCTCACCCCGGGCAAGATCCTGGGTCCAGACAGCGCCACCAAGACCAAAATCCAGACAATTAGCTACCTGTAATGCCTCCGCCTCATCCTTGACGCGAATCAGGGTTGCCACCGGACCAAACAATTCCTCCGACCAGGCCGCCATGCCTTCCTTGACGCCCGCCAGCACCGTGGGCGGGTAAAAAGCGCCCGGCCCCTCCGGCACTTGCCCGCCTGCCAGACACTTCGCTCCCGCATCGACACTGCGCTGCACCTGGTCGTGCAGGCCATCGCGCAAGTCGACTCGCGCCTGCGGCCCGACATAGACCCCCTCGGCCGAAGGGTCGCCCATTTTCAACTGCTTCACCGCAGCGACAAATTTTGTCTCGAACTCATCGTAGACCGCATCCACAACAATAAAACGCTTGGCAGCAATGCAGCTTTGCCCACTATTCTGATATCGCCCGATAATACCGACCTCGACCGCTTTATCGACATCGGCATCCTCCAGCACGATAAAGGCATCGGAACCACCCAGTTCAAGCACACACTTCTTTAATACCTTACCCGCCTCGCTGGCAACGGCCCGGCCGGCATTTACGCTGGAGGTAATAGTCACTGCGGCAATAAGGGGGTTGCGTATAACTTCTGTAGTTAACGGTATATCGATAATCAGCGAACGAAACAGATGCTCGGGAAAACCGGCATCGCGAAAAATGCCTTCCATCATCAACGAGCAGCCAAATACATTCGGCGCGTGCTTTAGCACCGCACCATTACCAGCCATCAGTGCGGGTGCCGCAAACCGGAACACCTGCCATAAGGGAAAGTTCCAGGGCATGACCGCAAGTACTACACCCAGCGGCTTGTAGGTAACAAAACTGCGTTCAGCCTCTGTTGGTACGTCTTCAGATGCCAGGAAGGCTTCGGCGTGTTCAGCGTAATACTCACAACCCCACGCACATTTTTCCACTTCGGCGATGCCCTGCGGATAGACCTTGCCCATTTCCCGGGTCATCAGCCGGGCATATTCCTCCTTGTTATCACGCAGCACTCTGGCAACAGACAACATTAACCGCGAACGCTCTGCAAACGATGTTGCCGCCCAGTCACGCTGCGCACCGGCACTCAGTTCCAGAATCGACTGCACCTCCGAGGCCGACATCTCCTCGAAGCTGTTCACTTTTTCACCGGTAGCTGGATTAATGATATCAAATGCCATTGCCTGACTCCTTTGGTGGGCACGTCTAGCGCGACTCTAGCATGGCCCTGCCACCGGCGCTAAACGGCTGACAAGCCGGCGCACCGGTGCTAGGCTTGGGCGCTATAAATTCATAAGGAGAAACACATCATGCTCCGCTTTGGTTTTTACTGCCTGCTGACGCTGATTACCGGCAACACCCTCGCTGCTACCATGCTGGAAATCAAATCCGATGAAGGTCTGACCAAAGTGTATAAGGATGGTTCGCGCTCACGCATGGAAAGCGGCGATGGTTACATGGTCATCGACAGCAAGGCAGAAACGCTGTTCGTTGTCATGCCAAATGAACGTCGCGCCATCGATATGAGCAGCGCCCTGAAGACACCGGTCGAGGGCAGCAGCAAACCTGTCAGCATCAACTTCAACAAGAAGAACGCAGGCCCGCGAATTGCCGGTTACAAGACTATTCAATACGACTATATCTCCGATGGGAAACACTGCGGCAGCCTGTTCGCATCTGCTGATGCCCTTGACGATACCGGGCTGGGAGATACGTTTAAAATGATGGAGCGCATGGCCGCAAAAGCAGATGCGTTAATGATGGCGTTCAATAGCAACCCCGACCCTTGTGAACGCGCTGACAACCAGTTCGCCCGCTACCTGAAAAAAATCGGCATGCCCATGCGCATACAGTCCACAAATGGCAAACTGGTCAGCGAAATCGTACGCATTGAAAAGAATGCCAAACTACCGCCAAACGCCTTCACCGTACCCGCGGGGTACCAGGTACAGGATGCCGGACAGTTGATGCAGCAGATGCCCAATATGCAGGAAATGCTGCAGCAGACGCCGCAGGCCGGACAGTTACCACCTGAAGCACTGGAGCGCTTGCGGAGAATGCAGCAGCGCTAGCGGCCCGTTAATCGCAAGCCCGGCAGTTCATAAAACATTCTACGCGTTACCTGCCAGGCAGGTGAACGCAACGGGAAACACGCGCCCGCCAACGTTGCCGCTGCGGATAACGAATTGGTAGCATACTGCGTATCAATCACAGGAGCATAATCCGTGACCGCCCCCACCACCACCCGGTTTCCGCTACACATCACTATCAGTACATTGTTCATTGGCCTGATCCTGCTGTTTGGCGGCATGCTCAGCTGGCAGAGCTACAACAAGACATCCGAGATTATTCTTTCCAGTGCCGAACGAGTCTATATGCAGGCCGGCAACGAACTTCAACTGGACTTTCGGGCCACCTACCAGCCGGTCGCCAGTGAGCTGAGACTGTTGGCACTCTCACCCGCAGCCAGAGCATATACACTCGACGATCGCCTGAACAACCTGCGGCAGTTTACGACTGCGCTCGGCGGCAAACAATCGGTAGCTGCGATCCAACTGGGTTACCCAAATGGCGATTACTTTATTGTACGGCCACTGACATCCGGTACTGCAAGAGAAAATTTTTCCGCTCCGGCTGGCGCCGCCTTTGTCGTCGACAATATCAATTCGCAGGACGCTGGTGAACGCCAGTTAACCAGGCTTTTCTATACAGATGACCTGACACTGATAACACGCAACGATCCTGTAGCCACAGAATACGATCCGCGGCAGCGCCCCTGGTACATTAATGCCACTGATACGCCCAGCGCTATTCAACCCTACCTGTTTTATTTTCTGGGTAAGGCAGGCACTACGGTAACAATGAAGACAGCGGAAACAGGCGTAATTATTGCGTCGGATGTACTCCTGGAGCAGCTATCGGAAACACTCGCGCGGCACCTCATGACATCGAGCTCCGAAGTAGTATTGCTCACCGGCAGCGGCCACGCACTGGCTTATCATGACAGTAGCAAGCTGGTAGGACGTAGCGAGGACGGCGGCTTCAGTATTGCCCGGATGGAAGAACTCGGCAGCCCGGTGCTCACCCACCTGAGCCAGAATCTGGATATGCAACCACACAAGCTGGACTTCAGCTACAACAACAGAAAATGGACGGGCAGTATAGACAAAATTGCCCGTGCAAGTGGCCTGGACCTCAACATCCTGATGATTTCACCGGTGGACGAGTTGCTTAGTCAGGCAATCGCAATCCGCTGGTCATCACTGCTGACCACCGGACTTATTATGCTGATATCACTGCCTGTCGTCTGGCTGCTAGCCAACCGCATTGCCGGCCCCATGCGCCGGCTGGCAGTAGAAGCTGATGCAATCCGACGATTTGATTTTGACGCTCCGATCGAAACCCGCTCCTTCATCAGTGAAGTGGATTCGCTGGCAAATGCCATGCGCATGATGAAGCAAACGATCAAACAGTTCATCACCATGATTAACTCGCTGGCCGGCGAAAAAGATTTCGAATCCCTGCTGGAACGTATTACACGGGAGACCATGCTTGTCAGCCAGGCAGACGCCGCGGTGACCTATCTGGTCGATGACGATGAGGCGTTTCTGCAGGCAGGTGCACTGCACGCAGAAAATGGTCAACATGATGCCGGCACCCTGCCATCTATCGCCCTGAATGATCCACACCCACTGAACAGTGCATTGAATAATGAACAACCTGCCGTGTTAACGCTGGGCAGCGACAGCGACAATAAACTGAAACCGCTGTTCGAACTGGTAGATACCGAGCGCGTTACCCTGGTGTCGGTTCCCCTGCGTAACCGCCAGAACGAGGCTATCGGGGTACTTTGCCTGCTTTACCGACAGACCAACGCAACACCGCAGGGCGACCACACTGCACAGATCGCCTTTATGCGCGCCCTGTCCGGCTTTGCCGCCGTCAGCATTGAAAGCCGGCACCTGTTAAAAATGCAGGAAGCCCTGCTGGATGCATTTATAAAACTGATTGCCGGCGCGATTGACGCCAAGTCCCCTTATACCGGCGGACACTGTCAGCGCGTGCCCGAACTGACGAAAATGCTGGCGCGTGCTGCCTGCGAGAGCAAGGAAGCACCCTTTGATACCTACAATCTAAGCGACGACGAATGGGACGCCCTGCATATTGCCAGCTGGCTGCATGATTGCGGCAAAGTCACCACGCCCGAGTACGTAGTCGATAAAGCTACCAAGCTGGAGACAATCTATGATCGCATTCACGAGATCCGCATGCGCTTCGAACTCCTGAAGCGTGATGCACAGATCCATTACTGGGAACAGCGCTCCGGTGGCGGAGACAGCGCCACACTTGAGAAAGAGCTTCAGTCAGAACTGGCCAGGCTGGATGACGACTTTGCCTTTGTTGCCGAGTGTAATGAAGGCGGAGAATTTATGGCGCCTGAACGCATCGAACGACTGCACAAGATTGCCGCAACCACCTGGACACGCACGCTCGATGACCGTATCGGAATTTCCTGGGAAGAAAAGCAGCGGAAACAGCGGGCACCGGCCCAGCCATTACCTGCCACCGAGAAACTCATTGACGACAAGGCTGAGCATATTATTGAACGCGGTCCCGCCGACTATATGCCGGACGACAATCCCTGGGGATTCAAGCTCGATGTACCGGCACACAAGTACAACCGCGGTGAGCTCTACAACCTGGAAGTCGCGCGCGGCACCTTATCGGCAGAAGAACGCTATAAAATTAACGACCACATGGTGCAGACCATCACTATGCTGGAGAAACTGCCTTACCCCAAGCACCTGCGAGACGTACCCGCCATTGCCGGTGGCCACCACGAAACCATGGACGGCAAAGGCTATCCAAAACGTCTGACGCGCGACGAAATGTCCGTGACAGCACGGATGATGGCTATTGCCGATATTTTTGAAGCACTGACCGCCTCGGACCGACCTTATAAAAAAGCCAAAACGCTGAATGAATCGATTCGCATCCTCAGCTTCATGCGCAACGACAACCATATTGATCCAGACTTGTTCCGCCTGTTTCTAACCAGTGGCGTCTGGCGCAGCTATGGCGATCAGTTTCTCGCCCCCGAGCAGATCGACGACGTCGATATCGATCAATATCTGAAATCAATTTAAATTTTGATCAATTCCCAGCCTTCCGTGAGACGCTGAATCAAATGATCAGCGGCAGGCCCATCAGATAGTACGCCCGGAATCAGGCTTACATCTTCCCCCTGGTTGTGCAGGCGTTCCAGCCCTTTGCTACAGGCTATAAATCTGACATTTTCATAGTCGGAAATCATATCTTTAATAGTATCAACGTGGTGCGATGACGCTGTACGCACCATGTCCAGGCCACCGGCGTTGGTGATCACCTCAACCTGGGCACCAGTAGCGGTGTAGTGCTCCAGAACCTGTCTAGCCTTTAGTAACACTGCGCCAAAACGGGCTTCGTCAGACTCACCAATATGCAGAACAACGTGACGCACCTGGGCATCGACAGCACTCGCGGATAGCTGCGCACCAGGCATCTGCACGTAGTGGCCATACCAACCGGCACCGAACGCCCCGAGAACCAGCACCATTGAAGCGGCAACGCGAACTACACCACGCCGCCAGCGCCCCGAAAAACCCGGCGGCAGGGTTCGGGTAGGTGCTTTTTCATTCTCAAAAGAAAATTTCACCCACTCCTTGGTTCGTCGCAAGTCGCAAACCTGATGTCGCGCTCTCTCGTCTGACTCGATACGCAACAGTGTACGGCGACGCTCATCATAGCCAAGCTCGTTGTCCACATAGGCATGCAGAATACGATCAACACGAAACTCCGGATCTTTCATTTCACACCCCGAAGATAAGTTGTGCCCGAGCCAGGCGGATGCATATTGGCCAGCACACGCTGCAAACTGCGCCTCGCCGTATACAGGCGACTCATAACTGTACCAATTGGTACTTCCAGGATCTCGGCAACCTCCGCGTAGGAAAAGCCAGCCAGATCAACCAGTGTAACTGTCTGCCTCTGCGCATCCGGCAGTTTCAGGATGGCCCCTCGCACGCGATCAACGATTTCCAGTTCACTACTGCCGTCTTCCGCGTCACTCTCACTGATCACACAAATTTCGTCGATATCTACCGTAGGCCGCATACGCCGAAGATACTGCTTCCAGCAATTGCTTAGGATGCTGTACATCCAGGCGTTGAGTTTGCTCTTGTCCCGCAACTGGGTAGCGCGTTGCAGTGACAGTATCAGTGTTTCCTGGACCAGATCATCAGCCACCATGGAATCGCCAGACCAGGCCAACGCGACGCCATAAAGACGATCGCGGTTATCTGCTATCTCTTTGCGCAGACTGCGGCTAATGAGTATACGGTTTACGAACTTCATGACAGTTAGATAGCATATCCCCTCGGTTTATTCATTTTAATTGACATGAGCACAT
Organism: Pseudomonadota bacterium; assembly: GCA_042576405.1. Taxonomy (GTDB): domain Bacteria; phylum Pseudomonadota; class Gammaproteobacteria; order DSM-19610; family DSM-19610; genus Thiogranum. The sequence goes on along the minus strand of JBHPFC010000047.1, from coordinate 3,135 downwards.
GGGCTGACCGATCTATATAAGGCTGCCAAGCCCTGAAACAACCGGACTGGAACACAGGCTTTTTGACCTGGATTCGCATCCCCTCTAAATTGGATACATGAACTTGCGTGTTCCAGCGATCGCCAGGAAACTGGTTCTGACAACCTGCATCACCACGCTGAGCGCTTGCACGACGTCAACCCGGCCACCCGAAGCGTATCTTCGGCTACATCACGCAGTGCCAGGATCAGCGCAGCACTTTGCCATCTGCAACCTTGCCGGCTGCGAGGAAACTGTCTTCGTCACCCTTAACCAGGCTGACTGGGCGCGTATTGACGCTATTTTCTCCCCACGCGCACCTGACAGCAAGGAAGAACGCAAGCGTATCGCCAGGGCTATCGCCCTGTTCGAACAGCTGGTCGCTGACCAGGCAGGCACAGGAGATGATCAGGCAGGCCCGAAAGGCATGTTTCGCAACACCCGCCAGCTGGACTGCATCGCAGAAACCGCCAACACAACGTCCTACCTGATACTCCTGCATGAACGCGGCCTGATGCAGTGGCACGCAACCCGCTATCCCCAGCATCGCGGTTTCATGAGCGGCCACCTACCGCACAATACAGCCGTCATAGAAGACCTCCAGACCGGCGAACGCTACGCGGTAGACCCCTATTTTCACGCCAACGGCGTAGCCCCTGAAATTGTACCGCTCCCCGAGTGGGTTGAAGGATTTATACCCGACGTTATCCACAATCACCCCTGAGAAGATTTTGCCAATACATAATGTAAATATACTCGACATTTAATCTCGTATTTTACAGAGAATTATCCACTAAATATCAGACCACACCTTGTAACGAAACCGTAATACGCTGTTAACAATAAAAATATTATAATTGCGACCTGAATACACCAGGCTGGTTTGGCAATTGCGCTCGCTGCGCCCGCAAGTCTAAAGCTTGAACAGAGTGTGTCGATTAATTGAACAGTGGCGACGGAACGCTTGGCTTTATACACACCACGCTTTTTCGGGGGTTCTATGTCACACGGTTTTTTGAAAGGTATCGTTTTTGCGGCCAAAGGCGCGGTACTGGGATTTGCACTGGGTATTTCCGGTGCAGTGTTTGGAGCCATCATCGGCAGCTCGTTTGCAAGCATCTGGGCATCAGGTATGCCACTCGGAATGGCGGTTCTCGGCGCAATGATATTCGGCATACTCGCGACCATCGGTATGCATAACGGGTTCAGCGACGATTACCACGAAAAACCCAGCAACTAGACCAGCCTGCCAATCAAACTGAAAAATCCCGCTGATACGAACTCCTGATTGGCGACTATCAGCCAAAAGGAGACCTACAGCGCAAACGAAAACGGCCCCCGAAGGAGCCGCTGATGTAACATCTGTAGTGATTATGCTGCTTTCTTACGTCTGGCGATTCCGATTAGTCCCAGCAGGCCAGAACTGAAGAGCCAAACGGCGGCCGGGATAGGGATCACAGCGCCAAGCGTCCCTTTGGCTTCACCACCAAAGTTCGCCGTGAAGCCTCCTACAAAATTCGACTGTTCGCTGACTAATGAGACGCCTAGCGTTGGGGAATAGAGGAACGCCAAATGACCACCAGTAAGGGTAAAGGTGAAATCGTAAAAATCGGTTGTGCCGCCCGAGTTCTGGAAACCGAATCCCGTGATTTCACCAGTCAACAACACGCCAGAGAAGGATCCCAGCCCGCCTAAATTTACGGCACCTATCACAGAAAGATCATCTCCCGGAACTCCCCCTACCAATGCGCCAGTGTCATCGATAGTGGCATTGATGCTAAAGGCTTCCCCCGAACCAGTGGGTGTGATGAGGAACGGCGTACCACCTGCGAGGAGCCGAATGGCCAGAGGTGACGCATCGACAACAAACTGGTCAGTTGCCGCGCTGTAACTGGTGGTCCCCTGATTATCGAACGTGAGCTGAGGGAAAGTAAGAGTATTACCCAACAGCGCCGCGGGAGATGTCACCGGTGCCGCCATCGCTATCGCAGCGGCAAACAACAACCAGGCTCTCGATAACTTTCGCTCACGCTTCTTAAACAACCGTACCATATGTCCCTCCTCCATTTACTTGATGCAGGCTATCAGCCCGTTGCGGGCTTGTGATTCTTCGATGGCTAACCGTGCAATGATAAGTTCCTGCCCAGGATCTCTATGAACCGCAGTTGAGCAGATACCCAAGGCCCATTAATTTGGGATCCTTAGTTGTATACGAGCATGAGATTTAACGGTCGCGGCGACGTGCCAGACCTATCAGGCCAAGCAGCCCGGAACCGAATAACCACAGCGCCGCCGGAATTGGAACAGTACCTACGTTGGCTACCGCTATACCCGTGCCAGGGCCGGTGCTGAGATTGCTGAAGTCGGAAACGAAATCACCACCAAAGCCGGTTCCACTCAAAATCACCCCAGCCGGTCCGCTACCATATAGCGACGCTGCATCACCGCCGGTGACATCTAACAAGAACTCAAAAGGATCGCTACCAACGTTCGGGAAACCGAATGCGGTGAGCGTTCCAGTAAACAGGGTTCCCGAAGTGAATCCGAGCGTTGGCACCGTGCCGCCAATGGTGAGGCTGCCGCCAATGAGAGTGCCTGTCGCATCAATTGTTGCCGAGAGGTCGAATGTGCCATTGAGAATCTCCTCAGGAGGCACACTACCATCGTCGTCAATTTCCAGTGCAAAGCCACTCGCGACGAATGCATCCGATGCAGCGTTGTAAGTTACATCGATGAACTGGGCTAAGATGTCGGGAACATCGTTTAGCGTAAGATTTAGTGGCGCCGCTTGGGCTAACGAAGGTACTAAAACGATAAAGCAGGCGCACATAGCACCCAACAGACGTGACTTCATTAACCTTCCTCCGTTATTCCTTGGTTTTTTATTTGCGCGTAGCTCTAGATGGCCATTCCTGCGCTTCACTTTAAGACGCAATATTCACACCAAATTTGCGGCCTAATAACTTCAACAGGTTACAGAGGTGTCACCCGTTAGCCGGCTGATTTGTGTAAGGAATTCCAGAAAGCTGCCTGGAATTCTTTACAGATCCCATCTGGCGATAGTCCGTATATGGACTCCTCCTCAGCTTGCAAGCATTCCGTTTTATGACGGTTAGG
>JBHPFC010000046.1:0-23045 GCA_042576405.1 Pseudomonadota bacterium | reverse complement strand
GCCAGAGCTATGGTATGAGTATATCGAATATCACGTTTTTACACAGTCTGGGCCAGAACACGACATTCGACCGTTGCAAAGATCTGTCGGTATAAAGCAGAGCGAAGCGGCACTTTATACCGCCCAAGTTAATTTGCCTTGTTAGGTAATTAAGCCTTTTTAATAAGGCCTACAACGAATAACAACAAGGCCGCACCAGCAGTTGCTGTAACAATTGAACCGATTAATCCTCCCGCCGAAATACCCAGCAAACCAAATACGAAGCCACCTAATATCGCACCAATTACGCCAACAACGATGTTACCTAGCAGGCCAAAACCGCCACCTTTCATCAAGTTTCCAGCCAGCCAACCTGCTACGGCACCAATTGCTAAAAATATTATTAATCCTGTTATGTCCATAATCTCACCTCGTCCAGATTTGTTCAGGAGCTACTTCAATCCTACCTTCTCCCCCAGACTCTTGGTATTTATCCCTAACAGGGAATACAGCGGACAGACGCCAAACACGCCCGTCACTATCAGAATAAGCCCAATCCAACCAACGGGTGTTTGCAAGCCGGTGAAAACATTCCCAACCAGAAGGACGCCGACAATGATTCGGATGATCCGGTCGATTTTCCCGGTGTTGTTCTTAAACAGTGAATTCACAATCCCTACTCCTTCTTTCAGTTTATGAATCGTTGCTGCCCTATCCCGACCTGATGTTCTTGTTAAAGTAAGCCTAGTTGATTTGTAAGCAACTCGATATTGACCTGCGTCAAATGACTGTAACCTAGTCTTCAGGCGTACCCTGCCAGAGCATTTCGTATCCGAGCTCATAAGCATCACTGGCATATTGTTTCAGCGCGTCGAATTTCTCCTTGAACGCCGCATCCGCGTGCGACTTTTCATGCTGCTCGAAGGACTCCCAGTAAGTTACAGTCGCAATATGGTCGTCGGTTAACTGTCCGGAATCGAATGAGCCTTCCTCGGACACGAAACCGGCATACTTGTAGACCTGGCCACCAATAAAGCCCCCGTCGTCATCACCGTAGGTATTCTTTACTACGTTACACATCTCCCCCATGGCCAGTTCAACGTCGCCTGGGTAACGCCCTTTTTGAGTTTAACGACATTAAAAAGCGTAACTGCGAAAGGGGTGAAGGTCTATTGGCAGGTTTTGCGCGCTTCGGCTTCAATAAACACGCGTTTGACCCCGGGGAACTCTTGTTTGATGGTCGAGTCCAGACCCGCAATCAGCGACTCCAGATCACTCGCGACAATTGTATCCTGAAAATCCACACTGAGATTCACCAGGATAAAATCGGGCCCCATGTGCATGGTCAGCACTTCATTGAGGCGCTCTACACCCTCACTACCCTGCACAAGGCCGCGAATGCCCTCCACTATCTGGGTGTTGGCTGCCTCGCCGATGAGCAGGCTCTTGGTCTCATAAGCCAGCCAGATCGCTGTACCACCAAGAATGAAACCGATGATAACGGAGGCAATACCATCGAAATACAGGATGCCGGTTGTGTCTGACAGCCACACACCGAAAAACGCAACCATCAACCCCAGCATCGCCGCCGAGTCTTCAAACAGCACGACAAATAATGTCGGGTCCTTGCCGCGGTGCACGGCTTCTATATAACCCCATTTACCCTTGGCCTTGGTGAACTCGGTTAACGCGAAATACCACGCCGCACCTTCGAAAATCATCGCCAGAGCCAGGACGATGTAGTTCACCATGGGATTCTGTATCACCTGTGGATGCTGGATGTGATGAATACCCTGATACAAAGAGACACCGGCGCCGACGGCGAAAATCATGATGGCAACGACAAAGCTCCAGAAGTAGATTTCCTTGCCGTGACCAAACGGGAACTGTTTGTCGGCCGGCCTGGCTGCGCGCTTCATTCCATAGAGCAGCAATATCTGGTTGCCGGTATCGACCAGCGAGTGAATACCCTCTGACAGCATGGCCGAACTGCCGGTCATCGTGGCGGCCACAAACTTGGTGATAGCGATAAGCATATTGCCGATAAGTGCCGCGTAGATTACTTTTTTGGAAGAACCGGACATCGTTACTCCTCAGCGCCTGTGTTTTTTATTAGCTGATGGTCATCAACCAGTGCTTTCAGCGCGATGGCGTTGCCGGCATTGACCGTTTTCCAATGAATCTGCACTTTAGGGCTGGCTGTTTGAAGAAAGTCTCGGCGTTTCATGGGGACAGAGTTTACTTTTTTGGGTTCCTGACCGTGATACTGCCACTAAAGCCTCACTAATAAATATTAATTTATATGATATGGCGCTAAAATCGGGAAAATTCGATATTTTAGTGTTCCCAATCAAGAGATCATGTGTAGAGAGATACGATGAGCAAGATATTACTGGTCGAAGATAACGAAATGAACCGCGACATGCTTTCCCGCCGGCTGGAGCGCAAAGAGTTTGAAGTCGTTATTGCGGTAGATGGCCAGGCAGGCATCGATATGGTGGCCTCCGAGTCACCCGACCTGATTCTGATGGATTTAAGTCTGCCGGTGGTCGACGGTTGGGAAGCGACCCGGCAGATCAAGGCCAACCCGGCCATACAGTCGATTCCGGTTATTGCACTCACTGCACACGCCATGGCGGGCGACGAGCAGAAGGCACTGGAAGCGGGTTGTGACGACTACGATACCAAGCCAGTCAATTTCAAACGCTTGCTGGGCAAGATCGAGACTTTTATTGGCGGAGCCTGAAAGTAATAACCAAACAAGGCTGGCAACATGCGTCTTTTGAACCGCATTAAAATTTCCACCAAGGTTTTTAGCGGCTTCGCGATTCTCCTGTTACTCCTGCTGACTATCTCAGTGGTCAGTCTCACCAGCCTTATCAGCGCCGATAAAAGCTTCAAACAGTACCGCTCACTGGCGCGTCAGACCAACGCCGACGGTCGTATTCAGGCCAATATGCTGATGACGCGCATCTTTGCCAAGAACTTTGTAATCAGCGCCAGCAGGGACAACATTGTCGGTGTCGAAGAGCGCGCCAGGATCACCATCGAAATGATTGAGAAGGCCCGTGGTCTGACCACTAACCCCGGGTTTCGACTGGTCATTGACAGTCTCGCGGACAAACTGAACGATTATGTCGCGCGCTTTGAGGAGGTCACTGCCAAACAGGATGAGCGCAATGTGCTGGTATACAACAAGCTCAATGCGATTGGCCCGCGGATGGAGAACAATCTCACGGCGATCATGCAAAGCGCGTTTGAAGACGATGATGCCGAAGTCGATTTTCGTGCCGGCATGACCATGCGCAGCCTGCTGCTGGCACGGCTTTATGCCCAGCGTTTTCTTATCCAGAACGATGACGCTTCCTATAAACGCGTGTGGAAGGAATTTGTCCAGATGGAGGAAAATCTGGATAAGCTGATCGCCACACTCAACGACCCAAAACGCATGGAGCTCGCCGAACGGGTGCGCAACGATCGACGGCTCTATGCCAGGGCCTTCGAAGATGTCCACAACGTCATCACTGCGCGTAACAACATTATCCGTAACCAGCTCGATAAAATCGGCCCACAGGTTGCCGGTGATGTTGAGCAGCTGAAACTGGCGATCAAGGGTTTGCAGGACGAACTGGGGCCAAAGGCCGCAGCAGAGATCGACCATGCGCTTGCCGTTACGCTGATGGTATCTGCCGTTTCGATCATACTCGCCACACTGGCTGCCTGGTTGATCGGCTTCGGGGTATCGCGCCCCATCCGCAGTATGTCGAAAAACATGCGCGAGCTCGCTGCCGGCAACCTGGATATCGATGTCAGCATGAATGAACGGCGCGATGAAATCAGCGAAATGGCCGAATCAATGAAAGTCTTCAAGGCCAGCATGATCAGGGTCAGCGAACTCGCTGAAGAACAGAAACGCGCCGCCGAAGAAATCCGGCAGGCAAAAGATGCAGCTGACGCCGCCAACCATGCCAAGAGCGCCTTCCTGGCCAACATGAGCCACGAACTGCGCACCCCCCTGAATGCCATTATCGGCTACAGCGAAATGCTGGTGGAAGAAGCCGAAGACGCCGAACAGGAGGACTTCATCCCCGACCTGACAAAGATCAACCAGGCCGGGAACCACCTGCTTGCACTGATCAACGACGTGCTCGATCTTTCAAAAATCGAGTCCGGTAAAATGGAAGCATTCGCTGAAACCTTCGATGTCAACGCCCTGATCGATCAGGTGACCGGTACCGCCCAGCCGCTAATGGCGAAGAACAACAACCATTTCACTATTGAACGCGGCGACAATCTCGGCAGAGCCCACCAGGATGTCACCAAGGTTCGCCAGGCACTGTTGAACCTGATGTCCAATGCAGCCAAGTTCACCCGTGAGGGCACCGTGACATTGACGGTTGAGCGTGAACAGGCTGACGGCGTCGACTGGATGACCTTTGCCGTCAAAGACACGGGGATCGGTATTGCAGCCGAAAAACTCGATAGTGTCTTTGAAGAGTTTTCCCAGGCGGACTGTTCAACGACTCGCGATTACGGTGGCACCGGACTGGGCCTGGCGATTTCACGCCGTTTCTGCCAGATGCTGGGGGGTGATCTGACCCTGGCAAGCCAACCGGGCGTGGGCTCAACCTTTACGATACGGCTGCCTGCCCTGCTCCCTGATGAGGACGCACCGGAGGAAGCTTTATCAACGCCCGCCACCAAAATAGCACCGGTGACAGCTGCCGGCCTGCAGGCCGCCCCGGGCAGCGCCATCCTGGTGATCGACGATGACCCCGAGGCGTGCGAGATTATCCGGCGTATGCTGGAAAAAGACGGTTTCAGTGTGGTTACCGCACTTAATGGCGAGGAAGGTCTGCGTCTCGCCCACGAGATTCAACCCGCCGCGATTACCCTGGATGTCATGATGCCGGACATGGATGGCTGGTCGGTGTTGCGCGCTCTCAAAGCCAACCCGGCATCGCAAAATATCCCGATCGTCATGCTGACGATGATCGATGACAAGACCAAGGGATATTCACTGGGGGCGAGTGATTACCTGTCCAAACCCGTGGATCGAGAGCAGTTACATATGGTGCTCGCACGTTATTACACAGCGGATGAAACTTGCTCGGTGCTGCTGGTGGAAGATGATGCGGCAATCCGCGAGATGATGGCGCGCACGCTGGAAAAATCCGACTGGAGCGTTAGCGAAGCCGGTAACGGCCGCGAAGCCCTGGAATCGCTGGCGAAGAGCAAGCCACAACTGATCCTCCTGGACCTGATGATGCCGGTGATGGACGGTTTCGACTTCCTGCTGCAACTGCGCGCCAATACCGACTGGCAGGATATTCCGGTGATTGTATTGACCGCCAAGGACCTGACCGAGGAAGACCGGCGCATACTCAGCGGCCGGGTTGAACAGATCGTCAGGAAAGGGGAGCATGCCCATGAAGAGGTTGTGAACCTGATCCACCAGGCGATTAAACAGCGCGCTTGAGCTTACGGCCAATCCACTTCGCCGACACGGTTGCCTGACGCTATGGCGACAGGCAATATGAAAACGTCTGTACGATAAGCTGGTTTCTGATAACTGCGAGACAAATAACCGGAGGATGATCATGCGCTTTTATATCTACCTGATAGCAGCACTGTTTGCGACCAGCGCCGCCCAGGCCAACGTTCCCTTCTGGGGTGACAAGGCATCCATGCCGGTGGAGACCGACCCTGCCAGCCTGAAGCCCGGCCAGTTTGTCTGGGATGCCGCTGCATCGCCATTAGGTCCGATTGTTATTGTCGTCAGTCTTGCCGAGCAGCAGGCCGATGTTTATCGCAACGGCATCCGCATCGGCGTGACCACGGTAAGCACCGGACGGCCGGGCCATGAAACGCCCACTGGTGTCTTCACGATCCTGCAGAAAGACAAGGATCATCATTCAAGCATTTACAACAATGCAGCCATGCCCTACACCGAACGCCTGACCTGGGGCGGCGTTGCGTTGCATGCCGGGGGACTGCCTGGCCATCCATCGTCGCACGGCTGCGTTCACCTGCCGTCAGCGTTTGCCAAAGACCTTTTCGAAATAAGCCCGATGGGTATGACTGTGGTGATTGCCGATACCAGCTCGGCGCCCAGCGACGTGGTGCACCCGGCAGCAATTGCGCCCGTCGATGCCGACAAAGGAGCGACTGAGAAAATCGCGCCACTATCACCAGACGAGGGCTATCGCTGGCAGCCCGAGAAATCTCCACAAGGCCCGATCTCTATTCTTGTAAGTTCTGCCGACCGGAGGGTGCTGGTATTCCGCAACGGTATCGAGATCGGGCGTGCACCAATCAGTATCGATAACCCCGGCGATCCCCTCGGCACTCATGTTTTCGTATTGATGGAAGGTGATACGCAGACGGCAGCCACCGATGCATCCAGTCTCCGCTGGATTGCAGTTGGTGTACCGGGTCACGCCGGCGAAGACAAGAAACCACTCGACCCCAACCAGGCCGCGCGTGTTCACCTGCCATCGCCGTTCCGTAACTCCGTTCACCAGACCTTGCATCCGGGCACGTCCATGATGGTAACGGATGCAGCTGTACTCGAAACCACGACGGGCGTCACGCTCAATGTTGTCACCGGTGACCCCCAGAAGCCGGAAGTTAAATAAGATTGGTATGAAACGCTGGCATTCACCGTGAACACTCACCATACGGCTGACCCGATGCTCTACGATTCGAGTTCGAAAGACCAGAGACGAATTCTGTGGGTGGCTATCTCGCTGCTCATCGCCGTCTCGGTAATCGTCCTGTCATTAACGTTGTGGATGCTATACCAGTCCAACTTCGAGCAGCGGGTTGAAGGGCTGCGGGCGATGGTTCAGGAGCAGGTAGGGAACCTGATTCACCAGGTTATCGATTCTGCCCCTGCAGTCCAATAGTGTTCTGCCCACTTGATATGTTGCTATGATGGCCTCCTATGCTGGGATTGATTAGAAAGCTGCAGGAAAATATCCGTTACCTGGTTGACCAGGCTTTTGCGCGCAAGTTTGTCGGGCAATCACTGTTGTTTATGACGCTGGTGGTATCGGTCACGCTGATCGGTATGACGGCAACATTCTTCGGGCTGTTTTCGTCGGACAACGCCGAAATCAGCACGATCCCACGAGACATCGATGCCGGGTTGCTCGATTCCCTGTGGTGGTCCCTGAATCAGGTCCTGCGCTTGCCAGGCTTCAAACAGGCCTATGGCGCCACCACTCCGGTGGTGATCTATTCGCTGTTTCTATCGCTCATGGGGCTGGTGGTTTTCAGTGTGTTGATCTCGCTGATCAACAACACCATGCGTACCCGTATTGAGGCACTACGCAAGGGCGACACACCAGTACTGGAACGTAACCACGTACTGCTGCTGGGGTGGAACAACAAGGTGTTCTCCATCCTGCAACAGCTGGCCCGGCTCCAGCCTGGCGTTAAGGTTGTCATACTCGCGCCGCGCGAAATTGACATGATGCAGGAACAACTCAGGGTCGCGGGTATCCAGCGGGAACGGATAAAGGTCATCCTGCGCAGTGGTGTTCCCAGCAATCATGGCGAACTCGACCGGGTAGCCGTTAACCGGGCGACCAGTGTCATTGTGCTGTCAACAGACGGTGACGACAGCGAGGCCATCAAGACCATGGTGCTGTTGGCCACCCGCCAGGACTGGTTTGACGAGCCGCCGATCCTGACCTCCGAGATCGCCCTGGAACGGAACTATGAGCTGGCAAAAATTGCGGCTCGAAACCGGCTGCATATCATTTCCTCCAGCCGAATTATCAGCAAAGTCATCGTGCAGACCGTTCGCAACCCAGGGCTGGCGGATGTTTATAGTGAGCTCTATTCCCCAGCCGGCAACAGCATATACGTACAGTGCATACCTGAATGCACAGACCGACAGATTGACGAGATCGCCTATGGACTTGAGAACGCCATAGCCGTCGGCATTACCTGGGACGAAAAACGTGACGGCACAGTACGACATGCTGCCGGCCTCAACCTCGAACCCGATTATGAAATTGCCGAAGATGAGAAGCTGGTGTTGCTCGCTTCCGGCCTGCCGGTCACCTATTCACCTGTCGACAGTATTCCGGAGTCAAAAATATACAGTGAGGGCGGGCTGGCACCGCATGTACCTGCCCGGGTATTACTTATCGGCTGGACAGATATCATTTACGATATTCTGCAGGAGCTCGACGCGCATTCACTGTGCGGCACTGAAGTGACGGTCCTCTCCTGCACCAGCAGTGAACAAGCCGAAAAAGAGATCGCTGCCCACCAGACAAGTGCTTTCAAAAACCTGACGCTGATCTTTCAGGAAGGCGATGCCGTAATGCAGTCGGCCTATGAAGGAATCGACATTTCCGCCTTTCGGAGCATTGTCGTGCTTGCCGATCAGCAGGACGAACTTGAAGACACGGACACCCGTACCCTGCGCATACTGCTGCGACTATCAGACCTGCGCAGCAAGGATGTCACACGTGCCCATACGGTTGCCGAACTGCTGGACGAGAACAACCGTCTCCTGCTCGCCGGTCTCGGCGTGGATGACATAGTTGTCAGCTCGGAAGTTGTCAGCGCCCAGCTGGCACAGATTGCACGGCAGGAAATTCTCGCGCCCATTTACCGTGAATTGCTCAGTGCCGGTGGTGTCGAGATCAGCCTGCGTCCCGCCGGTGATTACGTCAAGCTCAACACCGACTGTACTTTTTTCGACCTGGTATACGCTGGTCAGCAGAAAATGGAAATCACTCTTGGACTGCGCCTGGCGCGTCAGGGCGGCAAGGTCTTGCTGAACCCTTCACGACAGCTATCGTGGCAGCTTGGCGAAGATGACAAAGTCATTGTCCTCGCGCAACAGGTTTACCAGTAAGCGCCCTGCTCTCTCAAATCTACGCCCGTTGCATCAACCTGTCGCTTGAGCCATAACCGTGCAGGCGTAGCCACCGGCATGTAAAAATTGCAAGCGGGTACTAACAGTGTATTTAACGCCGGGACGACCAGTCGCACAGGCTTGCATAAGTTCTCGCGCCTTGGCGGATTTACTGCGGCACGGAGGGATTCGGCCTCTTATTTTTTAACTGGAAACAAACGGGCCGCATTACCATAGGCAATATTATGCGCAACGTCCTCCGGTAGTTGCTTCAACCAGCTCCGTGCCTCGGCGGCCAGCTCCGGTAGTTCGACCCAGCGGCTTGGTGTATAGGTATCCATGCCAGTCAGGAAACGGGTATGGAAATCAGTCATTAGTTCATACCATACCGATGTCAGTTTACCCGCCTCGGTCATACCCTCGCGAAAGGAAAGTTCGATGTACAACTGCTTTTGCGACGCAAGCAATTCGCGTAATATTGTTTCGGGCACATCGAAACCACCATGCGCCCAAATCACCGGGATGTCGGGCGCTTGATCAAGCAAGCCCTGGATACCAGCAACATCGGTGTGTGCATGCAAGGCCAGGTCCTGTTCGCGGGCCAGCATAACAATATCAGCGACAACTGGATTGCGCACGTCTTCACCGGACAGATGAAACTCACCGATGCCACGATAGGGCACACGCGCGAGTTGTTCATGCAGATAACCCATGATCGCCGCATCCCTGGACCAGGTGTAACGATGCTCGCGCCTGGAATAAGGCCGAAGAAATGGCACGACCCGATCAGGCGCAGCGCGATACAAGCGTTCAGCACCTTCTCCCGGTGTAGCGGACACCACTGCCCGTGTGATACCCGCCTCGGTCAATAATTCCAGAGCACGCTGCGGTGGCAGCTTGTCCCATACATCACGACTGTAATGAATATGCCCATCGAAAATGTCGAGCGCAGGCTTGGCCATCACGATCTGGCCAGATGCAAGCAGGTTCACCAGCAGTAGAATAAGTACGCGCATTGATTCAGCCCGAATGAGTTCACAAAAAATATTGGCGGCAGTCTCCATTTAACCGATTACTGACCACCCACGGGTTGAGGGCCTCCCCACTCACTTTGGCCTCACAGAAATACAGCCCGGTTAATACTCCAGCTTATAAGAAAACCCGTTCTGAATCGATGCAGGAAACCACAGGATTCAAGCAGAAAGTAACGTGAATGCAGGTTGATTGATGCAGCCGATGGGGCTGGGCTAATTCATACAATATGGTTTTTTCGATGTATTAATGCATTCTATTCGAATTATCAGCGGAAGCCTGCGCCGTTAGAATTTTGGCGAATGTAAGGTTGCGCGTCATTTGCTTTGGCGTGTGGCGGGCCTGGATTACCGTATGATATTTAAATTCAACACCACAGCAAGGACTCCGAATGACTTCAAGTGCGCGTGAGCGCCTGCACGCTTTCATCGAGTGCAGCCGCGTACAGGGCTTTATTATCGCCCTGATACTGATCAATGCGGCGCTGCTCGGGCTGGAGACCTGGCCTGCAGCGATGACGCGCGCTGGCGGCGTAATTCTGGCGCTGGACCAGGCGATTGTCAGCGTGTTCGTGCTGGAAATCGGCTTGCGGGTGTACGTTCATCGGCAGGCCTTCTGGCGCGACCCCTGGAGCCTGTTCGATTTTGCCGTGGTTGCCATCGCCCTGGTGCCGGCAACCGGGCAGCTCGCTGTACTGCGGGCTTTGCGGGTATTACGCGTGCTGAGACTGCTGACCATGGTGCCTTCCATGCGGCGGGTCGTGGGTGCACTGCTGGCGGCAATTCCCGGACTGGCATCCATCGGGCTGGTTCTATTAATCATATATTATGTATTTGCGGTAATCGCCACCCACCTGTTCGCCGCCGCCTATCCGGAATGGTTTGGACACCTCGGCCGCTCGCTCTACACGCTGTTCCAGATCATGACCCTGGAGAGCTGGTCGATGGGCATTTCCCGCCCGGTGATGGAGAGTTTCCCCTATGCCTGGGCGTTCTTTATCCCTTTTATTCTGGTTGCGACCTTCACTATGCTCAACCTGTTCATTGCCATCATTGTCAACGCCATGCAGAGTTATAGTGAAAAGGAGCACCGCAGCATGGGCGCAAAGCTGGAACAAACGCGCGATCATATCGAAGCGGATCTGCATGCCGAGGTACGGTCACTGAGCGAAGAAATCCGTGAGCTCAGGGCGCTGCTGGTGCAGGCAGATGCCGCGAATCCCCTGACGAAGCACCGGCCGGGTGCCTGACAATACTGCCTTAACCAATAGAGAGACTTAAGCTGCGATGCCTGACACAAACAAGCTCAACCCGTTGATCGAGCCGTTGGTCACACTGATCATACCCGCGCTGATCCTGATGAAACTCAGCGGCCCGGAGCAACTGGGCACCGCCCCGGCACTGTTGCTGGCGATAGCCTTCCCGCTGGCCTGGGGCATGCGCGACCTGCTCCGCCGCAGAAAGCTCAACCTGTTCGCCGCACTGGGCATGGTCAGCGTATTGCTCACGGGCGGCATTGGCCTGCTACAACTCGACACTCAATGGCTGGCGGCAAAAGAAGCGGCTATACCTGCCCTGATCGGCCTGGCGGTGCTGGTGTCTGATCAAACCCGTTACCCGCTGGTTCGTACTCTGCTGTTAAACCCGACACTTGTTGACGTCGCTGCAATACAGCGGCAACTGTCAGCGAGAGGCAGCGAACAGGCCTTCGAAGCGCGACTGCGCACAGCCACCTGGATGCTCAGTGGAACCTTCTTCTTCTCGGCTGCCATGAACTATTTTCTCGCCACCTGGATTGTCACCAGCCCGGCCGGAAGCCCGGCCTTCAATGAAGAACTCGGGCGACTGACCCTGGTGAGCTATCCGATGATCGCCATCCCGTCGATGCTGATGATGATGGCCGTCCTCTACTATCTTGCCCGGACAATCCATACACTGACCGGGCTGAGACTGGCAGAAATACTCAACCGGCATGGCGCCGAACGATAGCCATGAACAGCGACGCAACTTCGTCACCATCGTCCCGCATACCGTGTTGTCGACAGCCCGAGCGCAGGGCAAACAAACGCCCTTCTTATCACTCTTCAACGGATCGTCCACGGGTAACGAAGGGACCTGCGTCCGATTCCCGCCATCCCGAAAATACGCTCGAATGACGGGTGTGGGTCTTCGTCCCCGTTTAGGGGTTGCCTAGATAAGCATCAACAAAAAGACCGCTTTGGGTCGTCTTCCGCCTGTTAGCGGATGCTTATATGGAATCAGTCTGCCAGGTCTGGGCGGCAAGTGACAACCGTTGCTCAGCTATGGCCGGACGGGTAATATAACGGCACAGCCGCTCGAGCTTTTACTGCTCGTGGGCCGCAACGGCCACCCCGGGTCGACCCCATGTCGACTGGTTGGCAGCGGGTTTGAAGATGACGACACCGGAGCAACTGCGACATACGGTTCGAGCCCTGCTGGATTCCCAGGTTCAAGGCGTTCTGGCAACCCAGCATGACCGGCATCCCTATACCAGCTTGATGGCCTTCGCCGTCACCCCTGACTTGCACAGGATCGTGTTCGCAACCTACCGGGCGACCCAGAAACACGCAAACCTCCTGGCGAACCCGCGCGCCTCGTTGCTAATCGATAATCGC
The DNA here is from genome assembly GCA_042576405.1 of Pseudomonadota bacterium. Taxonomy (GTDB): domain Bacteria; phylum Pseudomonadota; class Gammaproteobacteria; order DSM-19610; family DSM-19610; genus Thiogranum. The sequence continues at coordinate 10,521 of JBHPFC010000046.1, read as the reverse complement.
ACCAACAAGTCGGCGGATTATCAAGATACCGTGGCTATCTCCGCCGAGGGCAAAGTCAGCGAGGTCGATGTAGCACAACATGGCGAATTATTGCAGCTTTACCTTCGCAAACATCCGCAACTGAGTGGCTTCGTCAGCGCCGCGGACTGCGTTCTGCTGCAACTGGAGGTTGAGTCCTTTTATGTCGTCAGCCAATTTCAGAACGTCACCGTGTTGCGAATGACTTGATGCATCCGGTTACCAGGCGGGACGACCCATCAGCCTGAAGAAAAATGGGTTGCCAGAGGGGGCTGTAAAGAATTCAAGGAAATTGTAAGGTTTGATAGCCGAGTGTGAATGTTTGTTTCTGCAGTCTTTCAAGACATCCACCTTGAGATGCTGTACTTCCGACTAGGGTCGTTCTCGGTCATCTGACTAAAACACTCAGGAATTCCTTGCTGAACTTCCGGGTTCGGCCAATAGGCGCCATTCCAACGGATCACAGAATCCGCTAAAAACGTGGTCTGTCCCCTATTAGCGGGTAAGCGCCTGCAGGGCGTTGAGCAATACATGAATGTCATGGTCACCACGATAGATCGGTGATACCTCGCGTTCGACGTCGAGTAGTCCGAAAACAGCGCTTTGCGCAGTGCGTACCGAATACTCAACCGTGAAGACACAGTCTTGGGGCACTTCGACGAACTGGCCGACGAAGGCAAAATTCTTCGCCCCTTCGGGAATCACCAAAGGTCGATCGCCCTTTACGCACGGCATAAACTGGCTGTCGATGTAGGGCATCATGCAAGGCACACAGCTCACCTTGTCCATCACCGGGCGCATCAGTTCGACGATTCCGAGATAAGAGAAGAGCTCGTGGAGAATCTCCGCACCACTGCATTGCGACATCGGCTTCTTGACAACGTTACCCGGATTGTCCGGTAGTAGCCCATCGCCCCAAAAGACAAAGGTGCCGGGCGGCTGGTTGCGAAAGTGTGGCTGATGGGCCAACACCACCGACATGAACCAGTTGGTGTCCGTCATCGTCACCAGCCCACCCGTACCCGCCTTGTTACCGGTGAATTGCTCCATGTGCTCGAAGAAGGTCGGGTCCTTGAGCGTGACAGTAAACGACATCCATTTGGACTGATCCACATGGCCGCTAAAAACTGCCGGGTGGCCGAACGCTTCATCCTTCTGCGCGATGCGTTCCCACAACGCCCAGGCGCCTGTAGCGCGTTGCGTGTTGAGTGCGGCAGGGGTGGTCATGGTACCGACGGTGGCGTTCTCAACCATCGAACCTAGAGTGATGAAGAGGTAGTCGTTTGAACCCAACGCCACTTGATGGGGGCTTCCCGCTAGCTGGTAGTGAAGTGTAGTGGCGCGCTTCTCCCGGCCGGAGAAGGCGAAATCAACATCGGTGACCGGTGCATTCATCACGAAATTGACACCGTGCGCGCGGAGCCAATTCTCGATAGGGAGGATCACCGAGTCGTACTGGTTGTAGACAGTACGCATAATCCCCTTCAGCTGATTAAAACCTGGCAAAAGATGCATGAAGCGGATTGCATAACGGCGCATTTCCGCCAGGCTGCTCCAACGCTGAAAGGCAAACGTTGTGGCCCAGAATTGCCAAAATATAGTGTCAAAAAACTCTGGTGCAAACCACTCATCGATCTTCTTGGCGCCGAGCAGCACTTCGGGGGTCGTGTTGAGACGCAACAAATCGAAGATATCGCGTTTGCCCAGGCCATACGAAGAGACATCCATTTTCTTTCCAGCGCGCAGCAGTCGCGAGTGCGAGCAGGAGACCACTTTCTTGTTGAACTCGAATATCTCCTGCATGACCGAAATATCGGGGTTTTGCAGGGTTGGAATTTTGGAGAGCAGGTCCCAAGTACAGACAAAGTGCTCTTCGTGCATTCGCCCGCCGCGGATCAGATATCCCTTCTCCGCTGAGCCAGATCCATCGAGGGCGCCGCCATTGACGCTGTCCTGGTTGAATAAGGTGATGTTGTGACCATTAAACCCCGCCTCACGAATCAGGTAGACGGCAGTGGCCAATCCAGCGATACCACCGCCAACAATAAAGGCCTTGTGGTTGCTCTGGTCGTGAGAAGTATGCGGCATAGCGGTCTCCCTGTGATTTTAGCTATGGCAGCTTATTAGACACCCTATATACAGTTGCTGCCAGGTTCCACTGTCGCACGGGCTATAGCCCTGTTGCTTTGATTCGCATCAAAGAAGGGGTAGCGCACTCCGAGCCCATTAAAGGCTACAGCGTATCCAGCTCAACGCTCAGTATCTGTACGTAAGGCGCGAAAGTCCTTAACCGATTTGCGGGACAGCGGATTCATGAATCTTGGGTGAAGACGGCTAAGCCACCACAAAACTCGGGCATAGAAAGGAAAGACGATTATCGCTCGATTGCGGGCAACACCCTGCAGAATCAGCACCGCAGCCTTGCCGGCATCCATTTTCTTGAATGGTATGTTCGCCATAACTTTCTTATGGTTTGCCTTCAGTACAGTAGTTGCATCGTATATGCCCGTTTGGACATATCCGGGGCAAACGACGCTTACGTTAATACCCAGGTCGGCTGCCTCTACACGCAATGACGTCGATAGTCCAATCACAGCACACTTGGAGGTAACGTAGGGGATGTTTGTCGGTTGGCCAATCAAGCCTGCCAGGGACCCTATATTAACAATGTGCCCAAATCCTTGCCGGACCATCGAAGCATAGGCAGCGGTTGTGCCGTATACTACACCCATCAGGTTGATATCGATGACGCGGCGCCAGTGCTCAAGATTCATGTCACGCACCTCCCCTTTGATCGCTACCCCCGCATTATTGAACATGTAGTCGATTCTTCCGTTTTCGGAGACCGTGCTATCTATCAGCCTCTGAACCTCCTCATCATTCGAAACGTCCAAATGCGCTGCACTCGCGCGGCCGCCTGCCGCCCTGATAGACGAGGCAACATTTTCTGCTCCCTCTGCGTTGATGTCTGCTGCGATTACCACAGCATCTCTCCGACCCAACTCTTCACAGAGACTACAACCGATCCCAGAAGCCCCGCCGGTCACAACTGCAACCTTGTCCTTAAACATCTTCATCATATCGTCTTCCCATGTCCTTAATCATTTTCAACACCAAAAGGGGCACACTGGGTGCTGTTGTTAGATTGCATACATTCCCCTCTTGCGCTACTCATTTCTTGCTGCGCCCTGCATCTCTTCTTGGGTTACCGTCCTGGCCCCAGGTAACGGTTTGTCACCTACAATCAACGCCATGATTGTGGGTAAATTGATTAAGGCTAACGCTGCAACCACAATGATGGATGTGATAAACAACAAGATCATGTTCTGCGCCTTTGCAATCTAACTTATATTGGTGGGAAATAAGAACCCGATATGAATCCGCACGAAATTCATTCTATTCATTATTAATCAATTTCTTGGCTTCTTTGTTATGTAAATATTAAATCACAAAATCAGGAAATGTTTCCTCTTTTCCTGATTTCAATCATGAATTGACTATCTATATCTTAGAGCCAGTATGGCCGCTTTTCTGCGTCAGCTTATAAACTTGGGGAAGGCTCACCCACACCTCCTAAAAAGAGGCCGAATAATACCAATCACCAAATGAGAAGCAGCCCCGAAGGGCTGTCTCTTGTTCTCAGTATTTATCTTCGTAAACCCAGCTGCAGACGGTTCTCAGGTGGCGGTTAGTCCTTGAATTTCGCGGCAGCGTCACTAACCGAAGACTTCAACGAATCCCAGGCAGATTCCACGCCCTCCCTGATTGACTCCCAGGCGTCTTCGCCAGCCCTGGAAAGCTCCGACAACTTCACTTTGCCTTCTGCGATCTTGCTGTCAAGCACGTTGATCTGCTCGTTCATTTTCAGCTGCGTGTCTGCACTGGCCCTCGACGCCCTGGCCTTGAGCTTGTCGACGTCTGCCTTCCACTCATCCAGCTGAGCCTGCATCTTCCGCTGGTACAACTCTTTGTCCATCATGTCATTGTCCTCCTATTTTTCGGCAACCGGGAATTGGAATGACTTTCACACTCGGCTGCTGGATTAGTTGCTGCTGTCCCACATCACGTTGCACTTTGCCTTTGCCTTTGCCGCAGCCGTGAGCAATTGGATCACAGGCAAGGCGCGGTGCGATAGACTTACGGCAGATTCGTCGTTCTCTCCTTCCCCGGATTCTTGCGGCTCAGGCAACTGCTCGTCCGCCTCGATCGCAGCCTCCAGGCGCCGCCTCGCGTCCGCCGCCTTTCGCGGCCGTTTAAGGTACGCTAACCAAAGGATAGCCCCTGCATCAGCAAACGTCACGCGGTGTTTTCTAACATCGTGGCGTCTAGCCGGAATCGTCATTGGCCATCAGACCTAGACCAGAATCGCCACATAGTGGCTGATGCTGCCGGCCAGTACGAAAAGATGCCAGACCCCGTGCATCCCTGGAGGCAGGCATCTTACAACCCTTAACAGAACCGCACGTTCCCGTTCTGCAATTGTGCTTCTCTAGCCTGCCAAACCCGGATATACACCGTTATAGAAGACGGCGGCATTAAAGCCTCCGTAAACGCTTTCTGCTATTGAACTATAAAATTGTTTTTTGGGGATTATGGATTCAATGAGCCAGACCTTTTCGAGATCCCGGAACGAGGATCAAACGAACCTGGCCTGGCCACACTCCCCAGTCAGCCAGCTGGCTTCAGATACAAGACGCCCAGCGGTGGCAGGGTAAGATAAAGCAAATGAGATTCAACATGTGCGGCTACCGGCGCGCTGTCAACGCCGCCGGCATTGCCGAAGCCCGCGCCGCCGTAGCATTCGGCGTCGCTGTTCAACAGCTCAAGCCAGCGGCCGCCCCGCGGCACGCCCACGATATAGTTCTCGCGCGGCACCGGGGTGAAATTACACGCCACCAGTATCATGTCGTTCGGATTACTCCCTTTGCGAATGAAAGTGACTACACTATTTTCTGCATCGTGAAAGTCCACCCATTCGAACCCGCTGTACTTGAAGTCCAATTGGTGCATGGCAGGTTGTTCACGGTAGAAATGGTTCAAATCCCGCACCCATCTCTGCATACCCTGATGAGCAGGGTCATCCAGCAGATGCCAGTCCAGGCTGCTCTCGTGGTTCCACTCGTTCCATTGCCCGAATTCGCCACCCATGAATAACAGTTTCTTGCCGGGGTGAGCATACATATAACCGAACAACGCCCTAAGGTTGGCCATTTTTTGCCAGACGTCGCCGGGCATTTTGTTTAACAACGACCCCTTGCCATAGACCACCTCGTCATGAGACAGGGGTAGTACATAATTCTCGCTAAAGGCATACCAGATGCTGATGGTCAACTTGTCGTGGTGATATTTACGGTGTATGGGGTCTTGCGCCATATACTCGAGTGTGTCGTGCATCCAGCCCATTTTCCATTTCATGCCGAAGCCCAGTCCGCCTACATACGCCGGTCTGGAGACCATGGGCCAGGCGGTGGATTCCTCGGCGATGGTCTGTACATCGGGAAAATCGCGGTATATGGATTCATTCAACTTGCGGAGGAATTCTACGGCGTGCACGTTTTCATTGCCGCCGTATTCATTGGGGATCCACTCGCCCGGCTTTCTGCCGTAGTCCAGGTACAGCATGGATGTCACGGCGTCCACCCGCAGTCCGTCTGCGTGGTATTTGTCCAGCCAGAGCATGGCGCTGCTGATCAATATCGAGCGCACCTCGAAACGTCCGTAGTTGTAAATATAGCTGTTCCACTCCGGATGATAGCCGCGCCTGGGATCGGCGTGCTCGAACAGATAGGTGCCGTCGAAGTAGACCAGACCGTGTTCATCATCGGGAAAATGCGAGGGCACCCAGTCCAGAATGACGCCGGTGTTGTGTTGATGCAGTTGATCCACCAGGTACATAAAGTCCTGGGGACCGCCATAACGGGCACTGGGTGCAAACAAGCCCGTGGTCTGGTAACCCCAGGAGCCGTAAAACGGATGTTCCATGACCGGCATACACTCCACATGCGTAAAACCCATGTGATGCATATAGCCGCTCAGCTGATCACCCAGTTCGCGGTACGTCAGATGACGGTTATTTTCACCGGGTACACGCCGCCAGGAGCCGGGATGAAACTCATAAATACTCCAGGGCGCATCAAGACCGTTGTGCCGGGCACGGTTTTGCACCCATTCGCTGTCTCCCCAGGTGTAGTCAAGGTCCCACACCACCGATGCGGTATCGGGCGGCGGCTGCCAGCGGAAGGCGAAGGGATCCCCTTTGGCTACCTGATAGTCGTGCTGATGCGAGCTAACAAAATATTTATAAATCGCGCCATTGCCGAGACCGCCGACAAACCCTTCCCATATACCGGAACCATCATCGCGGGCGCGCAACGGATAACCGTGAGGGTCCCAGTCATTGAAATTGCCCATCACCGCGACCGATCTGGCGTTCGGTGCCCACACCGCAAACAACACCCCTGTTTCGCCCTGACGATTGCAAAGATGCGAACCGAGTTTGTTATACAGACGGTAATGATTGCCCTGCTTGAACAGGTAAACGTCATGAGCTGTTAGCAGGCTAACGTCATGCCGTACCGGTGAATCTATTATGGCTTTTTCAGACATTACGGTCCCTCATGAATGGGCTGCTATCTGAGTTCATGGTGCAAGACAGGTGAACCGCTGGTGCACTTCAGGTCGCGCTCTGATTACCCCGGTTTCCTTGCATTGTTGCTATAAAGGATATTGGAACAGCCTTTGCAATGCATTGATGATTTTCAAAGAAACTGATGTTCAGAATAAGCAACGGTACGGATATGGGTTGATATTTCCCTATCCGTATAGTGTCCCTGAATGTCGTCTTTCAGTACGTTCCTGCCATCTAGGCAGAAATCCTGTACTTCCGTTTAGGGTCGACTCCGGTCCTTTAGAGTAATCTTATCTAGAATTAGCCTGTATGTCCGAGTCCGACCATAAAAAGTCGTTAAGCCCCGGTTATCTAGTCGCTGGTCTCCCAGCTAATCGAGTCTTTCAGCTTGATATATCCAAGCAGCAGTCCTACTCAACATCAGACATTATTAATCGCAGCCCATTGCTGACTTGCGTCGCTAAAGTTGTTTCTCAATGGGAAGCATTCCCATTAACCAGGCAGTGAAGCGGCGCCAGAACCCGACTTCAGGCTCAGAGTAGTAACGAACTTCCTTTCCATTGTTTTCGGTTAGCCATACCAGGCGTTCTGCGCCTGTTTCACTATCGGTCTCAAGTGTCACGCGGAAGCTATTTTCGGGTCGAACGCCATCGTCCATAAAGTCGATAACCTTCGCTGCCAGTGCAGGGCTCTCAACCAGAATAACAATTTCTGTATTGAGTGCCATCGAGCGAGGATCGAGATTAAACGATCCAATTGCAACAACTTTTCGGTCCACGACACCGGCCTTGGTGTGCAGGCTGGCCTTTGATCTCCCGGCTAGCAGAGACCAGTTTTTCTTCTCTGACGCCGCATCAGGTCGAAGCTCGTAGACTTCCACGCCATTCCTGATCAGATCGCGACGATATTTCGCATAGCCAGCGTGCGCTGCAGCGACATCGTTTGTCGCCAATGAGTTAGTGAACAGACGCTGCCGTATTCCTCTTTCCTTGTTAATACGCGCTCTTTCGATATTCTCGGGCCCCGGGACCACATACGCCGACTCGACCAGCAGTTCAGAGTCCTTGTGCTTTCCCAGCTCGATCAGATGAGCCATCACCTCTTCATTGCGGCTCTGCAGTTTGTCGGGTTCGTCATACATGGCATTGGCTGGCGCCCATATAAAGTTGCCACGCATCTCCTCCAATCTGGTCATTACTGAGTTGCTAGTTGTGTCGATTGGGTAGGGGAAGTCCTTCAGCTCCGCCACCCAGCTATACAGCTTATTTATCCTTTCCCGCAATACCTTTTCGGTAAATTGCTCACCTATAACAACGCTGACGGGTACGGAATATTCGCTGTTCCAGTATTTGTCAAAGCTTTTGGAAACATCTTGCACCACCGCACCAACTACTGCCAGGTCCAAATCCCGAAAATTCTCGGCGGTACTTATACCAAAATAATTGTCCCCGATATTGCGGCCGCCGACGATAGCAATCGCATTGTCGACTATGAAGGCCTTGTTGTGCATGCGGTAGTTAAGTCGCCTAATATTGAAAAAGAGTTCCAGGCTGCGGAATGTGCGTCTCTTAAAAGGATTGAATAGCCGAATCTCGACATTGGGATGCTTGTCCATTCGTGCCAAGTTGAGATCCGTCTTGCCGGTCGTTATGTGGTCAAGCAGCATGCGTACCCGCACACCACGGTCGGCCGCACGAAGAATCCGCTCGGCGAGTATCCTTCCTGCGGTATCGTTCTCCCAGATATAGTACTGAGCGTCTATGGTTCTCTCAGCCTGATTCGACAGACCTACTCGGGCGCGGAAGCCCCACTCGCCTGAGGATATCAGCGCCACACCAGACTTACCGGGATGTGCGGAAATCTCTCGCTGGAAAAAACGGCCTAGTTCTGTTTCTTCAGGGTCAGCGAGTGCTGTGGAAACGGGGCGTTCATAATCCGTGGGAATGGTTGTTGCGCAGCTGGCAAGCAACAGGCAGATATAGCACAGAAATGTCAGACGAACTGATGTCATTGCAACCGAAGCCGTAGCAATATGTCCTTCTCTTCTCTGGGCGTGATTTTTTCGGCTATAGCACCACCATGCCAAATGAAATCGAAGGTTCGCATTAGTTATCCAGCCATTCCTGCATTTGATGCAAAGGGCAACAACAGTTTGCAGATCGCCGATCAGTGACCGGCGCAGGAACGACCGCTTTCAGTACAATTGTTACCGTACAGCCTCTTTTTCTGGACGGCAATAGTGGGTCGGTTCCGCTCATCTGACTAAAACGGTCAGGAATTCCGCCCTGGGCTTCCGAGTTCGGCCACAAACAAACTCTCAGCACCTCCAAAAACGGCGACTGAAACCACCGCTGTTGATGAGCGTATATCTGGTCGGGTTTTCTTGCGTCTTGCCATACCGATCAGACCCAGCAGGCCGGAGTCGCAGAGGTAGAGGGCAGGTTTCTTGCCGTCCTCCTTGCGTAATCGGTGTTTCATCCGGACAAAATCCCAGATTGGTCTAGACTTCTAAGTAGAGCTTTTTTTCTGTCTGGGGAGCATTATGGAGTATGTCGACATATTTTCAACCACCCTGTATTGGTACGCTATTGTTGGTTTTGCGCTCCTGATTGGGAGCATCGTTGTTTATGGTGTTGGCTTGTTAATCTATTGGTTACTAGCTCGACTAACAACGCTTATCAGCTATTTGCTGAGAGATGTGGCCGGCCATCGGGATGTTTCGCTGTGGAGGCATCATCCCTCCAGATAACGCACTTACAGGAAGAGCAAACCCGTCCCTATAGACACCCGGCGAGCTGCCCCTGATAATGACCGCAATGCTTTCTCCTACAGAGAGTGTTTTAGGTCGTACTCTGCCCCCTTGAGTGCGGCTATTTTTTTGCCTCCGCTTGGATGGGGCTTTCTGTTTCTGAAGACGCTGGAAAACTGGCTGGCAACATAGTCAGCACAGCACACCGCTGCACCGGGGGGGCTGTGCATTGCCGGGAAGTTTAGCGCTCCGTTACCCAGCAACGAGCCAGCGTCTTCGTCCTCCGTGAGGGCGCCGGCTTTTTTATATCCACTTCGTAAACCTTCCAGCAGTTCCTCCCTAATAATTGCTATACAGCATTTGACTGATAGCTGAGCAATCTGCTGGTCGATCGGTTGAAATCGCAGCCAACTGTCGTTCATATCAAAGCGCTCCTGCGAAAATTAGGCGAAGGCCGTCTTAATGGCTCGGGTTGGTCCCGGAAGTTTCCGCAAGGTCATCCTGTCAGATATTGCAAGCTGCAACGGCTTTGCTCATACGTTCGAGCAAGTCTTCGCGGGTGTAGGCATTCTTTTCAATCACTTCATCGACCATGCCATTCAGTCGCTGGTGGTCTTCCCGGGTCAGGTCCTTGGCGGTAATCACAATCACCGGTATATGTTGCCATTCGGGTTTCGCCCGCAGTGCTGCCAGAAAACCAAAGCCGTCCATCACGGGCATCATCAGGTCAAGCAGAATCAGTCTTGGCTCGAGAGAAGGCAACATATCCAGCGCCTCCTGACCGTTACCGGCTTCGGACACTTCCCACCCGGATTTTTCCAGGGTGCGTGCCATCAGCTCCCGGTTTTCAGCATCATCCTCCACCACCAGCACCCCACTGCTTTCATCGGCACGGTAATAGCGACTCAGGGCTTTGTGAAGATGTTCCCGGTCTACGGGCTTGGTCAGGTAATCAACTGCACCCAGCGAGTAGCCCCGTTTCCGGTCATCTATCATGCTGAGCATAATCACAGGTATGTTACGCAATACCGGGTCGGCCTTCAGCGCACGCAGCACCGACCAGCCATCCATGTCCGGCATCATCACGTCCAGGGTGATGGCATCCGGTTGCAACTCATGTGCAAAG
>JBHPFC010000045.1:0-23255 GCA_042576405.1 Pseudomonadota bacterium | reverse complement strand
ATGTGTTCCATATCGGCCCGGAACTTGCCCATTTCTTCTGTCAGGAGCAACAGGGTATTGTTGTCCTGATCACTCACAAGTCCACCTGCTTACAACAAGAGGGCTGGACGTATTGCCAACAGACATTCGGGTATGAAAGCACCGTGATTAGACCTGTGCTCATGGGAAGAAAGGCATCATATTATTGAACATCCTGGAAGGCCCCGACATCTTGTTGATGTCGATACCCATATTCTGGACAGTGCTATCAAGGCCGCGAAACGTTTGCGTCATTTGATCTACGTTCCCGGTTATACCCATAACGTTGTTCTGTAGGCGATTGACCCGTCCTGACATCGAAAGGATATCACCGCGCATTGTCTCTACTGCCCGCTGCATCTTGCCTGTCTCTTCGACGATACCGGGTAGGTAAGCCACATTGCTGTCCATTGCTTGGAGAACAACTTGCATTTTGCCCATGTTCGAGGACATGGAACTGAACTTCTGGTTCATGGTATCCAGCACCGCACTCATCTCTACCAGCTTCATATTGAATGCAATAAGCATCACTACCAGGATCACAGTAATCATGCCCAAGCCAATAATTCCAGTGCGCAAAATCTGTGTGACCCGCTTGGCGACTCGCAGATTTAGGTTGCTGCGTATTTCCATGCCACGCCTGAAGTCTGCCACTACCTGACAGATTTCAGTATGCTGTTGATCTGTTAACTGCATGACGGCCTACTCCATAAGCGGGCATCTGGCCTGAGGGAAGACACGTCTACCACGGGTCATCTCAGGGACGATTCTTTATCTTGCGAACAATAGATACTCGATAACATCCTTATTATACTAGTCATTTAACGGCGCTAGCAGCTACCAACTTAAGTTTCTCCCATCTCGATCGCACTCGGCGAAACGGGCTACCTACCGACTGACCGCGGCAACACTCAACTCCATACCTTGGTTGAAGGTGGGTTCAAGGCCCTAGCCGGTTATATGGGGTCGAAAGAGGTGAACGCGCCGCTTAAGTCGAGTACAGAATAGAAATAAGGAGACTATCTGCTTAAACCCCCGCCATAGTGCGGGGGCTTTGTTAACTCTGGGTGGGAGAGCGAACCGATTTACATGAATCAGCCCCTCAAATGCATTTTGCTAAATGACCGGTGTTGGCCGGACTTCCCCGTACGCGCTAACCCCAGTTCGTGGCCTTTTCCTGCTTTTGAACGGCAGGATTGTGGTCAAATCCAGACCTGGCAGACGGATTCCATATAAGCATCTGCTAACAGGCGGGAACCGACCCAATTAAGACCTTCAGAATTTCTCCCCGAAATCGGACATTCGATCCACAGCGGCATTAGGATACGCATATTTCCGGGTCCCGTTTATCTGGAAAGCATAACGAGACAAGATCTCCCTATGTCACTGAATCACAAATAATATTAATGTTATAAAGAGGTCCTGCCGTAAATGTATAACGAGACACGGGGTCTCGTTAATTCAACTGTTAGAAGGCAATGTAATCTCGGCTATGCCTGATAGAGAAACGCGAGTACTCAAAGACGAGTCCGGCCGAAAGGTGGGAGAAGCCGAATATGTCGACGGAAAGCCACATGGTATTTCACGCATTTGGACCGTAGAAGGGGTGTTGTCGCTGGAAGCGGAAATGGAAAACGGCGAGTACCACGGTGAGTACAGAAGTTGGTGGGATAATGGCAACAAAAAGGAAGAAGGTAAGTTCTACCGTGGCAAGAAAGTTGGCCTCTATAGGTGGTATTCCCAAGATGGTAGCCTGCTGCAGGAGGAAGATCTTGGTCCAAGCGTTGAGTGAGGTGGTGTATGCCTTCTAAAAATGTATAACGAGACACGGGGTCTCGTTAATTCAACTGTTAGATGCTTTAAGAGACAGGTATGGACGAATTTCTTAGATTTGTGACAGCAAATTTCTCTCTCGTAATCGCAGGGATAATTGCTTGGCTTGTCATAGTCATTCTCGCCTCTATGGTATATCGGTCAATTAACAAAAAGGGTGTTTCCCCGCTAACCGGGACAGAATTTCAGTTTTCTGAGAAGGGAGCCTCGGGCTGGTCGCACAAGAACTTTCTTACGAAACTAGGCGGCGCTAGAAATTGCCTTAATGTCGAGCTCGGGAGAGCGGGGCTCTGGATACGCCCTTTCTTTCCGTTCAACTTAATGTTCCTCCCGGAGCTTTACGATCTAGAGCACTTTATCCCCCGAGAAAAGATTCAAGGCGTTAACCCCCAGCAACGTATTTGGGGTAAATCTGTAGTGATCGACTTTACCAGCGAAAAAGGAATTGATAAGCGTGTTGAGTTGCGACTTCGGAAACATGATGAATTCTTGCGGTATTTCACGGTATGAGTAGCGATGCATCTAAAAATGTATAACGAGACACGGGGTCTCGTTAATTCAACTGTTAGGCGTAAAAAGATTGGATCACGAAGCAAGAATCAATACAGCGCTTGGAAAGATACTCAGGAACTTCAATTTCCTCGAATTAAACTTGGGGCTTTGTTTGCGAGCATTGGCTAACCCGAATAACCCAAGCGCCTCGCATAGCGTATTAAATCGAGCGGGCATGCCGGAAACGATCGAGAGGCTCAGGAAGCACCTCGCGGAGTGCGAACATATTTCGGATATCAGTGATTTTGAAATATGGGCGTTGCGTGCTGAAAATATTCGTCCATTACGAAATTACTATGTTCATGCCACTTGGGATTACCTACCGCTTCGAAAAGAGTCCCCTTTGGAGTTCAGAATTCCCCCTTGGAGAAAGGAACAAATCAAAGGTGGGTCGCAAGGCGCGATGCGGATAGAAGCTCTTGAAGCAGATGCGGAACAGATCGAAGCAGTATTTGAAGAGTTTCTATCTCTTAGGAGGCAATACGGTGTTTAGCGAGTCGCCTAACTTGGCGTTGAATGTCCGTTTTCACCGGATTTTCAGATCACTGAATGTCGTGTTCTGGCCGAACTTCCCCGTACACACCAGCGCCAGGCTGTGGCACTCCCCAGACTTTCAACGGCAGGATTCAGGTCAAACTCAGACCTAGCAGACAGGCTCCATATAAGATTGTGCTAGCAGGCGGGAGACGACCCGCTCTTGCCATTCAGCCAAAACCCCTAAACTGCAGCCCACCACCTAAAATGGACGTTTAGCGGTTGAATCGGATGGCTTGATAATTTGCATCCAGATTCAGCGAAATCTCTACCCTGCTGAAATGCAGGGGTTGATAATCCCAGACAGCATGCCCGCAAATCCCGAGCAATTACCTTGGGTATTTAAAATATTTTGTATCGTTTTTGATCTTGATTAAGCGAGTGCTGTGTTCGCAACATACCCATACCAGATTTATAGTATATTAGAAAACGGTTATTATTAACGGTCCTCAGAAAGTGTGGTGGAACGTGACTGTTTTTGTAATTCACATCCTCTGGAGGTGAGTCATGAGTATTTTGAAAAATTCATATTCGGTTGGTTTGATAATCGCTTTTGTGAGTGTTTTCTCACCAATCAGTGCACAATCGGAAGAAATTCCTATGCGTGGCCCAATCTCTTTCGACGGCTTTGACAAAGATGGTAATGGCGTCATAAGTGAAGAAGAGTTCAATGCTGTACGCGTGGAGCGTATGGAAACAAGAGCTGCAGAAGGTAGACCGATGCGCGGAGCTGCCAGTGCGCCCCCCTTTTCGGAGTTGGATACAAATGGTGATGGACAATTAACGCAGGATGAACTGGCTGCGGGGCAAAAGGCACAAATGGAAAAACGCCGCGGGATGGGAATGGGCCAAGGTCGCGGAATGGGGCACGGTATGGGAATGGGGAGAAATATGCCTACCTACTCTGAATATGATCTGGATGGAGATGGAAAAATAGTTGAAAAGGAATTCAGTGAAGCGCGGAGCAAGAGAATAAGTGAAAGGGAACAACAGGGTTATCGGATGAGAAACCTGGATAATGCACCTTCGTTTGCGGATATTGACGTAAATGGAAATGGGGAAATTAGCGCAGAAGAATTTACTGAGCATCAGTCCCAGCGTCGCCAGCAAAGAGCACAATAACTGTGGTTTAGAAAGAGCCTGATAAGCATCCAGCAGATGAAACGAAAGCTGATTAAGGCACAGCATCTGAAACGGCAAAAGTCTAATCTTGGCTTGCAGAGGTGGCTTTTTGTGATTTCATCAAAAAAGTAACTTTTCGCGGAAGATTGAAAGTCTGTAATTTTGGGGTCAAATGTCTGGAGGGTATTGCGTTCAAGACCTTCACTGGAAGTCGAGGAATGTCGCTTTGTGGCCGGAAGTCGTCTTTTAGCGGTCACGAATATTAGGTCCAGGCCAAATACCGAGAACGACCCAGAGCTGTCGTTTAGTGATCACTGATATTGCCTTCCCGCGAATCCCGCGTCCGCGAACCCCTGAAGCTGGAAAAGGGCGGGGGAACGCACCGAAGTCTGACTGCGTGTCTAATTTGGTCGGTAGCAGAACCCTGAATCGAATAGTTGTTGATTTTGGTCAATGCAAGATTCCTCAGTGCGTTGTTGACTACTAAAAAAGAGAGCGTTTGTTCTTTCTATTACGGCAGTTGGCTATATTGGTCTTTGGTTGGTTCGGCTTTAATAGACCCTCTGAATACAGTTCTCCGCACGGAACTCAGATGTGAGGGCGTCCGAAGCAATCTGCTCTAAGGAGGTGCAACATGATACAGATCAAGATTCCGAGTGTATCGAGCAGTGGTCAATATCCCTTGGTCGCTGTAATGGCCATTGCATTGTTCTTTGGAATTGGGTTTTCAGACACTGTGATGTCGGGGGATGGTGCTTGGTGGGATGTGGTGCCAGAACAAGAAACCCCGTCACAATATTATGACTCCATTCTCTATTCTGAAATTGCGCCGAAACTTCGTGAGATCGAGGTCAACAGTAATCGCGTCAAGATAAATGTTATAGGGAAATCAGCAGGCGGGAGACACCTTTTCCTGGCGTCTGTATCTTCAGGTAATTTGGGAGGGTATCAAGCCGTTCAAAAGAAAATGTTAAGTGACCCGGAGAAAGCCCAAAATGCCATCAGCAAGCTCTCTGACTTCAAAGTCCCGGTGGTTATACTCGCCGGTATTGGTGGCAACGAATACCCAACGGTCGACGCTGCCATAAGACTGATAGAAACCTTGGCGTACCAGGATGACGTGGACACCAAAACAATTCTGGAAAACTTGGTGGTTCTCGTGGTTGTCGTGGGGAATCCGGATGGACGTGTGCAAGGAAAGCTTGAGAACGCTGCATCAGTGGACCTGGGTACGGATTTTACGAAACAGACGCAGCCGGAAACCAAAGCCGTTGTTAGTCTCATCACTGAATGGAACCCGGTGGTGTTTCTGGATCTGCGTGGTTTCGTTAACCCGATGCTGATTGAACCTGGGACTCCGTGGCACAATCCTAACTACGAATATGATCTCTATCTTAAGTGGGCGTTCTACGAAGCGAAAGCCATGGAGTCTGCGTTATTGTCCCAAATGGGCCTCGTTACTACGATTCCTTTTAGGGACATGCCAAGTGGTCGAGATGACTGGGCGCCGGTTCGCCCAGCCACGTACGCGATGTACCACGGTGCTTATGCACATACCATCCAGACACCCAGCGAGGATGAGAGTGGAGTAGATGCCCTTTATGCTGCGGTTTGGGGAGCATTAAAGTATGCATCCGCGAATAAAGTCGGGATGCTTTCCGATCAGATTGAGATGTTCAGGCGAGGTGCCCTTGATCTTCCCCAGCAACTCATCCCTGAGTATTTGCTTAATGAGACACCGTATGAGCAATATAACGGGCTAACTGTCGTGGAGTTCCCTGCGGCGTATGTAATCCCGTCGCAGGCCCCTTTGCAGAAAGATCCTGCCGCAACGGCCAGTCTTGTCAATCTTATGTTGTTCAATGGAATCAAGGTTGAGAAGAGTAACGAGACATTCGCGTTGGGAAGCACCACCTACCCTAAAGGTACATATATAGTGAGGATGGACCAACCGAAGCGTGGATTGGCAAACACTATATTATGGACTAAAGGCACAATTCCAGCAGTGTATCCGCCGCTGGGACAGTCTCTATTATGGTGGCCGTACGTCGTAAATGTGTCCGCTGTGGTTATGGATGCATTGCAGGATGTGAAGACTACTGTCATCAATAAAGCGAATTAGATTAGATATAGAGACGGGGGACTCTCTTTTCGGATGAAAGCTACCCCGGGCTCGGGTTTATCCCGGGAGTAGTCTCCGTTTTCGAGCGCCTTCTTGGGCTCCATCCGGTGTAACCGGTGAATCGAAGGCGCTACTTGCCCAACCCGGCCAGATATGATTTCAAAGGATTATGCGCGAACAGTTCCTTCCATCGACGCGGGGTGAGTTTCTCGACATCGCGGGCCGGATGCAGGCTCACGCGTTGCAGCACACCCACCAGATAGGTGTAGGGATCAACTCCCTGAAGCCGGCAGGTGACCAGCAGGCTTTGGATGACACCAACGTGTTTGGCGCACACCTGGATCCAGTTAAACAGCCAGTTCCTGCGTCCCATCGGGATGACCCGCAGGGCACGCTCAGGCAGTTAATAATTATGGGATTCAGGACGCAGGTTGCTTACTAATGGAAATCTAATGCGTTTGTTGCATCGACCGGTTGAATCCGCAGCCGAACTCGGACGCTCTGTGCGTTTTAGCACATAGCCTGGATCGATCGGTTGAATCCGCAACCCATAGCAGTCATTTAGTGAGTCCTAATATTCACGTCAACCGGATAACTAAAAACGGCCTAAAGCCACCTCAGCAACAATTTGCCGCACACGTTTCACCCTTCGCCCGCTGTTGCGGGTAGGCAGAATAATACTTGACAAATTTAGTCAGGAATATATTCTTTACAAAACCTGACTAATTTTGTCAGGAATTTAGTGGAGACACGGCACCCTTGGAATCCAGACAGTTCCCCTGAGCAGGCAGCACTGAATGGATTGGGTCACATAGGGGGCCACGGTTGTATGAGACAAGTAAATTGCAAAGGAGCTAATGAAATGTCGACCACACTGACTGCAGAACAGGCAAGGAAATGGGTTGAATGGACGGAAGACAGGAGCGTCGATACCGATGTTGACAGCCAGGCGCGTACCTATCGCAAGCAGTTGCTGGATGGTTTAGGGGAAACGCATGTGCGTGAAATGGCCTTTCGAGACGGCATATCGCTAACCAACGAGCATCTCGGGGTGATCGAGTGTCTGCGTGACTATTATCTGGAGTTCGGAGAAGCAGAAAAAGGTCGTGATCTCGAGGAGATGCTCGATGAAATATTTACCGGTCACGGTGGTCGTAAATACCTATGGTACTTGTTTCCAAATGGACCGGTGACACAGGGCATGCGTATTGCCGGGTTGCCTGTGCCACCGCACACCGGGGACAAGGGGTTCGGTACCGTGCGCTAGTTCTGAAATAGCGATACCGTTAGTAATATTTGCGCAGCAGGCTGTTCCGGTGTTAACGGTGGCTCGGATAGCGTGACCATTAGATGGTAAATATTCGCATATCATTTAATGAATTCTTGTGGTTGTAAATCTCCTCCAATAGGCGGCCTTTGGGCCGCCTTTTTTGTTTCTACGAACGGCAAGTAATGGCCGAAGATGGTCATTTCGTGTTCGGTTATACTTGCTGCTGTTAAACGGAATTCGTATGTTTCACTCGGAGAGGTAAGAGATGTCTATAGAGAGATCAATGTTTGCCTTCGGCGGCATCATGGTGATGCTTACATCGCTGTTAGCGCTATTTCACAGTCCTTACTGGACATGGTTTACGTTGTTTATCGGTTTCAATTGCTTGCAGAGTTCGTTTACGGGGTTCTGTCCACCGACGATGCTGATGAAGAAATTTGGCATGAAAACCGAGGCAGAGCTTGCTCTGGAGGGCTTTAGCGACAAGCGGTAGACTGACAACTTGCCCTAGCTGGATCGATATTACTTGTTAACAAATTCCTGATGGAGCGGAGCTTTCGACATATTGTGTTCATTAGGGGTTGAATATCCAGTCTTGGCCTGTGGTCGCCAACCAGGAACCCCGCTTTTGCTGCCCGCCCATTGCTACCC
The DNA here is from genome assembly GCA_042576405.1 of Pseudomonadota bacterium. Classification (GTDB taxonomy): domain Bacteria; phylum Pseudomonadota; class Gammaproteobacteria; order DSM-19610; family DSM-19610; genus Thiogranum. The sequence goes on along the minus strand of JBHPFC010000045.1, from coordinate 15,153 downwards.
GAGGCGTCCGAAGGGTTAATAAACAATTGCCCGTTTATTGGCGCTGGCAATGAGGATAGAGTAGGGAAGCTTGTCTCCGGGAACAAGGCTGGCTAACTTTCGGTAATCAGATGATAATTTGTATTTAGTCGGGGTTGGGCCCTGCACGGCCGTGAAGGAAAACATGGAAACACCGCGGATTCTGGTACTGGGATACGGTGAAATGGGGCATGCCATGGAGGTATTGCTCGGAAGTCGCGCGCAACTCGATATCTGGGAAAAATACCCCGCGGCCGGTTTCCAGTCCTTGCTGCTGGAGGATGCGGTCCCCGATGCGGACATTATTCTGTTCTGTCTTCCGGTAAATCCCCACAGGGAGGTCATCGAAAAAATCAGGCCCCTGCTCGGCACCGGTACAATCTGTGTGAGTATCGCCAAGGGCCTTGATGAGGCAGGCCAGACGGCGGCGCAGGTGTTTGCCGATGTGCTGGGTAAGGATCACATGTACGCCCTGCTGTACGGCCCCATGATCTCCGAGGAGATCCGCGCCGGGCGTTATGCGTTTGCCCAGCTGGGCTGTCTGGATGACGGGATCTATACCCGGGTGCACGATCTGTTTCACGGCTCCGGACTGTTCATGGAACGCAGCACTGATATTGCCGGGATCAGCTGGTCGGTGATTCTGAAAAACGTTTACGCCATGGCGTTTGGCATGGCGGATGAACTGCAACTGGGTGATAACGTGCGTGGATATCTCACGGTTGCGTCGGTACGAGAGCTGGATGGAATCGTGCGCAGTATGGGTGGTTGTGCCGGCAGTCCGTGGGAGCTTGCCGGGCTGGGAGATCTTGTTACCACCGCTACCAGTGAGGACTCCCACCATCACGAGCTTGGCCGCAGGCTGGCCAGGGGTGAGACAGAGGGCATCGAAGGCGAGGGCGTTCATACGCTGGCTATGGTCGAAAAGTACCGGCTTTTCTCAAGAGAAGCGTGGCCGCTATTCGACTTTATTCACCACATGGTTCGGAACCCGGCAGACTTGCAGGCGCACTTTGACCATTATCTGCACCGCCTGTACGGCCAATGATCTTCTTCCAGGCTGCGTTGAACAGCTGCGCTGTTTCTCTGGATACAGCTTACGGGTTGCTTCTTTATTCACGCGGTGTCGAAACACGCAAGGGGCAGTCGTCTTTAGTTTAAATCAGGAAGCTATGTGATTCACAATCACCAGGTCAGAGTCGGGTGGCCAACATATTAAAGCGATGTATGTCTGTTTTTAACCGGACTTATCCGTACGCGCAAACACAGTTCGCGGCCTCTCCCTGACCGTCAGGCGGGAGACGACTGAAAGCCAGCGTTTCGACTGGCGTAGCAAAATGTATCGGAGCATAAAAAAGCCAACGTCTTCGGAGGAGATAAGACGCTGGCAGCGTCGCTGGATGGTGGAGTGAAGCCACCAGCAACACACACTTTATTAATTATTAACGATACGCTGTGCTGACTACGTTATCGGCCAGTCCGCCAGAGTCTTCAGAAACAGAAAACCCCGCTTCGGCTGGATTTTCTGTTTTTGGGAATGACCTGTTCTGGCCGACTCCCGTCCTTTAGATGGCGCTAATATTAGATTCCTGTAACAGTCTTCTTGCGACCCTAAGAAGACATACAGATTTTTCTCCCGAAACCGGGCGTTGACCCGTGGGCGACCGCGCAAAAGGCGCATTACCTACAGATGTATAACGACGTCTCGTTTTTCTGGGAAACAAAAATGGCAAAAACGTCCCTAGTTCATTGATTGGCTGACAATTTGAGTGTTATAACGAGGTCCTCGTTAATACAACTGTTATGTTTTTATAAGGTACTTTAAATGAATAATAATACCTGTGCTGAATTCAAATTACTTCATGTAGTTGAAATGCCATGACCGTTAGAGTTAGTTGGGAATAAAACCGACCGCCGCTTCTTTAAAGTATATTCAGCTCATTAATATGACCAACGACTCTAAAAATGTATTGCAGCGTGGTCTGGAAAATATCCACGATCCATTTTCCAATTTCATTCGCGCCCAGACAACCTCCAGCCTGTTTCTTCTGGTCGCTACAATCGCGGCCCTTTGGTGGGCAAACTCATCTTATTCTTCTACCTATCAAAATCTGATACACACACCGATTGGGTTATTTGTGGGAGAATTTGAGCTACGGGCTTCACTCAAACACATTATAAATGATGGTTTGATGGTAGTGTTTTTCTTCCTGCTCGGTCTTGAGATCAAACGGGAAGTACTTGCTGGAGACCTCGCTCGACCTGAAAATCGACGTATGCTGATTCTCTGTGCCGTCGGTGGAATGGTTTGTCCAGCTGTGATTTATTCCTTGTTCAACTGGTCACTTGATTCACAGATTGGATGGGGCATACCAATGGCAACCGATACCGCGTTTGCGCTGGGTGTCCTTACCCTTGTGAGAAAACATATACCTGTTAGCCTCCTGGCTTTCATCGTTGGCCTCGCCATTGTCGACGATGTCGGCGCGATACTGGTCATTGCAATATTTTACACCCAGGAAATATCTGTAATGCACCTGTCAAGTGCATTTGCGCTTATTGCGTTTTTGGCAGTGGCCAACTACGCAGGCGTTCGGCAGCCGCTATTCTATATTATCATCGGCGTTGCAGCATGGTGGGCGATGCTCAAGTCCGGCGTTCACCCCACGGTTGCTGGTGTCGCAATTGCCTTGACGGTGCCAGCAAGACCCAAGTTAGCGTCAGGAAAATTGCTCGATAAAGCAAAATCGACAATCAGCTCAATGCAGAAAAAAACAAAAGAGGTGGATGTTCTCGGTAGCAGACGAGATCACGAACAAGTACTAGAGGTGCGCGATTTTGCAGAACGCGCCAGCACACCCTTGCGTCGTTGGGAAGATGCACTGGACTTACCGGTAGCATTATTTATCTTACCGCTGTTTGCGTTGACCAATGCTGGCGTAGTATTTGGCTTTAGCTCATTTATAGAAAGCCTCCAGCATCCAACTGGATTAGGAATTATTACTGGACTCGTAATTGGAAAATTTATCGGTATTTCCGGCGCTTGCTGGCTGGGTCTGCGCTACAAAATAGGCTGCTTACCTGATGACGTTAATTTAGAACATGTCATGGGTGTTTCGCTCATAGCAGGGATAGGCTTCACCATGTCCACTTTTATCGCCGCACTGGGTTTTGACGCGCAACCCGAGCATCTCCATAACGCAAAAACATCAATTTTGGTCGCCTCAGTTCTTTCCGCAATTCTTGGCGTATTATATATCCGGATTATTTCTACAAAAAAACATAACAAAACGCTCAATTCGACACCAAAAAACGGCGCGAATTAGTTAAAACGTTAGGGCAAAAGTAAAAAGGAAAACATCATGAACAAATACATAGATGCTCTAGCTAATTCTCTATTAGGCTCTTCATACAAAGACCTGGAAAAGCAAGAACAAAATGTAATTGACAGTATTGCCGAAGCAGAACCAATTGCAGAAAATGTAAATGAGTTATTCCATGAGCAACTAACATTTGGTCAGCGACTTGCTGATAAAATATCTGTTTTTGGTGGTTCCTGGACGTTTATAATTATATTTTTAACTGTGCTAGTTACATGGATGGCAATAAACTCATTTTATTTAGTAAGCCCAAAAGAACCTTTTGACCCATATCCATATATTCTTCTGAACTTAATGCTATCTACAATAGCAGCTCTTCAAGCACCAGTTATAATGATGTCACAAAATAGACATACAGCTAAAGACAGGCTAGATATTACTGAAAATTATAAGGTAAGCCTAAAAACAGACTTGGAAATAATGCGCCTGCATCAAAAAATAGATGAGCTTACAAGGCTAATTACAGAAAACAATGAAAAGCCCTAACAAGGCACTCGTTTGGACACAAACTACGCTGCGCTTCGTTTGCGACGCACAGCTTGGTCGTTAGGCATACAAATATGAACCTGAGTTTCAATTTAGAAGATGCGAGCCAAGTAGCTATTGGGGCATTTGCTTTGGCGGTTCCTATTTCATTCTCAGAAGAAGCGTGGAAATTAGGAGAAACTCTGCCCTTAACAAATCTTCTCTATATTTTTATTTTGTCAGTAGTATTTTTAAGCTTTTTCGCATATGAAAGTGTATTTCAAGCAAACATCAAATATAGAATCCCTGTTTTCATAAGCCGAATAATTATTGCGTATTTGATAGCAGCTTTAGTTGTTGCGCTTATTTTATTTTCGTTGGATAAATTACCTCTTGTAACAGAGCCAGCCATCGCGTTTAAGCGTCTAATTGTAATAACAATGCCGGCATCTATGGGTGCTATCATTGTCGATAGTTTTGATAAAGAGTAAATGCCTAACAATGCAAATTAACACGGACGAGAGTTCCCACAGTTTGGTTGACACCCTGAACTAACTGTTCAGGAGCGATCAAAGATGCCAAAACCAGGTCCGAGAACGACGTACAAGTACAGTGATGAATTCAAGGCGACAGCCGTCAAACTGAGTCGGTTGCCAGGCGTGGCGATTAAAGATGTCGCCGAGTCACTTTACATTCACCCGTTTATGTTGTCTCGTTGGCGTAAGGAAGCACGAGAGGGCCGGATCATGACCAAGGGTGTGAATGTTGATAAGGACGTTGCCGCTGAATTGAAGGCATTGCGTCGCATGAAGAAAGACTACGAGCGTCTCAAGCTCGAGCATGACCTTTTAAAAAAAGCCATCGCGTTCACTTCCGAACGAAAAGCGACATCTTCGCGTTCATCGACCACGAAAAAGACACCGTCCCGGTGAAGACGATGTGTGAACTCTACGGCGTGACGCGGGGCGGGTATTACGCCTGGCGAGATCGCCTGCCCAGTGAGTGTGCGAAAGAGGATGTACGCCTGGTGGATAAGATCCGCCAGCTGCATCAGGCAAGCCGTGAGACCTACGGCAGTCCCCGCGTGCATGCTGCCCTGAAACGTGTAGGCGAAGCGGTTGGGAAGCGACGAATCGAGCGATTAATGCGGGAACACGGTATCCAGGCGGTATCAGAACGGCTGTATCGACGCATGACGGGGCTCTCTCGACAGTTCGTGATGGTCAAGAACGAGATACGCGCACTGGACGTGACCGGGGTGGATCAGCTCTGGGTGGGTGATGTGACCTACTTGAAGGTGAACGGCCAGTGGCGTTACCTGGCCACGGTGATGGACCGGTATTCACGCCGGCTGCTGGGATGGGCACTGGGCAAGGAACGCACAACGGCGCTGGCACGCAGGGCCTTGCAGCACGCATTACGCGTGCGTCAGCCGAAGAGCCAGCCGATATTTCACAGTGACCGTGGCATTGAGTGTATATCAACAGGCTATCGGCAGGCCTTGAAGAGAGCCGGCATCGCACAGAGTGTTAACCGGCCGCGGCGTATGAATGACAATGCGCATATGGAATCGTGGAACAAGACGATGAAATCCGATCTGTATCATCGAGAGACCTTTCAGAGTGATACCGAACTGAGACGATCGATACGATCCTATGTCGACTTTTACAACCGTGTGCGACTACACTCGTCATTGGGTTACCAGTCACCGATGGAGTTTGAGCAAGCGTGCGCATAACCAGAGGGTGTCAACTATTTCGTAGGAACTCCCGACCCTAGCTTCGCTCGGGTCAGTTATTTGCGGCGTTAGGCGTCACGTGCCCATTCGAAAGAGACATAAGAAAGCGGCTGCTAACGGCAAGAGTTGGTCGCAACATGTAACCGAAACTAGTGATGCTCTGGACTTGGAAGCTGGCGTATTTGCGCTTAAAAACCCCCGAGAGATTGCGCTTTCGCTTAAAAAGTCCGCAGACCAAAGCCGGCGTCGCAAGTCAGAGCCTTTCCGATCGGCGATGTCCATGCTAACGTTTTATATAAATCGAGCAGGTCAACATCTTCCCAAGGAACAGCGTGACCGATTAGAGGAGGCAAAGGATGAGCTTAGAGTTCTCTATGGCAGGCCACGTAAAAATCCTCGCCGTACATAACAAAACTGCAAATAGAATAGATGTGCCGCCTAACAATGCGCTCGTGCGGGACGCTTGCTTCGCTGCGCGCCCCACAGCTTAAACGTTGAAGGTATGCTTTCACTGGGTTTTCATGCTACTCGATGTCTGAAAGTGGCCGAACTTCCCCGTACGCAGCTGGGCCAGTAAGTAGCTTCTTCCCAGTCACGAACGGCAAGTTACCGACCGAACCCGGTACTACATGAAAGCCTTATATACCATTTCGCTAATCGGCAGGAGTCGACTGCCAGTTCAGACATTCGCGTTTTCCGCCCGAAACCGGACGTTCACCCATGTAATTGGGCAAGCTGGCACAGAAAAGTGGTTATATTGATTCGAAGATATTGATAGTCAATTTATGATTGAAATCAGGAAAAGGGGAAATATTTGCTGTTTTTGTGATTTAATACTTACAGAATAAAGAAGCCAAGAAATTGATTAATAATGAATAGAATGAATTTCGTACAGAATCATATCGGGTTTTTATTTCCCACTAATATAAGTTATCCATATTAAGAGCATAGTAAAAATGATCGCGGCAAGTGAAGCAATAAAAAGATTAAAAGAAGGAAATCAGCGTTTTTTGTCTGGAGTACGCAGCATCGATACCATCGTAAAGCAAATTCAAAGGGCAGATTTTGTCGAATGCCTGCCGAAATCGTATTCGATCAGGGATTGGGAGATCTATTTGTAATCAGGGTTGCTGGCAATATTGTAGTTGTTCTTGGTCATTCAATGTGTGGTGTAGTTAAGGCTACTATTGATGAACTAGAAAGGCCATCGAAAGAAAAGTCATCCAATGTTCTCCCGATCGTTAATCGTATTCGACCAACTATAGAACCATTGTTCGAGACTGCGCTTCGAAATGATCCTGGTAAATTACTAGAATTATCTATTCATGCCAATATCCTCGCTGCCACAAACCATTTGATGCACGGATCACAAATGCTTGAAAACCTGGTGCAACAAGGCAAACTTAAAATTATTGGCGCTGAATATTCTCTAGAAACAGGATATGTAAAATTTTACGAATAGCCAAATAAATGGATAACAAGTCGTTCGTGTGTGACAGGCGAAAACAACGCGCCTGCCCCACAACTCAAACGTTCAAGGTCTGTTTTCACCGGAATTACTGATTGCTGAATGTCGCTTTCTGGCCGATTGAGCGGGTCCAGGTTACGTATGGTATCGTGTGAGGCTGGTTATCCCGGAGAAAACCGCCAATGAGCCTGCTTAAACCTGCCATGTCCGCAGCCATCCTGGCTGCCATGTTCCTGGTAACGCCATTGGCTCATCCGCATTCTGATTCATGGAAATATTCCGAGAATAATAACAATGTGGTTCTTGCCCAGACCCGGGGAGGGGACGCCACCAAAGCCGGGGACGTGAAAATCGAGTTCTACGGCCATATGGCGTTCAAAATCACCTCGCCCGATGGCATTCGCATTCTGGTAGACCCATGGCGGAACGATCCGTCCGGGGCATGGGGGCTCTGGTTTCCGGGTGAGTTTCCGGCAATCCCGGTAGACATCGTGCTGTCCACGCATGCGCACTTTGATCACGATGCGGTATACCGCGCGCACGCGACAATGGTGCTGGAGCGCATGGCTGGCGAGTTTGCGCTTGGCGATGTCCGGATTACCGGTCTGGCTGACAAGCACATGTGCAAGTCCAGGGGCTGGTACAAGTGGACGGAAGCGGCCGCCGAGTTCGGCCAGGAATTTTGCCCGCCGGACAATCCCCTGCATATGGATAATTTTATTCAGATCATCGAAACCGGGGGCTTACGCATTGCCCACTGGGGGGATAATCGCCCGCAGCCGGCCGGATTCGTTGATGAGGCGTTGAAGAATGTCGATGTTCTCATCATGAATATCGATGACTCGAGTCACATTCTCTCCTACGAGGATGTTGATGCAGCACTGCTTCGTTACCGGCCCCGGGTCGTTATCCCGGGGCATTACTACACCAAAGGCGCGAGTAGCGTACTGTCTACCCTGAGTACCGCTGAAAAATGGGTCGAGCGTCAGCAGGATGTCGTGCGCCTGAAAAAGCCTGAGCTGGTACTTAATCCGGATACAGTGTCCCCGCTCGAAGGGCGGGTTTACTACTTTGGTATGCATCATGCGAAAGACTGAAACACGGCATATAACAGATCTGGTTAACATGCTTGTTCCATGAAGTATCGCCTCACCGAAAACCTGTTATTGCTGCTGTGCCTGTGGCTACTGTCCCCGGGTACATACGGTTTTGCCAGCACATCGGGCAGTGAGCCCGCAAGCGCGCAGCTCACCACTGTCACACTCAGTGAAACAGAACGGCGATGGATCCAGGAACATCCGGTCATTCGCCTGGGGGTTGATCCTGCCTGGCCACCGTTCGACTTTATTGACGGACAGGGTGCGCACAGCGGTATGGCGGCAGACTTCCTGGACCTGCTTGGCCAGAGACTCGGGCTTACCTTCGAGCTGGCCTCCGGACTTGACTGGGACCAGGTGCTGCAAGGGGCGCGTGATCGTAGCCTGGATCTGGTATCGCTCAGCCAGGAGACCCCGGCACGCAGCGAGTATCTACGTTTCAGCGATACGGTGACCTCCGTTCCCTGGGTGGTTATCAGTCGCAGGGACTTTAAAAAGATAAGCGGACTCGAGGATCTCTCCGCACACCGGGTCGCCGTGGTCAGGAACTACGCGATCGTGGACCTCGTCAGGAACACGCTCCCTGGTACTGAAATTCAGGAAATGGATTCTTCACTGGATGCATTGCGCGCAGTTGCCTCCGGCCAGGTCGATGCGATGGTGGAGAACCTTGCCGTTGCCAGTTACCTGATATCCGAGAACAACCTGGTCAACCTGACGGTCGCCACCGATTCCGGTTTTGACATGATGCAGCTTGCGTTCGGCGTGCGTTCCGACTGGCCGGAACTTCTCGGACTCCTGAACAAGGCAATCGGGAGCCTGAGCCGAGATGAGATTCAGGCCATTAAAAACCGCTGGGGCGTTCAGCTGGCCGCGCCGTCGCCATCCGCGCAGACCGGTACCCTGAAATTGACCGCCGATGAAATAGCCTGGATCGAGCAGCATCCGGTCATCCGTGCCCACAATGAAACAGGCTATGCCCCGTTTAATTTCAGCGTTGACGGTGAGCCGCGAGGGTATGCGGTTGACTATATAAAGCTCCTGGCGTCGGAGGCCGGGCTCGAGGTCGAGTTCGTCGGCGGCCGCAGCTGGAAGCAATTCATGGATATGATTCGGGTCGACGCGCTTGACGTCCTGATAAACGTGACACCGTCGCCCGAGCGCAAGCAGTTCATGCACTTCACCGACCAGTATGTTCACTCGCCGTCAGTGGTGATTATCAGCGATCAAGGCCCCCGGATTGAATCCTTGCCGGATCTGCGCGGCAAAAGAGTCGCAATAACCGAGGGCTATTTCCAGCAGGGTTATATGGAACGGGAAATTCCGGAGGCTGAACTGATCCTCACAGACAGCAACCTGGACGCGCTTTTTGCCGTACTGGATGGCCGTGCCGACGCGATGCTGGGGTCTTTCAATGCCGTAAATTACCAAATGGAAGAACACAGCCTGACCGGACTGCAGGTTGCCTTCCTGACGAATATCCCTGAGCTGACCATGACCAATGCCCTTGGCGTCCGTCTGAGCGCCCCCCTTCTGAGGGATATCCTGCAAAAAGCGATGGCTTCAGTTGATGAAGCCAAGATAAACGCGCTGCGCAAGAAATGGCGGCTGGGCAGTGACCAGCAGGCGTCGGCGAATCTCAATGCTGTTTGGTGGCTGGTCGGCGGAGTGGTCAGTCTTTTCCTGTTATTGATGTTGCTGAGTATCATCAGTCGCCGCTTTACTGCGGGCGAGGGTGCCGTACTACAGACGGGGACACTTCGCTTTCGGATCCTCATTTATGGCTTTCTCAGTGTTTTCGTTGTACTGATCTTAAGCGTTGGATGGTTTGCACTGGAAAGAATCCATGAACAAGTGCTGCGGGGCGTCAACAGGAACCTTGAAAACGCGCTGGTGACCGCCGCCGACCGGCTCACTATCTGGGTGCAACTGCGGGCGGGTATGCTCAAGCAGATCAGCATGGATTCGGTGCTGATTCGACAAACAGAGGATTTACTGGCTGTCGCGGCAACTCCCAGGTCGTTGTTGAAATCGGCGGAACTGGAGAATATTCGTCGAACCCTGGCTAAAAGCCAGAGTGACATGGGCCTTGGATTTTTTGTCATTGACCGCGACGGGATCAGTGTTGCGTCCGCCAGGGATTCTAATATAGGCACCCGAAACCTGATTGCAATTCAGAGACCACAACTGCTTGACCGGGTGTTCGCCGGCGAAGCGGTATTTATACCGCCGATATATTCTGATGTAACGATAGGCGGCAGGCGTATCGAAAACACCACGAGTCTCTTCATCGCAGTTCCGATTCGAGGCAACAGTGGAGACGTCATTGCCGCACTGACGATGCGCCTGGATCCTGCGGAAGGGTTCTCTCGTGTATTGCAGCTCTCGGGCGTCGGCGAGAGCGTTGAAAGTTACGTCTTCGATCAGACCGGGCTATTAATGTCATCGAGTCGCTTTGAAAGCGAGTTACGAGATATCGGGCTGCTCAGTGAAGGCGAGTCCAGCATCCTCAATATACAGGTTCGTGATCCGGGTGGTGATATGACGGAGGGTTTCCGTTCCGACCTTCCGCGTGCGCAGCAACCGCTGACACTCATGGCTGAAAGCGCCATAGCCGCCAGTGCCGGGGCAGGCAGCCGGCGGTCTCCCGTACAAATAGACCTGGAGGGGTATCGAGACTACCGGGGGGTACCGGTATTTGGCGCGTGGATGTGGGACGGTGAGCTTGGGCTCGGGTTGACCAGCGAAGTGGATGTCGCCGAAGCGATGTCGACGTTTACGATCGTGCGGTTGACGGCGATGGGCGTTTTCGGTGTTACGTTGTTGCTCGCGCTGGGCGGGATCGTGTTTGTTCTCGTCATGGGCGAGAGGACAAACAAGGCGCTGTTGCGTGCCAGGGATGAGCTCGAGGACCGGGTCGAAACGCGGACCAAAGATTTACGCAAAGCGAACAAGCAAACAGAGATGATCCTGGAAAATGCCACTAACGGGATTCTTACCATCGATGACAACCAGGTCGTTGTGGGTTTTAACCCTGCAGCGGAGGCGATATGGGGCTACAAGGCGATCGAAGTCCTGGGCAATCCGATCACCATGTTACTCCCCGAGTATGCGCGCAAAGACCATCTCAAAAATGTTCACCGGTTTCGGGATTCGGGCATCTCCAGCAGACAACTGGAGAGCCGGGGCATGACGTTGTCGGGCCTGACCAAAGACGGCACCGTTTTCCCGGCGGAAGTGGGTATCTCGAAAAATAACATCGATGGCGAAATGTATTACTCCGCCTTTATTATCGACGTAACAGAGCAGAAAAAAGCCGAAGCCGAAATACTTGAGGCGAAGCGAGCGGCCGACGGGGCCAACCAGGCCAAGAGTGCCTTCCTCGCCAACATGAGTCATGAGTTGCGCACGCCCATGAATGCCATTCTGGGTTACAGCGAGATGCTGATAGAGGAGGCCGAGGATGTCGGTCAGGATGACTTTATCCCCGATCTGAAGAAGATCAACCAGGCCGGTACCCACCTGCTGTCATTGATCAATGATGTGCTCGACCTGTCCAAGATCGAGTCCGGTAAAATGGAGGCCTACGCCGAAGTATTTGACGTGGGGGGGCTGATAGACCAGGTCGCCGGCACCGCACAACCACTGATGAGCAGTAACGACAACAGGTTCAAAATCGAACGCGGCGAGCAACTCGGCCATGCTCACCAGGATATCACCAAGCTGCGCCAGTCACTGTTGAACCTGTTGTCCAATGCCGCCAAGTTCACCCATGAAGGCACCATTACCCTGAGCGTGGCGCGTGAACAGGCGGATGGCGTGGAGTGGTTATCCTTTGCCGTGAATGACAGCGGCATCGGCATCGCGGCAGACAAGCTGGACCATGTGTTCGAAGAATTCAGTCAGGCGGATAATTCGACGACGCGCGATTATGGCGGCACCGGTCTCGGTCTGGCCATCTCGCGACGCTTCTGTCAGATGTTGGGCGGTGATCTGACCGTCGCCAGCCAGGTGGGCGTGGGTTCCACGTTTACTATCCGGCTGCCCGCCAACCTGCCAGGGGCTGAGGTGCCGTCGGAAGCCGCCTCGCAAATCACCAATGAGGGTGTTCATGCGTCAGGTGATCTCGATAAGGTCAAACCCGGCAACACCATATTGGTGATTGATGACGACGCCGAGGCCAGTGAGCTCATTGGGCGTTTCCTCGAGAAAGACGGTTTCACTGTCGTCACGGCGCTCAGCGGCGAGGAAGGCCTGCGCCTGGCGCACCAACTGCAACCGGCAGCCATCACGCTGGATGTCATGATGCCGGACATGGATGGCTGGTCGGTGTTACGTGCGTTGAAAGCCGACCCGGTGCTGCACACGGTCCCGGTGGTGATGCTGACCATGGTCGACGACAAGAGCAAAGGCTATGCCCTTGGGGCCACCGATTATCTGACCAAGCCAGTAGAGCATGATCGCTTGCACAATACCCTGGCACGCTATCAAACTCCAGGGGAGTCCGATTCGGTGTTGCTGGTGGAGGATGACGTGCCAACACGCGAGATGATGGTGCGCACACTGGAGAAGGCCGGGTGGCAGGTCAGTGAAGCCGGTAATGGGCGCGAAGCACTTGATCAATTAGACCGGCAAAAGCCAAATCTGATTCTGCTGGACCTGATGATGCCGGTCATGGATGGTTTCGATTTCCTGATTGAGATGCGCGCTAATGCCGAGTGGCAGGATATTCCGGTGATTGTACTGACCGCCAAAGACCTGACTGACGAAGACCGGCGCATCCTGAGCGGACGGGTCGAGCAGATTGTTGAAAAGGGCGCCTCTTCCCGTGAGCACCTGATGGCGCTGATTCGCAGGCTGGTAAGGCAGGGCGGCAAGTCGTTATCGACTAACGTTCGGTAGCGAACTCGTACAGGCCATCATGCCCACAAAGAAACGCGTGCTGGGTCCCACACTTTCTGATATGAGCTACCTTTGCGAAGATATGTCGATGCGGACGCAGTAGACAGAGGAGAGCATTCTTGAATAACGCGAACAAGCAAGGAAAGGTGCTCGCATTCGTCCGTCATTTCATGCCGGGGGTGGAAAGCTTCAAGAGCTATGATCGGTCCTGGTTGCGCAGTGACCTGGGAGCAGGTCTGTCCGTAGCGGCAATTGCGCTTCCTGTTGGTATTGCCTATGCAGACCTCGCCGGCGTTCCGGCGGTGATCGGCATGTACTCAGCCATCTTCCCACTGCTGGCCTACGCGCTGTTCGGTTCTTCGCGTCAACTGATGACCGGTCCTGATGCAGCTACCTGCATCATCGTTGCTGCGAGTCTTGGGCCATTGGCTGGCGGCGATCCTGAGCGATATCTCGCCCTGATGGTGATCCTGACCCTGATGACAGGCATATTGTACGTCGTTGCGGGAGTTTCGCGCCTTGGGTTTATTGCCAACTTTTTATCACAACCTATTCTTACCGGATACCTGAATGGCATCGCGCTGATTATCATCGCGGGTCAACTCCAGAAGCTGTTCGGATATTCCGGAACTGAAGAGGAATTCTTCCCGAAACTGATTGAATTTATTGTCCAGGTCCAGGACTCGCATCTACCCACGCTGGTTCTCGGCCTCAGCCTTCTGATCGCCCTGGTCATCCTGCGCCGGGTAGCGCCGAAATTACCGGCCGCGCTTGTCGTTGTGATTGCCGGCATCGCCGCGGTAGTGATGCTGGGTCTCGATCAAAGCGGTGTTGCAGTACTTGGAAGTGTTCCGGCAGGGCTGCCTTCCTTGCAGATTGCCACTGTCGATCTCAATACGTTCAAGACACTTTTCGCCGATGCGGCAGGCATCGCCCTGGTCAGCTTTACCAGTGGTGTACTGACAGCCAAGAGCTTTGCACGGCGTAATCGTTACGCGATCAATGCCAACCAGGAGCTGATCGCCTTCGGCGCCAGCAATATTGCTTCCGGACTGGCGCAGGGCTTTCCGGTAACCGGCGCAGATTCACGCACCGCAGTCAATAATGCCATGGGTGGCAAGACCCAGCTGGTTGGGATTGTGGCAGCGGGCACTATGCTTCTGATCCTGTTTTTCATGACTGAGCCGCTCGGGTTTGTGCCCACTGCTGCTCTGGCCGCCGTTATCATGGTGTCCGCTGTGGGTCTGTTCGACTTCAAGGAGTTGCGTGACCTGTATGAAATAAGTCATCGTGAGCTTGTGCTCTCGGTCACAACCACGCTGGGGGTATTGATACTGGGTGTGCTTCCCGGGGTGTTGCTTGCTGTAGCCCTGTCATTGTTCTGGTTGTTGACAGTGGTGTCCCGGCCTCACGATGGGGTGTTGGGCCGTGTGAAGGGGATAAAAGGGTTTCATAACATTGCGGACTTCCCGGGTGCCACCACCATACCGGGACTTATTCTGTACAGATTCGAAGCAAACCTGGTTTTCTTCAATGCCGACTACTTCAGGGATCGTTTGCGTGCAACCATCGCGGCAGCTGAAACACCTGTGGAATGGGTTGTAGTAGACGCAAGTTCTATCAATGTCATCGACATAACGGCACTGCAAAAGATCGATGAGCTCAGGGAGGAACTGGCCGCCCAGGGTATTGTGCTCAACGTTGCTCGTGCAAAGCGTAATCTGATGAAGTTTTTTAATCATGACTGGGGGGTGAAACGTCGTGAGGCGTATGCAGGTCATCGCTTTGACACCATCAAATCTGCCGTGCGTGCTTTTAATAAGCGTGCCGGGAAGGAAGCAGCCCCCGGGGCGGATTCTCAGAACTTGCCCCGTTAGTAATGCCGGTGACCGGGGTGAACGAAAAATTTATTTACTGCTTTCAGCCCGCCTTTGGCGGCGAATCTTTGTCTTTGATATTTACGACCACACCCGGACGGACTTTCTGCAGGCCGTCGTAAATTACCCGTTCGCCTTGTTTTAGACCTTTTTTGATAATCCATTGCTGTTTATAAGCCTGACCGACTTCCACTTTTCGGCTCTCGAC
>JBHPFC010000044.1:0-24612 GCA_042576405.1 Pseudomonadota bacterium | reverse complement strand
ACTATTCGCGCATTCAACACTGTAAACCGGCCATCAAACAGCGGTTCAGCAAAGCCCTGCCCCCAGGGGCCGGCCTGGCGCAATTGTTCCGATAGATCCAGGCTGAAATCATCGTCAGTGAGCTGGCCATCTGACTCAATAACTCCAGTAAGCGCGTCCTGATCAAGCGACTTTTCAAGCTCGTAAAGAAATGCCTCCTTGAACGCGGGCAGATTTTTTGCCTCCAAAGACAAACCGGCTGCCATCGCATGGCCACCAAACTTTTGCAGCAACTGTGGTTGGCGTGCCGCAATGGAATCCAGTGTATCGCGAATATGCAATCCTGGAATCGAACGCGCTGAACCCTTGATCTCACCCTCGCCCGCAGGTGCGAACGCGATTACCGGCCGGTGAAACTGCTCTTTGACTCTGGACGCCAGAATACCGATCACCCCCTGATGCCAGCCCTGATCGTAAAGACACAAGCCGATGGGTAACCCGGATTCTGCCAGGTGCAGCTGTTCGATTGAGTCTATCGCTTCTGTTTTCATGTCGGCTTCAATTTCGCGACGCTCACGATTCAATGCGTCGAGTTGTCCGGCAAGTTCGCGAGCCCGGTCAATCGACTCACTCATGAGACACTCAATACCCAGGGACATATCGTCCAGTCGTCCCGCTGCATTCAGGCGTGGTCCGACTGCAAAGCCGAAATCAGAAGCAATTACTCTGTTGATATTGCGACCCGCGATCTCAAGCAACGCCTGTATGCCCGGACGACATTTACCCGCACGGATTCGCTGCAAACCCTGTTGCACAAGAATACGGTTGTTTCTATCCAGCGGAACAAGATCCGCCACTGTACCCAGAGCGACAAGGTCAAGATAAGCCGCAAGATTAGGCCTGTTTGCTGCAGGCCCGTCAAACCATCCATTGGCTTCCAGATGCGAGCGCAGTGCCAGCAGGAGATAAAAAGCCACTCCCACACCAGCCAGTGCTTTACTTGGAAACCTGTCGTTCTCCAGGTTGGGGTTCACAATGGCGCAGGCCGCCGGAAGTTCCGGACCGGGCAGGTGGTGGTCCGTCACCAGGACATCGATATCCATCTGCCGGGCTTTAGCGACACCCGCGAGACTGGACACGCCGTTATCCACGGTAATGATAAGGTCAGGGTTTCTTGTCTTTGCGGCGAGCTCAACAATTTCAGGTGTCAACCCATAGCCAAACGCAAAACGGTTTGGCACCAGGTAGTCAACGCTGGTCGCCCCCATGTCGCGCAGCGCCATTACCATCAATGCGCTACTGGTGGCCCCATCGACATCGAAATCCCCAACCACCAGAAGTTTTTTCTGTTTTGCCATGGCCGCGGCCAACAGTTCAACCGCAGCATCTATCCCGGTCAGACTTTCAGGGGTCAATAGTGCCTGTAATCCGGTATCGAGATCCTCAGGGGCCCGGACCTGCCTTGCCGCGTAGACACGTTTGAGGACTGGATGCAGATCAGCTGAGAATATCGCGTCATCAGTATCAGACACCTGTCTCGCATGGAGTTTTCTGGACGTCATCGTAGGTAGATCGGAACCCTGCAATAATCTGGACGAATGTCGAACTGTAACAAAACCAGCGGGGTTTTGGACATTAACGGTAACAGTGATTTAATCCATGCCTAGGTCCTGACTGCGGACTCCTGCCGGAAGCCCGGCAATGCCTGGTAGTCTCTGGAGTTTCGCCAGAATTTCCAAAGGTCGTGGCGTGTCAAACGATAGACGGCACCATTCAGTGGCAACAATTCGATGTAATCCAGTTGCTTCTCCGACAAGGCTGACAGCAACGGCTTAAACCAGGTTGTCTCCAGTTGCTCCAGCGCCTGGTTCCAGGCTTCGCAGTCCGTATAAGCAGCGGCGTCACGACAGTGTTCCAGGGTGACCAGGCACGTCGAAACACCTGTCTTCATCTGTTCAAGTAATTGTGTCGCGCTATCTGCAGTTACCGGTTTAACGTGATTCATAGCTGCCGCACCCAGCACGGCAGAGTTTTCCGAAACCACTGCATCAAAAGGTGTGGCATTGGACACAGCTTTGCCTCCACCCCAGAGCCACAGGCTGTTTATTGTTTTGCGTCGTTCTGATTGTCTTTGCATATTGCGAGGGTGCGTCGCCATCAACATCTGGATCTCATTCAACCGGCGTGTCCACTGACGCGCATCCACACCTTTTAACACTGAAACTCCGGTATGAAGCGCTCGCACCTGGCAAACAGCAGGTCCGGTCAGATCCTGCTGTTCTCCCAGGAGATACCAACGGCCTTTATCACCGTAGCGTAGAGTCCAGCCATCTTGTGCCAGATGGTCAGTAAGTGTGGCAGCGAGTTCCTGGCTTTCCTCCGGGCTCAGGGCCAGGGACACACAATCGAAAACAACCAGACCATGCGTGTCCGCGTGTAAATGTACCGGGTCTGCACGCAGACAATAAGCATCGGGTAACTCTCCGAAATCGTGGGTATAGCTGCAGGCAGCGACAGGAGGGGCATCCGCCCCGTTAATATTCAGCAGTCGCAGCGCAGCTTGTTCTGTATAAAGATCGGCCGATTGAGCGAATTGCGCCTTGCTCAACCATTTGGACAGTGCCGGTGCAGTTACAAAAGACTCACTGGAATAACCGAAAAATTCGGCAGCCAGTCCGGGAACCAGGACGCTGATTGATCGTGTCAGGCGAGGTTACCTTCTATGGCTTTTCTGACCGGTTCCAGTTTTGCATCCACGGTCAGCACACCTTCCGTACATTGCTTGATTGCAGTATCGGGGTCCTTAAGACCATGACCTGTCAGTGTGCAGACTATCGAACTGCCTTCGGGGATCTTGCCACTCTTGATGTCGCGCATGGCGCCAGCCAATGAGGTCGCAGAAGCCGGCTCACAGAAAATACCTTCCTTTTCGGTTAACATTTTCTG
Source organism: Pseudomonadota bacterium (assembly GCA_042576405.1). Taxonomy (GTDB): domain Bacteria; phylum Pseudomonadota; class Gammaproteobacteria; order DSM-19610; family DSM-19610; genus Thiogranum. The sequence goes on along the minus strand of JBHPFC010000044.1, from coordinate 21,687 downwards.
CGCAGCCAGGATTTCCTCATCACTGCATTCGTCGAACCAGCCACCGGATTCCTGGTTGACTTTCCAGGCATAATCCCATGACTGCGGGTGGCCAATGCGAATCGCGGTTGCCACTGTTTCCGGGTTATCGACCATTTCACCACGTAAAAAGGGTGCCGCGCCTGCTGCCTGATAGCCGACCATCTTGGGTCGGTTACCGACCACTGCGCCGCCCGCGTAACTGCAATGGCCCTTGCAAAATGCACATGCCTCTGTGACGTGGTCACCGGATGCGGCTGAATACTCGCAGTAGCCAATCCAGTGTGCAGTGATGTTGCCGGCGTTACCAACCGGTAGACAATGGTAATCCGGTGCGCGTCCCAGCTCTTCAACAATCTCGAAAGCTGCCGTTTTCTGGCCCTGCAGGCGGAATGGATTGATCGAGTTAACGATAGTCACAGGTGATGACTGGCCAACCTCCTTGACCAGGCGCATACCCTCATCGAAATTGCCGCGTATCTGCAATACCACCGCACCATGGATCATCGCCTGTGCAAGTTTACCCAGTGCAATTTTGCCTTCGGGGATCAATACAAAAGCAGTAATACCGGCGCGCGCCGCATAGGCGGCCGCTGATGCCGATGTATTGCCGGTAGACGCACAAATCACAGCGCGGCTACCTTCCGCAACAGCCTTGGTGACCGCCATGGTCATACCCCGATCCTTGAAAGAGCCGGTTGGATTCAGGCCTTCGTATTTAACGTAAATGTCGACTTCCTTGCCGAGTTCACGTGGAATATTGCTCAGGCGGATCAGTGGTGTGTTGCCTTCACCCAGACTGATGATTCGGGTGTCATCGTGTATGGGCAGGCGGTCCCGGTATTTATCGATTAAGCCGGTATAGCGTGGTCGGAATGGCATGGTAATAACCTGTCAATTAAATTAATCTGTAGAAGCTGCTGTTGAAACAACCTGGCGTTATTTCAGTCGCTGCTCAAGTGTTCCATTCGAATGCGTGTAACCTTGCCGGCCACGCTATCCAGCGATTCAATTTTCGCAATCGCTTCATTCATTTGCTGTTCGCGCACCCGGTGTGTCAGCAGGATGACCGGCACCTTCTGCTCTCCTTCACGCGGTTCCTTCTGGATGAGTGCCTCTATGCTGATACTGCTGTCCGCGAGGATGCGGGTAATGTCCGCCATTACGCCTGCCTTGTCGAGTACACACAGCCTCAGGTAATAGGCAGTTTCTACATCATCCATTGAAAGGATAGGCAGGTCGGACAGGGAATCGGGCTGGAAGGCCAGATGCGGCACGCGGTTTTCAGAGTCGACTGTAAGTGTGCGGGCCACGTCGATAATATCGGCAACAACAGCCGACGCGGTTGGCTCGGAACCTGCGCCAGCGCCGTAATAAAGTGTGGCGCCGACGGCATCCGCATTAACCAGTACAGCATTCATCACGCCATCAACATTGGCGATCAGTCGTCGATCCGGTATCAGCGTCGGGTGCACCCGTAACTCGACACCGCCCTCAGTACGCCGGGTAATGCCCAGGTGTTTGATACGGTAACCAAGCTGCTCTGCATAGTTGACATCATCACGCGTAATGTGACTGATGCCTTCGGTATACACACGATCGAACTGCAACGGAATGCCGAACGCCAGCGAAGCCAGTATGGTCAGCTTGTGGGCAGCATCAATACCCTCAACATCGAAAGTGGGGTCCGCTTCGGCATAGCCCAGCTGCTGGGCCTCGGCCAGGACGTCCGCAAAATCACGTCCCTTGTCACGCATTTCGGTGAGAATAAAATTACCGGTGCCGTTTATGATGCCGGCAATCCAGTTGATGCGGTTAGCACTCAAACCTTCACGCACCGCCTTGATAATCGGAATGCCGCCGGCGACTGCAGCCTCAAAGGCTACCATCACACCTTTTTGCTGGGCAGCGGCAAAAATTTCGTTACCGTGCGTGGCAATCAGGGCTTTGTTGGCAGTCACCACATGCTTGCCATTGGCAATGGATTTCAGAACCAGTTCGCGTGCGGGCTCGTAACCACCGATGAGTTCGACGATGATGTCTATCTCGGGGTCGTCCACCACTTTAAAGGCATCGTCACTAACAGTGATGGTATCGATGCCGGGTAACTGGTCGGAATTGTATTCACGCGCAGCGGCATGGGTGATCTCAATGCCTCTGCCGGCACGCCGGGCAATCTCCTCGGCGTTACGCCGAAGCACGTTAAATGTTCCGCCACCGACTGTACCCAGTCCCAGCAACCCTACTTTAACCGGTTTCAAGAACCCCCCTTGCTCGCTGCCGCGAGTTGTTTTTCATCATTACGAAACATGTCCCGGATACCGCGCACGGCCTGCCGGGTACGGTGCTCATTTTCAATTAAACCGAAACGCACAAAGTCATCACCGTACTGTCCAAAACCTATCCCTGGCGAAACTGCTACCCTGGCGTCCTGCAGCAATTTCTTGGTAAATTCCAGCGACCCCATGGCACGATAAGGCTCCGGAATCGGCGCCCAGACGAACATTGTCGCTTTGGGTTTTTCCACTGACCAGCCGATACTGTTAAGGCCGTCGCACAACACATCGCGGCGACTTCGATACGTCTCGACTATTTCATCGACACAGTCCTGCGGCCCTTCGAGCGCGGTAATCGCCGCTATCTGTATCGGGGTGAACATGCCGTAATCCAGGTAGGACTTCATCCGGGTCAGTGCTGCAACCAGCGTTTTGTTGCCGCACATGAACCCGACCCGCCATCCGGGCATATTGTAGCTCTTCGACAAGGAATAAAACTCCACAGCGATATTCTCTGCGCCGGGCACCTGAAGGATCGAAGGTGCCTTGTAGCCGTCGAACACTATGTCTGCATAGGCAAGGTCATGGACAACCCAGATGTTATGCTCGGTAGCGATTTCCACCACGCGTTCGAAAAATTCGAGCCCCACACACTGGGTGGTGGGATTACCCGGAAAATTCAATACCAGCATTTTGGGCTTGGGCCACGAATCCCTGATAGCTTTTTCCAGTTCGGAAAAAAAGGCATCTTCACCACCGACCGCCGGCACATGACGAATATCCGCGCCCGCAATCACGAAACCATAGGGATGGATCGGGTAAGCCGGGTTCGGCACCAGTACCGCGTCTCCGGGGCCGACCGTAGCCAGCGCCAGGTGCGCCAGGCCTTCCTTGGAACCAATGGTGACAATTGCCTGCGTCTCGGGATCGAGGTCAACGTCGTAACGACGCTTGTACCAGTCACATATTGCCTTGCGCAGCCTGGGGATACCCTTTGACATTGAATAGCGGTGGGTATCGCTCCGTTGCGCCGCCTCGGTGAGTTTGTCGACGATATGAGCCGGTGTGGGACGGTCCGGATTTCCCATGCCAAAATCAATGATATCTTCGCCGCGGGCGCGAGCGGCCGCCTTCAACTCATTGACAATATTGAAGACATACGGCGGCAGGCGCTTGATTCTTGGAAATTCGTCCACGTAAGGGTCTGTCTGCTAGTAATTCAATGCGAAAATAGAGCGCGTAGGGTACTGAAAATATTGGAATGTAACAAGCAGACCCGTGGGAAGCCCGACAATCCGAAAGGTGAGAATCATCGGCAAGTGACGTATGCTGTCCTGCATGCATTTTGCCCAGGACGATTGCAACAGCGACTTGCTCATCCGTGGTTACGGTGATGGCGTTATAACCATTGGTAATCAACAGTTCGCACGGAGTCTCATTCTGACCAGGGACAGCCTGATGGCTGACTGGCGCCCCCAACACATCGCTGAACTGCTGCACGATGACTTTGTCCCGATTCTGGAAATACGGCCGGAAGTATTGGTGCTGGGTACCGGAAAGGCCCTGACATTCCCTTCCCCAGCGCTCACCGCACGTCTGCTTCAGCTCGGTATTGGTGTAGAGATCATGGATACCGCGGCGGCTTGCCGCACCTATAACATCCTTCTCTCGGAACAACGCAATGTAGTCGCGGCCCTGCTACCGGCCTGACCCGGCAGCGTCCCTGGAACGGCAACGATCCAGGGCAAAGTAAAATATTGCCCCCTGGCCTGGACTTGATGTCGCCCAGACATCGCCACCCATGCGTTCCACGGCTCGTGCCACCGTGGCCAGACCAATCCCGGTTCCTTTGAAGCGTTCATCGTTATGCAGACGTTCGAACGGACGGAATAGCTTGTCGCTGTATGACTCATCAAAGCCAATACCATTATCACTGACATGATAAACCAGGCAGTCACCTACTTGTTCGGCGCCGAATTCAATATTTGCCTCGGGCATCTCGGCAGAATACTTCCAGGCATTGCCGAGAAGATTTTCAAGCGCCACCCTGATCAGGCTGGGATCTCCTTCTGCCAACAAACCACTCTGCACCTCCGTCTTCACATTGCGCTCCGGATGCGCATCCTGCAGGTGCTTCAGAATATCTCCGGCTTCAGCCGATAAATTGACCTCGCAGAGGGCGATATCCGAGCGTGTAATTTTCGACAGCTCCAGAATATCGTCGATAAGCCTTCCCATGCGCTGGGCTGCCTCCCTGACGCGACTGATATAGTCCTTGCCTTCATCGTCAAGTTGATCGTAATAGTCTTCCAGCAGTAACAGGCTGAAACCGTCAATAGCGCGCAAAGGCTGGCGAAGATCATGCGCAATAGAGTAGCTGTAAGCTTCAAGCTCCCTGTTGGCCGCACTTAGTGCTCCCGTGCGTTCTTCCACCCGCACTTCAAGCAGATCGTGTTGCTCCTGCAAGGCGAGTTGCGCCTCGCTTAACTGCTTCATGGCACGATGGGTTGCCTGTTGTTCCGCGACCATTTTGTCAAGTGCGCTGTTGATAAATCTGGCCATGTAGCCCAGTTCATCCCGTCGCGTCTCGTCGAACCTTACAGACGAGTCACCGGCGCCAAACTTGCTGGCAACATCTACCATGTCCATTATCGGCTTGCTGAGCACACGCTGCAGAATCTGCTGAAGAACGAAACCGAATAAAAATACAGCGCCACCTATAGTCAGAAAAAGCTGGTTGCGCTGGTGGGTCAGATAGTCATCCAGGTTCGGATAGAAATAGTGCAGCTCGATACTGCTGCCCATTCTTTGTATATCACCGCTACCGGCTAACAGATTCAGTTTGAGCCTGCTTGCATTCTCCGGTGGTGCACCGATGACCAGTTCATCACTATCAGCGATCAGCGCGACCCCAAGAAAACCACGCACCGGCATTTCCCTCTCGACCAGCGCAATTAAAGCCTCCCGATTATGTGTCAATGGTCGATCATTCGGACTAAGCTCAAGCAATTCCTCGATTACCGAAGCCAGAACCTGTGCATTTAACTCAACCTGCTGCGTGAAACTGCGCTCCTGTTCCTTTGAGATCAGTGCGATAGCAACAAGGCCAACCAGCACCATGCCCCAGAATACAATACCAGAGACAATGACCGGCAAACCGCCTAGTACCGTACCCTGGAATGGTGATAGCTTCATAAAGCAACTAGCGGAATCCCATCCATTTCAACAACGAAAGGGACGGGCAAACACCACTGACACCTGCCCCGAACAGGGCAAAGCCGATAAACCAGGGTACAAACCACAGATACTTCGCGAACACGACGTAGGATAGAAACAGAAACGTTGCCATCATCAGTCGCAGGGCGCGTTCGGCCTCGAAACTGTATTTGCACCTGCTGGGTGCAACAGTCAGATTTTCCTGCATGGGAACCTGGCCACCAAGATTGCTGCGCAAGCGTGTCACAATCACCGGGACGCGCAAATTGGTCAATCCTTCCAGCACTGCCAGTGCAATCAGGGCATAAACTATGTAGTGAATCTGAAAGTACAGCGCAAGCAACAGAGTCATACCGAACAGCAAACGATAACTTCTGTCGCTCATGGGGCACTTCTTCCTTTTACGCTAAAAACACTACCAGTCTAGCAAAGAACTACGAGATGATGGTTTCAGGCGGCGCGGATAGCAATTTATCAGCCGAACAGGGCATCAGAAGAAAACCCTTCGCTTTCGAGTATCTCACGCAAACGTTTCAGGGCATCCATCTGTATCTGACGCACCCGTTCGCGAGTGACACCAATTTCATTACCGACCTCTTCCAGTGTCGATATCTTGTAGCCGTGCAGACCAAAGCGTCTCTCAACCACTTCACGCTGCTTGTCGGATAACTGGCTGATCCAGGTCTCGAGGTTGACCAGAACATCTTCATCCTGCAATAAATCCGATGGATCAGTAATGGTCTCGTCGGGAATGGCATCAATAACCAGCTTGTCTGAATCCTTGCCGACGGGAACATCAACCGACGTGACACGCTCGTTCAACTTGAGTAGCCGTTTGACATCATTCAGCGGTTTATCCAGGAGTTCTGCAATTTCTTCGGCATTGGGTTCGTGATCCAGCGACTGAGCGAGACGCCTGGCTGCATGCAGATAACTATTGAGTTCCTTTACTACGTGTATCGGCAGGCGGATGGTACGCGTCTGATTCATAATTGCGCGTTCAATAGTCTGGCGTATCCACCAGGTCGCGTATGTCGAGAAACGAAAACCGCGTTCCGGATCAAATTTCTCAACAGCCCGAATCAGGCCAAGGTTGCCTTCCTCGATCAGGTCAAGGAGCGCCAGTCCCCGGTTGATGTAGCGACGGGCAATTTTGACCACCAGGCGCAGATTGCTTTCAATCATCCGTCGCCGGCCGCTCTCATCCCCCTTCTGCGCCAGGCGTGAGTAGTAGACTTCTTCTTCTGCTGTCAGCAGAGGCGAGAATCCGATCTCGTTGAGATACATGCGTGTGGCATCAAAGTGTGCTTCGGTTTCAGGCGGTTCATGATGCGCACTGCCAGCCGGCTCAACACCGCTGCGTTTATTGCCAGTTAATCCGTCAGAACCGTGGTGTTGCTTGGCCATCTATAACCCTTCTTCCTTATTTTCGCCGACGAACTAATGGTTCACCCGCGCCTCCACCCGCTTGCCACCTTTGCGATCATGGTAAGTAGCGCAACGGATCAACTGGCTGTCCCCGCTTGCGTATTTCAAAATGCAAACGTGTGCGGTCTGTGCCGCTGCTTCCCATCTGAGCAATGACTTCGCCCTGCTTCACCCATTGCCCTTCCTGGGCAATCAGCTTTCGGTTATGCGCATATGCGGACAGGAAGTCTTTATTATGCTTGATGATAATAAGCCGACCGTAACCGCCAAGTCCACTCCCTGAGTAGACAATCTTTCCATCCGCAGCAGCCTTTACCGGCGTTCCGCTTTTACCCCCGATATCAATACCTTTTTTACCACTGCTGTTGGCCTTGAAGCGCTGCAGTAACGGGCCTTTGGCAGGCCATACCCAGGTGACCTTGTTGTTTTGTGGGGGTGTGGTCGACGGGCGTTTGGCGACTGGCGTAGCTGGTCGGGTAACAGGCGCCGCAGCGGTTTTCGGTTGGGATGGCGCCACCGGAACGGTGACGGTTTTAGGCGCGGCGCGCTTTGGATAGCGGGGCTTGGGTTGACTGGCGGCAACCGGCCGGGTTTTCGGTTTGGAAACCGTTGCAGCCACTGGCGGGCGCAAGCGCAGCCGTTGCCCCTTGTAGATGGTGTAAGGCGGTTTCAGGCTATTCCAGCGGGCAACTTTCTCGACCTGATAGCCATACAGGAAAGCCACCGAGTAGAGCGTGTCGCCCTGGCGAACAATGTGTTCGCCGGAGTTGCGGACCGGTCGGGTACTATGGTCGCCAGTCGGTGCATGAATACTGTGGGTGGTGCAGGCCGCAAACAGGCAGGACAGAAATATAGGAATCAGATAACGAATGGTTTCAGGCCTTGATTGCAATATAGGCAATAACACCCAGTCCGACCAGTGCCCAGCCAATTCGTTCTACATAAACACGAATTCGCGCTTCCATAGCGGGTCCACCCCAGGCCAACAGGCCGGCGACCAGGAAAAAACGTCCACCTCGACCGATAGCCGATGCGATCACAAACGGGATAAAAGCCATCGATAGAGCGCCAGCCGAAATCGTGAACACCTTGTAGGGGATTGGTGAAAACCCGGCAATCAGCACCGCCCAGAAACCCCAGTCGGTAAACCATGTCGATGCCTTGTTGTAAGCCGCTGACCAGCGGCCACCCTCCTCGATCAGGGGAGCAACCCAGTCCAGCGCAAAATAGCCAATCGCGTAGCCGGCAATACCGCCAGCCACGGAGGCCAGCGTGGTTATCGTGGCGAAATACATTGCGCGCCGGGGCTGGGCCAGACTCATGGGCATGAGCATGACATCCGGTGGAATCGGGAAAAAAGATGACTCGGCAAAACTCAAACCGGTCAGGTAATACGGCGCGTGACGGTGACGCGCCCAGCGCAGACAGCTGTCGTACAGGCGGGTGAACAAACCCATCAGTGGATTCCGCCAACCAGTGGAACGAACACCACAGGTTCGAGGTCCACCTGTTCGAATACCGACTCGGTACGCGTAACGGCAACCAGCGTCTGCTGCGCGCGTCCACCGAGCGGCATCACCAGTCTGCCGCCTACGGGCATTTGATCGAGCAGTGCCGGAGGGATCTCGGCACCACCGGCGGTCACAATGATGGCATCAAACGGGCTGAACTGTGGCCAGCCCCAGCTGCCGTCACTATGCTGCACGCGAATATTGCGATAGCCAAGGCGGCGAAAGCGCTGCCGCGCCTGGCTGGCGAGCGGCTCGATACGCTCGGTCGAGTAAACTTTCTCGACCAGCTGCGAAAGTATGGCGGCCTGGTAACCGGAACCGGTTCCGACTTCCAGCACGGTTCGCGGTGATATCTCGAGTATCAGCTCGGTCATCCGCGCCACAATATAGGGCTGTGAAATTGTCTGTCCGTGCCCGATCGGTAAAGCCGTGTCCTCATAGGCACGACTGGCAAGTGCCTCATCAACAAACATGTGGCGCGGCGTGGCACCGATAACTTCGAGCACCTTGTTGTTCTTGATGCCTTCATCACGCAGGCGCTGAACCAGGCGGTCTCGCGTACGCTGTGAGGTCATGCCAATACCCTGACTTAACCCGTTCATGACAGTGTGGTGCCCAGACAGGATTTCACGGTTTCGATGACATCGTAGCGTGTCAGGTCGACATGGATCGGTGTTACCGAAACGTAACCATTGCGTACCGCGTGAAAATCGGTACCGGGACCCGCATCCTGCTCACTGCCAGCCGGCCCGACCCAATAGATAGGACGACCGCGCGGGTCGTGTTCACAAATTACCGGTTCCGACTTGTGCCGGCGCCCCAGCCGGGTGACTTCCCAGCCCTGTAATTCCGCATAGGGCAGATCCGGCACATTAACGTTGAGTATGGTTTCTGCCGGCACTGGCTCGCTTTCGAGTTTAGCCAGTAGCTCCAGTATCACTTGTGCCGCGGTCGCATAATGCTCCGGCTGAAAAGATGCCAAGGAAACTGCTATCGCCGGCAAACCGAGAAAGCGCCCTTCCATGGCAGCGGCTACCGTGCCGGAATAAACCACATCATCACCGAGATTAGCCCCCGAGTTGATGCCCGACACGACCATGTCCGGTTCATCGTCCAGCAAACCGGTTATGGCCAGGTGAACGCAGTCGGTAGGCGTGCCTTCAACGTAGGTATAACCATTATCCGCGCGCCGGGCGCGCAACGGACTGTCCAGGGTCAGCGAGTTGCTGGCTCCACTACGGTCCCGGTCAGGTGCTACCACAGTAACTTTGGCGACCGATTGCACTGCATCGGCCAGGCAACGGATACCAGGCGCGCGGTATCCATCGTCGTTGGAAATCAGGATATGCATCGGAGCCGATCATACCGAACTTGACCGCGCGCGCCCATTCCCTGTTAATTAACAGCAATGAAAAAGCCCAGATCCGAAGATATCCAGCTGTTTCGTGACAGCATCGGCAAAGTCAAGCCGGTACGCAGCGACCGGGTGACCGCTCCGCAGCGCAAGCTCAGCCCCCGGCCGAAGTTCCGCGAGCTGGACGAAGCCGAGGTGCTCCGCGACATGCTCTCGGACCAGTTCGAGCCCGCCGATATGGAAACCGGTGAGGAGCTGCTGTACCAACGCGCCGGGCTGCAGCAACGCACCATGAAAAAATTGCGCCGTGGCCTGTTCGTGGTTGACGCAGAACTGGATCTGCACGGTATGACCGTACAGGTGGCGCGCGAGGCGGTCGCCGACTTTTTATATGAGTGCCGGCGCCGGCGGGTACAGTGCGTCAGAATCATTCACGGCAAAGGCCGTGGCTCACGCCATCGTGGGCCAGTACTCAAAGGCAAAATCGGGCACTGGTTGCAACAACGCGACGAGGTGCTGGCTTACTGTTCGGCGCGGAATTGTGACGGCGGAACCGGGGCTGTTTACGTCTTGCTGAAGCGTAGCTGAACCCGTGGCACTACTGGCGTTCACCGAACAGGGCGCTACCGACGCGTACCATTGTGGCACCCTCTTCGATGGCCAGAGTGTAGTCACCGCTCATTCCCATGGACAGCTCGGAAAAGGTTTCGCCAAACTGACTGCGGCAACGCTCCAGTAACTCCCGCAGTTCGGCAAAACCGCGGCGCGTCCCGGTTTCACCCGCATCCCGGAAGCCGATCGTCATCAAACCACACAGTTCGACACCCTTCAGTTCCTCGCTTAGTGCCACGTCGATCAGCGGAACGACTTCCTCCGCACGCAAGCCATGTTTGGCCGGGTCGCCGGCGATATTAACCTGCAGTAACAACCGCACCGGTCGTTCGATATCTGCAGCGGATGCGGCAATCCGGCGTACCAGCTTGAGACTATCGATAGAGTGCACATGGCTGAATAATCCGGGTACCTCCCGGGTCTTGTTGGATTGCAGGTGACCAACCAGATGCCAGTCCAGGGGCAAACCCGAAAACCCGGGTATTTTCTGCTGCGCTTCCTGAATCTGGCTTTCGCCGAAATCCCTCACGCCAAGATCCACCAGCGCCTTTATGGATTCAGCCGGGTGGCGTTTGGATACGGCGATGAGTCTCACTGCGTCCGGATCGCGGCCGGCTTTACGCGCGGCCGTCGCAATCTTTTCACGCACCGCTTCGAGCCGCTGTGCCGCCGGTATCATGCGGCATCTTCGAGTCGAAAGATTTCAGCCAGCAAACTGGTGGCATAACTGCCGGCCGGCAAATAAAAGCACAGTGTCAGGCAGCCATCGGGCTCGTGCTGCCAGGTTAGCGAACCCGGCATAATACGTAATGAACGCCGCGCGACTTCCACACGGGCCGAGGACAGGCTTTCAATCCATGCCGTGTAAGGTTGCAGACTGGCTGTTTCAAACGCCGCGGCAGCGCCTGTACACAGGCTCTCACCGTCACCACACAACGGGCCGGTCGGGTGCAATTCGCCGCCTGCCAGACGTTCCAGGATTTCGTCGTCAATCGCTGTGACGACAAAGCAGGCCGAACGGCCGTCGAGCTGCACCGCTTCGCCCGGTTTCACCTGGTTCCAGCTACCCTCTGCAACGCGTGCCGATAACACGAGGTTAAACAGGGCGGAACGTACCGAGGAAAGGTAAATACTACGCTTGGAACGCGGCACCTTGCGTTTGCGGGAAGCAAACATGTGCGCTGCCGACGCCAGGTTGCTGCCGCCCCGGCCAAAACGCTGGGGACCAAAGTAGTTGGGAAACCCCCCGGCTGCTACCTGACCGAGTCGCGTATCAATGTCCGCCGTGTCGCCATCAATATCACGTACCGTGAGGACGAAACGATTGCCCTTCAGCGCACCGGTTTTAAGTTTGCGCTGATGGCGCTGGAACGACAGTATGCGGAATTCGTCATGTTGCAGCGATGCCCAGTTCGGTTCCGGCTGTCCCGGCAGATGTACGGAAAACCACTGGTCGGTGACTGCATGACGATCCTTGAGACCAGCGTAGCTGACAGCGTTACTCCTGACTCCTGCAAATGCCGCCAGCTGATTAGCCACCCACTGGGTATTACTGCCGGTTTTCTGCACGTGCAGCCAGCTGTGCTCGCCTTCGCCACAGGCTTCGACCAGCGGCACTTCAGATACCTGAAAATCTTCCACCTGCCGGCGAATACGCCCCACTGATACCGGCCCGCCCCAGGCAGGCAGGACATCAAGCGGAATATTCGGGTAACCCTCCGGCAGGCTGCTCACTGCTGAATCAATACCACGGCAAAGGCGGCAATGCCTTCCTCACGCCCGGTGAAACCCAGGTGTTCGGTAGTGGTGGCCTTGACGTTGATACCAGCGGATTCGACCTCCAAATCGCTGGCAATGTTGATACACATCGCCTCGACATGAGGTGCCAGCCGGGGTGCCTGAGCGACGATAGTCAGATCGGCGTTGACCACCCTGTAGCCTTCAGACTGCAAACTGGCGTAGACCCGGCGCAACAGTTCACGGCTGTCTATCCCCTGGTAGGCAGAATCGCTATCAGGAAAATGGCGGCCGATATCCCCCAGCGCCGCCGCACCCAGCAAGGCATCACACAATGCGTGCACAACCACGTCACCATCGGAATGTGCCTTGAGACTGTGGCTATGCGGTATATCCACCCCGCCCAGCACCAGTCTCCCGCCGGGCTGAAAAGCGTGCACATCAAAACCCTGCCCGATTCTCATAGTCGACCCTGTTGCCGGAGAAAAAACTCTGCCAGTGGCAGGTCTTCGGGCCGGGTGATTTTAATATTGTCTGCATGTCCTTCAACCATCAACGGATGGTGGCCGGCGTGTTCCACGGCGGACGCTTCATCAGTGACTTCAAAGCCGTCAGCCACCGCTGTATCGAGTGCCGTGCGCAGTAACTCGTAGCGGAACATCTGGGGGGTATAGGCGTGCCAGAGCCCGGTGCGTTCTACGGTGTTCTCGACACGGAAATCAGCGCTGGCACGTTTCATGGTATCGCGGGCCGGAATGCCCAGCAGGCCACCGACTTTGTGATGCGCAAGTTGCGAACACAGTTGCTTCAGATCCTGTTGTCTGACGCAGGGCCGGGCAGCGTCATGTACCAGCACCCAATCGTCCCTGTCTGCTTTGCCTGCGAGAGCGTTAAGCCCGTTCAATACAGAATGACATCGTTGCCGCCCACCGGCAACACGCAACATACAGTGCTCCCTATAGTGTTCCAGTATGGATGCCAGTGCCGGATGCCCCTCACTCACCAGCACCAGTCCCTTGAGGTCGACACCGTTCCAGAGTGATTCCAGGCTATGCTCAAGAACGGTTTGTTTGCCCAGCGCAAGAAACTGTTTCGGAATGGATGCTCCCATACGCTGGCCGATACCGGCTGCGGGCACCACGGCCCAGTAGGCGGGCACGGCCACTAGCGATCTTCACCGGCGGGTTCAGCCGGCGGCTCAATGATTTGATAAAAAGTTTCGCCTTCCTTGATCATTCCGAGCTCTTCCCGGGCACGTTCTTCTATCGCCCCCAGTCCCTTTTTAAGATCCTGAACTTCGGCTTCCAGGGCCTGGTTGCGTTCACGCAAACTCTGGTTCTCGTCACGCTGGACTTCTACTTGCTGATACAGGTCCCAGACTTCTGCCAGGCTGCCATCCCCTACCCACAGGCGATACTGCAGCGACAGCAGAAGCACGAACAATAGCCAACCGATCCAGCGCATCAGTATGCGTTACGGTTTCAAAACTGGTTAAAGCCACCCCGACCTGCATAACTGGCAGCAGCTCCGAGCTGTTCTTCGATGCGCATCAGGCGGTTGTATTTGGCAACACGGTCGGAACGTGACAGGGAGCCGGTCTTGATCTGGGTAGCGGAACTGCCGACGGCGATATCGGCAATCACCACATCCTCGGTTTCACCGGAGCGGTGCGATACAACGGCGGTATAGCCGGCCTTTTCTGCCATATCGATAGCCGCAAGTGTTTCTGTTAGCGTGCCGATCTGGTTGGGCTTGATCAGAATGGAGTTACCGATATGTTCATCAATACCACGCTGGAATATTGAAGTATTGGTCACAAACAGATCATCACCAACCAGTTGTACCTTGCTACCCAACCGTTCTGTCAGCACTGCCCAGCCTTCCCAGTCACTCTCGTCCAGTCCATCCTCGATAGACAGGATGGGATACTGGTCAACCCAGCCGGCGAGAAAATCCACAAAGCCGGCGGCATCAAACGTTTTGCCTTCGGATTTCAGTTCGTACTGGCCGTCACTATAGAACTCGGAGGCGGCGGCATCGAGCCCCAGGAAGATGTCGTCGCCAGCCTTGAAACCGGCTTTTTCAATCGCCTCGAGTATGACTTCGATGGCGGCCTCATTGGATGACAGGTCCGGTGCAAAACCGCCCTCGTCACCCACCGCCGTATTCAGCCCACGTCCGTCCAATACGGACTTCAGCGCATGAAACACTTCCGCACCGTAACGCACAGCTTCTGCAATACTGCCAGCACCGACGGGCAGTATCATGAACTCCTGCAGGTCGACACTGTTATTGGCGTGTTCCCCACCATTAATGATATTCATCATTGGCACAGGTAACTGGTAAGGCCCTTCCGGACGCAGGTAACTGTACAGTGGCTTGTTTTCGGCACGCGCCTGCGCCTGCGCGGTAGCCAGTGATACCGCCAGTAGCGCGTTGGCGCCGAGACGGCCCTTGTTATCGGAGCCATCGAGGTCAATCATCTTCTGGTCGATGCCGGCCTGGTCAGCAGCGTCCATGCCGACGACAGCATCGCGAAGTTCACTGTTCACACTGGCAACGGCCTTGGTCACGCCCTTGCCGAGATAGCGGGACGCATCACCGTCACGCAGTTCCACAGCTTCACGTGTTCCGGTGGATGCGCCGGAAGGGACAGCGGCGCGTCCCACGGAACCATCATCCAGCAGCACATCGGCTTCCACGGTGGGGTTGCCACGAGAATCGAGGATTTCGCGTCCTTGAACGGCTTTAATACTTGGCATTATTACTCCATTTACCAATAGCTTATATTGGCTACTGGATTAATTACATTAATTGAAGGCGAGTTTGCACACCACGCTGGGCGGGTGCGCTTTAGCGGTTAAGCAGCGCTGTCTCGGCGAACGGGCGTGATTTTACCGTGTCGTCCAGCGTCTTCAACGTTTCCAGCAACGATTTCATCTCTCCCAGAGGCCAGGCATTCGGGCCATCGCTCATCGCCTCGGCAGGATTCGGGTGCGTTTCCATGAACACACCGGAGACACCGGCCGCAATAGCCGCGCGTGCCAGCACCGGCACGAACTCACGCTGGCCGCCGGAAACATTGCCCTGGCCACCCGGCAACTGCACAGAATGCGTGGCATCGAAAACCACCGGCGCATTGGTATCACGCATCGCGGCCAGCGAACGCATGTCAGACACCAGGTTGTTATAACCGAATGAAACGCCGCGCTCGCAGACTATAATCTGGTCATTGCCTGCGGCACGCGCCTTGTCGACAACGTTTTTCATGTCCCACGGCGCGAGGAACTGTCCCTTCTTGATATTGACTGGTTTGCCCGCCCGGGCAACATTTTGAATGAAGTTTGTCTGGCGGCACAGAAACGCCGGCGTCTGCAACACATCGACAACCGAAGCCACTTCATCCAGCGGTGTGTCTTCATGCACGTCGGTCAGCACCGGCACCTGCAGCTCATCCTTGACCTTCTGCAGAATACGCAAACCCTCTTCCATGCCCGGGCCGCGGAAGCTGCTCGCCGAAGAGCGATTGGCCTTGTCGAAAGAAGATTTGTAAATAAAGGGAATGCCCAGTTCGGTAGTGATCTGCTTCAGATCAGACGCTGTAGACAGCGCAAGCGCTTCGCTTTCGATCACACAAGGGCCGGCAATAAGAAAAAACGGGGCGTCCAGCCCCACATTGAATCCGCACAGTTTCATGCTGGTGAGTCCTGTAAAGAGTAAAAGCTAGTCAGCGCCGACTACTGTCGCCGCCTGGTGATTGTCGGCTGTCTGACCGAGCCGGAGGTTTTTGTGTTCAATGGCCGCTTCTATGAAGCTCTTGAACAAGGGGTGACCGTCACGCGGTGTCGAGGTGAATTCAGGATGGAACTGGCAGGCCAGGAACCAGGGATGATCCGGGATCTCGACCATTTCCACCAGGCTGCCATCCACCGAGGTACCGGCGAGGCGCAAGCCCGCGCTCTGCAGCCTGTCACGGTAGGCATTGTTGAATTCAAAACGATGGCGATGGCGCTCAACAATCTCATCCTTACCGTACACCTGGCGCGCCAGCGTGTCCGGCAGCAGCTTGCAGGACTGGCCACCGAGCCGCATGGTGCCACCCAGGTCGCTGTTCTCATCACGCCGCTCTACCTTGCCGGTATGGTCCTGCCACTCGGTAATCAGCGCGATTACCGGGTGAGGCGTTTCCTTGAAGAATTCCGTGCTCTGGGCGCCCTCCAGTCCGGCGACATTGCGGGCATACTCGATCACAGCCACCTGCATACCGAGGCAAATACCCAGGTAGGGGACATTGTGTTCGCGTGCGTAGCGCACCGCCATGATCTTGCCTTCCACGCCCCGCTCGCCAAAACCGCCGGGCACCAGCACCGCATCGACCGAGCCCAGCACTTCCAGACCCTTCTGCTCAATCACCTCGGAATCAATATAGCGAATCTTCACCCTGGTGCGGGTATGAATACCGGCATGAATCAGGGCTTCTGACAGTGACTTGTAGGCTTCCGTCAGATTGACGTACTTACCAACCATCGCCACCGTGACTTCGCGTTCCGGCTGGCTGAGACTCTCTGTCACCCATTTCCATTCACTCAGGTCGGCTGGCGGCACATCGAGATTCAGGCGTTCACAGACAATGTCGTCCAGGTGCTGTTCGTGCAGCAGCAAGGGAATTTTGTAAATACTGTCGACATCCACAGCCGAAAATACTGCCTTGTCAGGCACATTGGTAAACAGGGCAATTTTACGTTTCTCATCCACCGGAATTGTGCGGTCGGCACGACACAGGAGAACATCCGGCTGGATACCAATGGAACGCAGTTCCTTGACCGAGTGCTGGGTCGGCTTGGTTTTGATTTCGCCGGATGCCGCAATATAGGGCACCAGCGTGAGATGCATGTACAACACGTTGCCGTGTCCGAGTTCGACACCCATCTGGCGAATGGCTTCCAGGAACGGCAAGGATTCGATATCACCGACCGTACCGCCAATTTCGATCATGGCAATATCCGCGCCTTGGGCACCGGCGCGCACACAGCGCTTGATCTCGTCGGTAATATGAGGGATCACCTGCACGGTACCGCCCAGGTAGTCGCCACGCCGCTCCTTGCGGATGACCTGCTCGTAAATCTGGCCGGTGGTGAAGTTGTTATGCTTGCCCATGGTGGTGCGGATAAACCGCTCGTAATGCCCCAGGTCGAGGTCAGTCTCCGCACCGTCATTGGTGACGTAGACCTCGCCGTGCTGGAACGGGCTCATGGTGCCGGGATCCACATTAATGTAGGGATCCAGCTTCATCAGCGTGACTTTAAGCCCACGGGCCTCCAGCAACGCGCCAAGCGAAGCGGCGGCGATGCCTTTCCCGAGTGAGGAAACCACGCCGCCAGTGATAAATATAAATTGGGTCATGAAGCTCCGAAAAAGCAGGAGGTTTGTAGATCTGGACGGGAAATCAGGTTACCAGAATCACCGCAGGCCGACAATGGGATCGGGGGCGTTTGCGGCAAGTATTTGGTATCAGATTAAAAACTACCCTCGCCTGGGAGCCCGCTTTCCCGGCGTCAATCGCCTGCCGGTCAGGGCCGCCAGCTGATCTTTAGTGCTGTCATGACCGAGCGCCAGGCCCTTTATAGTGTCGCACCCCGTATATCCCCCAGCAGTGCGTCATCGATATGCGCTCTGAACAAGTCCCGGTAGCTGGAAAGCGGCCTCCGCTGCGAAGCAGACCTGTCTGTTATTGCCGGGTTGAACAATATGCCGGGGAATGACCGGCCAGCATATACGTACCAAGCACCATCAGTTCGGCCCTGAGTTGTGACTTTTGGTGTTACGCTAACACCGTTGGATGAAGTGTTAAGGGTTTTTACTCTGACCCCAAATATCCGGGATAGTAGTTTTCACTGTAATCAATACTAATGCGATCTCCCGCTATCGGTCTGAACAGGTTATCCGCGAACGCCACATGATCAGGATGCTCACGATAACTCCCGATCACATTTTTATGCACAAATTCAATCAACCAGCATAATTGATAGTTCGCGTCTTTCTGCACTGCGTTACCGGTAATCACGCGACGTACACCGGGGATTTGACTTAATGTTCTTTCCCCTTCACGCATCATATTGTTAACTTTATTGGCATCATCAATATTAACGTTGTAAATAATGACATGATGCACCGGTTGCCAGGCATCAGCGACTGCCAGAACGGCATCGGCTTGTCCGGCTGATCCCCAGTTAACCATGCAACGCTCAATCTCGGCACGCATTGCATTCTGGATACCATTAACAATACCTGTGTAACCGCAACGATCGTCAGCCGCCACGTTATCACGCATTCTTTTACCCGCGGCGTCGGCCAGTGCCGTGTAGTAGTTTATCTTGGCCACCCCGTTTTCAATCAACTTACTAAATTGCTCATCCGATAAACCGGTGCCACCATGAATCACCAATGGAATCTTTAATGCTTCATTAATTTGCTGCAGGCGCTCGAAATCCAGTACCGGCTCACCTTGCATGCGGCCGTGTACCGTACCAATGGAAACAGCCAGCAGATCAACGCTGGTTTGATCAACATACGCTTTCGCTTCTTCGACCGAGGTATATATCACCTCACCCGGGTGCTTCTCGGCATCTTCACCTTCCACCCCGGCCACGTAACCCAGTTCACCTTCAACCGGAATCCCGCAAGCATGGGCCATGCCGACAATTTTTTTCGTCATTGCCACATTACCTTCAAAGGCTTCGTGTGATGCATCCACCATCACCCCATTGCAACCCAGGTTAATGGCTTTAACAGCTGATTCAAAAGAAGCGCCATGATCAAGGTGAATGGCAACAGGAATGGATGAGCGCTTGGCAGCCTGTTCGGCAGCCGCCATGGCGAGTTCAAAATCGTAATA
The DNA here is from genome assembly GCA_042576405.1 of Pseudomonadota bacterium. Taxonomy (GTDB): domain Bacteria; phylum Pseudomonadota; class Gammaproteobacteria; order DSM-19610; family DSM-19610; genus Thiogranum. The sequence continues at coordinate 2,640 of JBHPFC010000044.1, read as the reverse complement.
CTCAAAGTGTGACTCAGCGAGCGATATAATCAGCGGCGAACGTTGCGCTTCCCCTGCCGCCATAATCGCCTCAAGAAAATCCAGGCTCACCAGATCAAAACCACCTACGGCATAGCCATTATGGTACGCATGATCCAGCATATCTTGCATATTTACTAATGGCATCATCTGCCTCCCACTTCTACCAAACCGTGAAATATGTATTGCTGTGAAGGATAGGTAGAGTTCTACGTATAAGTAAATACAATTTTCGTTATTATTGCCATAAAAATTAAATAAATAGGGGACAGACCACGGTTTACCCCGTCCCGCTTTTTGCAGGTCTGCCACTTTTACCGGGCGCAACCCTTCGCCTGAGCATTTTTTCAATTTCTTGCTGAAATCGGCCATCTCCAAGTGCATAATTTCCATTGGTCGCATCCCGAATTGCGGTAATCTGGTCCGAATCAAGATTCATATTGAATTGGCCACGATAGGCAGATTCTCGCTGTGCTTCGTTCTGACCCAGCTGCATATACAGAGAATGAGGCGTCAGAACGGAATCCTTTCCCCCCTCTGCGTTGGCACGGTAGCTGGACCAGCGGTAGTCGCGTGGATGATAGACCATGCCGGCCCGAACCGGATTCAGCTCGATATACCGGTAACAGGTCATAACATACGTCTCACTCTGCGCCAGGCATGACTTGAATCGGCCTTCCCACAATGTGCCACTGCGCCGGTAAGTACGATTGATATACTGGACGTAACGTTGCCCCAGGTTTTTCATCAGCAGCGCCGCACTGTTTTCATGCTGCGGCGTACAAAGAAGATGAACATGGTTTGTCATCATCACGTAGGCATGGATGGCGCAACCGTATTTTTCAGCCTGCTCGCCCAGCGTGCATAGATAGTATCGATAATCCGATTCGGTGTAGAAACAGGCGCTGCGGTTGTTACCCCGCTGGATGATATGCCAGGGAATCCCAGGCACTGTTATGCGTGCTCGTCTTGGCATCCGGGACCTCCTTGTCCATTGGATGGATGATAATTTATCAGAAAATGACTGCGCGAACTAAACCGTGGTCTGTCCCCTATTTCCCTAATCTGGCACGAAGACCGTTACCCGGTTTCGCCCCTGACTTTTTGATTGATACAACGCCTGGTCTGCCTCACAGACCAACTCTTCGGGCACCGAATCATCACCCGGTATTTTGCTGGAGACGCCGACGCTAATGGTGACTGATAGCCACTCGGGGTTTGAATCGCGACTTACTGCGAGGCCGGCAACTCGTCGGCGAAGAATTTCTGCTAACGCCTTTGCACCGTCCTCGGTGGTACCTGGAAGAATAATGGCGAACTCCTCCCCACCATACCTTGCGACCAGATCATGTGACCGGTTAATAGCCGCGCCCAATTCTTGAGCGACCGCCCTGAGGCACTTATCCCCCATCTGGTGACCATATTGGTCGTTGAAGTTTTTGAATTGGTCAATATCAACCATAATCAATGCAAGCCGACTTCTCTGTCGCTTGGCATGCCGATACTCCTTTGCAAGACTGGTGTCGAAGAAGCGTCGATTATAAACACCGGTAAGATCATCTGTAGTGGACAGGGTTTCGAGCCTGGCATTGGTGAACCTCAGGCGTTCGGTAGTTTCCATCAGCTCTTTTTCATGCGTTTTTCGCTGGTCTATTGCCTGCTTCAGGCGCAGCGCAGAACGAATACGCACCAGCAACTCGATTCTGTTGAAGGGCTTGCTAAGGTAGTCCATTGCACCGGCCTCGAAGGCTTCCTTGAGATGTATCACATCTGAGCTGGCGGACATCATGACGATAGGGATATCTTCTGTAACAGGGTTTTCCTTGATTTTCTTACAGGCCTCGATACCGGAATCTCCAGGCATCAGGACATCGAGCAATATCAGATCGACATCATCTACTGAACCCAGGCGTGCATAGGCTACGCGTGCTGAATCAACGGCATCAACATCGAAACCTTCGGCACGCAACCGGAAGCTCAATACGGTACGTATAGCGTTATCATCATCGACGATCAAGATACTCATGGGGAATAATATAGGCGCGTTGTTAACTGCGATAACCGGCAGCGTTCGCATTTCGGAAAAACTTCGTTATAGATTATCTTTATCAGAGTAATGCAGGTGCCAGGGACGGCAAACTGCTTTATAACAGGACGTTACGTAATCGGGTTGACTGCAGCTAAGCGCTGGTAATATGAAAACTGTTGCCTATCGCAGACAGCTCGTGATGTCTTTCATATTAAAACTGTGACCTGACTCTGGAATTTGGGGCCAGAGTAAAAATTGGTATTTTTACTCTGACCCCAAATTCTTCCAGCATAATTGATAACCCTGTTCGTCGGGTGCCGCAGTAAAACCCTCACATACGCACAGTCCCGCTACTGCGACCAGTTCGTCATGCTGGTAAATCAGTGGTACGTGACTACGCTCCCAGTCCGGGATTGACCATTCCTGAAACAGTTTTTTCAGAGCATGATGCCCCGCCCTGCCGGCTGGCTGCAAAACTTCGCCACCCTGGCGAAAACGCACTTCAAGGCTCGCTCCCGGTTCAATACGCAAACCTGATCCCACGCTGGGTTCTGCCATCAGGGTGCCGGCTGCCAATTTGAGTGGCTTGTTAC
>JBHPFC010000043.1:0-25071 GCA_042576405.1 Pseudomonadota bacterium | reverse complement strand
AACGGGTACCTTCAAGCAGAAACCGGATGTTGAATCACCCTTGTTGTCGATCGCGCAGGGAGGTGTGCCGTCTCAGAAAATAAATATGTCCGCTTTTACACGTCTCGGCAATTGTTCAAATTAACCTGTGCCTCTGACCTGGTTGATACCCCAGTTCCAGAACTTCACCGGTTGCTTGCCTGACAGGGAAAACACCTTCAGTTCCATTTCAGGAAGGCTCAGGATGGCGCACCACCAGCGTACCACCGAGCTGCTCGCAAAACACTTGGTGGGTATGACCGACCAGCAATACATCATGCTGGAACCCCTGCAGGCGCTCCGCCCAGCGGGCCTTTGCTTCGGCGATGAGATTGCCGTCGAGATCCAGTAACTTGATGCCATCTATGTACGAATCGGGCGGGCTGGCATGCACCACGTAGAGATGCTTGCCTTCGATCGTCAGTCTAATTACCTGGGGTAAGGATCTAAACCAGCGGCTGACCGGTGTGTCTTCCTCATCAGCGTGCTTGTCGAGATACCAGAGTTCGTGATTGCCTAGAATCGCCTGGCAGTCATGCTCAACCAGCAAGGCGACGGTGGACTCAAGGTCCTCGCCGTAACCAGCGATATCGCCGAGGCATAGAATGCGGTCGACGCCCTGTTCCTTGAACCGTGCCAGTGCCTCCGCCACCGGTTCGGGTGTGGCATGGACATCGCTGATCAGACCAATCCGGGTAGACAGGGCTGTTCCTCCCGCGGTTAATTATTTATGAAGTATAATTGAAAGAAGTGGGCAGATTTATTTTATCTTCCCTCCTTCAGACGTGTGTAGTAGTTTCTTTCATAGAAACTCCCCGAGTTAGGGCGGCTGCTTCCAACCAGCCGCCTTTTTTATGGGCAAGGTGCGAAAAGGCATGGTCGGGAAGGTTAGGCATGGCTGGAGGTTTGGGCTACCGTATCGATTGATACATTTCGTTACACTTTTCAGGATTTCTGAAATCTCGCAGAAACATCTTTCCCCTAGCATGTTTGGTACAAATATTTAATTCATACGAGGAGTCGCTATGAAAAGCGCTCTACGCATCGCGGTCCTTGCAAGTGCGCTCACCACCGTGTCGGCTTTTGCACATCATCCCGCAGCAGGTATTGTTGATGAAGAAATTTATGTCATGATCAATAGCATGGTAGCGGATACACTCCCTGCAGACCTGGTTTTCGCCGATATGGGTGACGGTATGACAGACATCACCCTGACTACCCGAGGTCTGGCTTCGCTTGAAAACATGATCGACGATGGGCTTCTGGATTATGTGTCCATGCTGGACGGTGATGTGGACGTTGGAATCGACTTCAACGATAACGGCAGTTTCGCGATGAACATCAGGCAGGAATGAAACGCCTCAGCCTGATTTCAGGTCAGGAATGTGTAGAGAAAGTGGTAGAAAGTGAACGATTAACCAGAGGTATTTCGTCATGAAAAGCAAATCAATCTATAGTGCAGCCATTATTATAGTATTGGCGTTCAGTGGTCCGTCGCTGGCCGGTAAAGGCGGCGGTGGCATGGGTGGTGGAGGTCACCAGCAAGGGATGGGTGCAGCCCCGGGGCAGTCTGTAGCTACAGAGCGCCGCTCCGAAAAGGCGCTTCAGCAGGATCGCGACCAGGAACAGTATCGTGGATCGGATGCGGAGCGTGATACACATAAGGCAAAGGCCAAAGGACCAGGTGAAGGGAATGGCAAGGTTGACCAGCTCCGCACCAGGGATCAGGATCAGCTCCGGGAGCAGTCATCCGACAATTGATTAAGCACCTTTCATGAAATTCCTCTTCGGCGGGATTTCCTGTGTCGCCTGTATGTCCGAGTTTGGCCGATTGGTTCGGCCCCGCCAATCGCACCGAAGGGCGGCGCTCCTGCGCGACACTTCGTCCGCTTCGGGCTGGGAACAGATGTTCCGGTTATCTGCCCGGGTACAGGCGGTTACAGTCAGGGGGTATCCCGGGCATAGGCTGGCGCAGTACCTATAAAATGTATTAAAGATATATAATAAATAACTGTAATATAAGTAAATTAATAACAGGATTTCACTTTAGAATATTTTTACCTGGTTGCGGCCTTTCTTTTTGGCTACGTAAAGTGCGTCGTCAGCTTTTGTCAAAAGTGATTCGATATCTTTATCATCACTGCTGCATGTGACTACACCAAAGCTGGCGGTAATCCTGATTTCATGTCCCTCGTTCGTTATAACAATTTTTTCGATTGCAATTCTTAAGCGCTCGGCGAGTTTAGCCGCCTCTTCGATGCCTGTTTGAGGCAGAACAACGGCAAATTCTTCGCCGCCCATGCGCGCAACAATATCTATATCCCGAACTGAATTCTGCAAAGGCAGTGACAATTTCTTCAAAACCTTATCCCCAAAAGTATGACCATAGTTATCATTAATCATTTTAAAATGATCGATATCAATCATTATTACGGAAATAGGGTGATCGTATCGTTGAGACTGTCTGAAAGCCTGATGGCTCTGTTCAAAAAAGGCGCGGCGATTATTGAGCCCGGTCAATTCATCTTTATGGGCCAGTTCTTCGGCGCGTTTTTTTGCTACTTGCAGCTCTTCCTCGGCATGCTTTCTGTCGGTGATATCGGTCGCAATTTCTATTCTTACCAGACGCCCGTCCGTCCAGCGAATGGCCTGGTCCCGGCACTGATACCAGCGCTTGTTTACAGTGTTTTGAAATTCCCAGACATATACGCCTGATGGCTGCCCCGTCTTGTCTAACAGGCGATCATTGGTACAAAAAGAACAGGGGCCATTCTGCCCATCCTGCAGAACCTTCCAGCAGGTCTTGCCTTGAATGTCGCCCCAGATGTTTCTGCCGTATTCATTGGTATACAGCAGTTCATAGGTCTGCATATCCGACACATAAACCAGGGCGTCCAGACTGTCCAGAATAGTCAAAATACTACGATAACTTTCATCATCGGTATTTTGCTGATTTCTGTGGGCCGGTTTAGCCATCGGTAAAAGTCTGTCCGTGCCAATCGATAGATAATGGCAGTAACTAAAGATTCTCCGGAGGATGAATGCCGATTCCCTGGGCAAAATCAACGCCAATCGCGCGTAGTCGGTTCAGAACCTGATCGTTTTCCACAAACTCGGCAATAGTTTTAATTTCCATGGCATACGCAATCCGGGTGGTGGCCTCTACCATGGTGCAGGCGACATCGTCTTCAATAATAGTCTTGACCAGGGCACCGTCAATTTTTAGATAGTCAACCGGTAAGGAGCGCAGGTACCCAAAGGACGACATGCCCTTGCCGAAATCATCCAGTGCAAAACGACAGCCTTTTTCCTTCAGCGCGCACATGACTTCTGTGGCGCGGGCCAGATTGGAGATGGCAACAGTTTCGGTAATTTCAAAACAGATTGCTGAATGTGGAACCGGGGTTTTATTCAGGGTGTCGTTCAGGAATTCCATGAATGCATCGTCGTTAATGCTCGCGCCCGAGAGATTGATGCCGCAGTGGACGGGGCTGGAGTTCACGGTAGTGGCTGAATTACTGAGATCCATCCACCGATGTGGTTCTTTAATGAGTAGCTGCTCCACGACCCACCGGTCAATGGCGGGCATCATGTTATAGCGCTCGGCGGCGGGGAAGAATGCGCCTGGGGATACCAGGTTGCCTGATTCATCAATCAGTCGAAGCAGTATTTCAATATAAGCACAGGACTCGCTGTTACTCATATCTTCCAGCGAAATGATTCTCTGGTAGTGGAGTTCCAGGCGGTCTTCCTTAATCGCCTGCTCGATTCTGGGTACCCAGGCCATTTCCTTTCGCTTGCGGGTACAATCTTCTCCACCGAAATACAACTGTACGCGATTTCTGCCTTTGTCTTTTGCGACATAGCAGGCAGCATCCGCTGCACTCATTACGGCTTCCGGACTTGCGTGTTTATCATCGATAACACAGACACCAATACAGGTGGAAATCTTGAATGCCCGGTCTTTCCAGTGGAATTCAAAGGCAGAAATCCGGTCCCGAATGCCCTCGGCAACCTCTAACGCGTGATCAACGCCGCAGTACCTGATTAATACGCCGAACTCATCGCCACCCAAACGGGCCAAGGTGTTCCCGGAAGGAACGCTGCTCTTTATATAGGCTGCTACCTGGCGCATCAGCTCATCACCAGCCTGGTGCCCGCAGGTGTCGTTTACAATTTTGAATTGATCAAGATCGATATACATCAATACGTGGGGCAATGAATTATGGTTGGTATCTTCAAACAGTGTGTTGAGTTGAAGTTGAAATTCACGGCGGTTATACAGGCCCGTCAAATCGTCATGACTCGCATAATGCGTCATGGTCTCGATCAGATGCTTTCTTTCGGTTATGTCACGCATGACACCGATTACCATCAGTTCGTCGATCTCGACCCGACTCATACTGACTTCTGTCCAGCGGGGTTCGGCGTGGAGTGGTGCGAGTTCCATCTCAAACTGTACCGACTGGCCGTCAAGAACCCGCAGAAACTGCTCCCTGAATAATGCTTCCGAGGATTCGATGCCTAAATACTGGAAGATTGGAATCCGCTGTCCATGAAGTACCAGAACCTCTTCCGCGATTCCGAGCCAACTGGCTAACAAGCGATTGGCGACAAGGAACTTCATTTCGTCACAGACAACAAAAATCCCGTCGTTGGCGCTGTCGATGTAAGCGCGCAGGAGTTCCCGTTCCAGGTCGGGTTCCATTAGCGTGTCAGGACTTACATATTGGTCTGGTTGAGCCATAGGTGGAGTAATTGCCGCTATTTGGACGTCCGGTTAATGTTTATCGGTAAGTTTGGCTGTACTCTTGACGTTTAATCGTAAGCTATTGATAAATAGGGGGGGGTGATTTCGCCATGCCTGGTTATCCAGGCACGGCTGTTTAATCTTTGCAGGCGTGAACTGTCGCCAGGGGTTTTCGTTTACAGTCTATTTCTGTTGCCACTGACCAGCGGCATTCTGGTACCACCAGCCTGCGGGCGCATTTGCGATCCAGCGCTTCGCGAAAGTTTTGCGGATATCGGCACCCCATTCTGGATGCCCGTTGGCGCGAGCGATCTCCTCGTACATCGCGTTGCGATCACGGTTTTCGGCAGCAACCAGGGTCGTGACCGTCTTGCGGTCGCGCAAGGAAATTGCATTAAGATCCCGCACCTCTACGAGGCCGCCATTGGTCATCCCTACGCTGCCGTTGTTGTAGAAGGGTTTCAGTTTCGGGAAACGGGATTCCATGGAAGTGCGCAACGCCGTTATAGCAGGTGACTGGATGTTAATGTTCGCCTCAGCATGTGCGGGGGCAACCAGCCAGTCGAGCACGCCAATTACCAGCGGTGCTTTACTACCTGGTACTCGCAGGGAGGATTCCGGAGCAGGGGATTCAGTCGGAGCTGCTTCGCTAGCACCTTCCTCACCGTAGACACCGCGAATGATCCGGTCAGCAGCCTGCTCGGCCGCCGCGGAGGGAAAGTACACATTGATAGTGACGCATGCAGCAATAAACAGCATCATGCCCAGCATTGAACTGATTTGTATCGGTTTGGTCACATCGGGTTCCTCTCATAGTCGCGTGCTTCATTATAAACATTATGTGCCGGCGGATGAAAAGCTACTTGATTACCGCCTGTTCACCTTCGGTGATCAGCTTCAAACGCTCGATCAGGGAGTACCAGTCCACGTCTTCTGCGAAGCCGATAACATCCAGACGTGGTGGTAGCCAGCGCCCCTGGACCAGGTAGTAACCGCTTCCGGAGCTGGCCGGTCCAACACCTCCCATGCGGCAGATCCCGTTTCCCAGCCGGCAGCGGATACCCAGCGCCTTGTAGGGGAAGTCTTCCAGAAAGCTCAGAAAACTGCGTGAGACGGCGCCAGCAATACCGCCACCACCAAGGTTGGATATATTATCAACCGCGCGCTGACTTATGCGGCGGCGGCTGCTATCGCCCGGTGGTGTCCTGAACGCGGCGTCGAACGAGACGGGTTGCCAGACTTCCATGTAGAGGTCGTCGACGCGACCTTCCAGACGGCCGTCTATGCGTCCAAAAGAGAATGTCCTGGTGAGTGTCTTCAAGTCCAGGTGTTTCAGCCTAATGTCTGCCCACAGGCGCGGTACGGTGCCCAGTGGGTCCAGAACTCGCAGATTGTGTACAGTGATGTCACCGTCAAAGGCCTGTACGAGCAGAATGCCTCCGAGTGTCAGTTCGTGCTTTTTGTAGCTGGCGCGTGGAATCATGCCAGACAGTTTGCCGGACAGCGGGGGCCAGTCCAACGCGGCACTTACCGATTGCATTGAAATGGGAGTTAGCATGCCGTCGAGCAGCCAGCTCAGCTCACCATCTGTGGTGTCGAGTTCGAACTCTTCGACCTGTAGCTCTCCGTCGAACAGTGGAACTCCCAGAGGGGCCTGTAGTTTCACGCTGTGGGCTCCGGTTTCCAGTGCAAAATCTGCGGCACCGAGTTGTATGCGGTAAAAGCTTGCGGCCTGCCAGTTCAGGGTAGAGATCTTCACTGCCTCGGTATTATCCCAATCGATGTCGGCTGAAAGTTTCTGGATGTCGAACTGGCCACCCGGCTGTTGCAGGGTCAGCCCGTCAAGTTTTAGTTGTACGGCCTGTGGCTGTCCGTTGCGGATTACCAGCTGTCCAGTGAGTCGGCCGTTGGTTTCCAGGCTGTCGAGCACGCCGCCAGCCAGCCAGGGTTGTAACCAGGTTGTGTAAACGCCGGGGAATACGCTCTGACTGATATTCAGTTTGAGTTGCTGAACCGGGTTATTGGCGGCGGCTTGCAGCTCTGCACTCATGCTGGCGTTAACAACACCTGGCTGATCGATGGTCAGTGACTTGACAAGCGCTTCACCACGGTCCGGTTTCCAGTGCATGTCCACGGAAACGGACAGTGACTGCTGTGGTGAAAATTCCAGGTAAACCGGTTCAGCGTATAGCATGCCCTGTTCGGCAGTCAGTGAGGCCTGTAACCACCAATCGCCATTCAGTGGTCTGGCTATGCCACTGCTTGATAGCTGCAACCCCTCTGCTGCCTGCGTGCCTTCGGCATTACTGTAGCCGGCGGCTTCTGTTTGCAATGTCCAGCTGGCGCTTCCAAGCCCGCTACTGCCTCCGTGTAGCGCCATCTGACCACTGCCCCGGCCCTGATGGGCAAATGGGCTGGTCGCCACACCGGCTTCTTCAAGCAGGAGCTTTAAGTCTGCGAGACTGATGTTGGTCAGTTGAGTGTTGAGCTGCCAGCGGTCACCGACGAAGTTGAAATCCAGCCTGGCCTGGCCATCGGCAATCGGCAGCTTGTTAGTTGTAATTGACAGTTCACGGGTAGCGAACTGGTAACGGAAGGAAGCCGGTATGGCAGAAGCCTTAGTGGCTTTGTGATGAAAACTCAGTTTGCCATTTTGGCAATCCACCCGATTAGTCAGCAATTCAAACGCCGGGCAGCTAAGGTGCAGGTTTTCAAATTGATGAGCGCCGACGACGAGTGCGCTGGCGTTCACGTGCATTACAGAATACCCGGCTTCGGACCAGTCTACACTCAGACTCATATCTCGCAGTTGCCAGTCACCCGAATCCAGTGTGCCAAGGCTTACCTGGAAACGGTCGATCGCAGGCGCAGAGCCGCACGCCAGGATCAAAACCGTGCCGATAAATGCCTTGATTAACATGCCAGGGAACCTTTGTCTGATAAAAATGCCTCTGCGCACAGAGGTGATGTCCAGTATAAACCAACTAGGTGATGAGCTCTGATTCCCTGAGGCCGGCGCGCCTGGAACAGGTTTGCGCAATTCTTTATATTGATTTGATGGCCGGCTATATTTTGAGAAAAACAGCGGCGACGCAGGCATTATATATACAAATTTTGGCTGAGTGGATTGGGAGCGATTCTGGATGATCGATACAGGATCTTGGGTGCGACAGGGTGAGTGATAAAATGGTGCAGGGCTGCAGGTGGATTTCACTCGTATGCGTAATGGCAACCGGCCTGACTTTGGCTGGCTGTAGTGATCCACAGGATAACTATGCATCACCGGTAAAACCTGTCGATCCGCCGCCGGTCAGTGAGCAGGCCGGTACCCGAGACCCGATTGATGCGGCACCGGACAATCCGGAAAAGAGCAAGCTTGCTCCGGTCGTTGAGAAAAAGACAGAACCCAAGCCACTGGATCTCAGCATGCCGCCACAGCCAGTGGTGGCTCCCGATCCCGCAGGTAGCATCGATGCCCCCGGAGATAATCTCTTGCCCGACCTGTTTCAGCAGGAGCGGAAGCCGGATGATGGCCGCTCAACGCACTTCAGGGGGAGGGTGCTGATGGAGGAGGGTGAGGAACAGAGTCTTGATACCCTTGAGGGTGGGCAGATCATTATCGAGAAGAAAACCCGGTAGGGTTTTTTGCCGCAGGCTCACAATGATAACAGAAGCAATAGTTGGCTCTATTCCCATGGCGGTCGGCGTCGCCCTCAGTCCGCTGCCTGTCGCAGCGGTAATCATCATTCTGATGAGTGGCCGGGCGGGAACCAACGCGCCGGCATTTCTGTTCGGCTGGATAGCCGGCATCCTTGCAGTTGGGGCCATCATCTTCGTGGTGCCGGGCATAGATACGGAGCGTGGAGAACCAACAGTACTGTCCGGATGGTTCAGGATAATTCTGGGTGTTGCGCTACTGTTGTTGTTCCTACGCCAGTGGCGGCAACATCGCCTACCGGATGCACCCGTCGGAACTTCAAGTTTTCTGGCCAGCCTGGATCATATCGGCATACTTAAGTCGTCGATGACCGGATTTCTGCTCTCGGGCGTGACCCCGAAAAACATGCTGTTGGTTGCTGCCGGAGCAGTCAGGATCGATGCGTCGATGCTTGGTCCCGGGGCACAGTTCACTGCACTGCTCGTATTCTCGGCTATAGCCAGTCTGGGGGTTGCGGCGCCTATGGCAGGTTATTTTCTGGCCCGACAAACGGCAGAGGCGGTATTTTCTCGCTGGAAGGTCTGGTTGGTCAATCACAATGCCGCTGTACTGATCCTGCTGTTTCTGGTGTTAGGTGTACTATTGATCGGCCGCGGGATGAAGGTTCTCGGCGTATCTGTCGGGGAGTTCGTGTAAGTGGCAGCGCTTGCCGCTTCCCCTTCGAGTGATAGATTTATGACTACTGCATGTAAGTGTGAGCTTCGTCAAATTGCAGGCGGATGATTTCCGCATCACCCATCGGTACCAGTTCAACAAAGCCGTGGATGTCAGCGGGTTCGAAGCCCTGGCCTTCTGCGGCCAGTTTACACATTTTGATTTTTACTACGTCACCAACAGTCAGGCTCTGGGCCCGGCTCTGCAGTTCTTTATATTTGTCGTAATTTTCGATGGCAAAAAACTTTGGGGACGCGCCGTGCAGAACCAGCACGATGGATTGTTCGAAAGGATCGGAACCGGTTATCTTGCTCAGATAGCTGGCGCGATCTAGAACATGTATCAACTCATCGGCATCTCCGCTAGTGACATCATAAACAACCTTCATCGGTTTGTATTCTGTGGGCGTAACCAGTGCATGTCCCCACGGCACCTTGCTGTCTGCCAGCGTGCCTGACGACAATAGCCCCAGTCCGAGCATGAGAAAAATCAGCTTGTTTAACATTAAGTAACTCCTCAAAACAGTATACGAGTCCGGGACTCCAGGCAGGTGGTATAACTATCGATCAGTTAGCACTGCAAATCTACAGTCTTTAGTTGGTTTCACCGGCGTGTAACCGGGATATGGATAAAACCGCGACGGCGATACTCGGCTACCGTTTCGACACCGGCAGATACTTTGTCGACATAGTCAACAAACCCGTTCTCGTTGTAGCCACTCATCACCGCATGGCCGGCACAGACATGTACAGGCACCTGATCAGCAACCAGTGCCTCGACTTCCCGGTGTACTGTCCCGAAATTAGGTTCGGCGTACTTCATCAATGCAAACTCCTCATCCCCGTGACTGACGATGGCTATATCGAGGTCCGGAAAGCGGGTGCGTAAACGGTCAACGTAACTGCGTACCAGCGGGATTGCCCATTGCAAGGCATCGCTGTCCCATTCGTCGATATCAAATACAATGCCCGCCGGGGGCGTTTCGTTTGCCAGGAGCTTGTCGATTATTTCTGCTGACGACGCGGCACCGGCTGGGAGCGCACAGCAAATGCTGCAGAATACGAACAGCAATCTGAGCGCGGATAACGGTAATCTGCTGATACATCTCATAGACATCGCCCGAACAAAAACAATGAACAGTGGGGCAGTGGCGCGCCCCCTGGACGCGCCGACATGCCAGCCCTGGTCTTTATTATTCGCCTGTCGCCATCGCTGTAAAGTTACCCAGCGCTTTGCGCATTTTGGCCACTACGGCGTCTCGGTCGCTGATGTTGTGACGCTGTACCAGGTATCCCGGGTCGTTATAGGCTATCCACACCTGTCCACTCTCATCTTCCCATGCAAGCAACTTTAACGGCAGGTCGATTGCTGCTGTCTGGTTGCTCTGCATCAGCAGCGTACCTATCTTCGGGTTGCCGAAAATAAGTACTTTTGTGGGACGTAGTTCAAGGTCAACCTTGTGCGCCCCGGCGGTATGATCAATACGCGTAAACACCGTCATCCCCTTGCTTTTAACCGCTTTCTCGAAGCGGTCGAGGGTTGCGTCAACACTGTGAGGACTTTTCATAGTGATCAAGCCATTGTCCGCTGCCCGGGCGATCGGCATCAGCAGCAGCGAAGTAACCAGAACCAGTAGTACACGATGCATGTTATTCCTCCTTAAGTGATTATAGAAAATCGAATTCATCTGTTAGCGATCACCGCCGCACAAGGCTTCGACAACTTTGTGGCCGCCGCATTTACCGTCTTTTACCTTGGAATCGTCCTTGTGAGCACTACCAATGTTGTACATGCCACAGACCGCTTCCTTGTCACTTTTACTGCCACCGCATTTTCCTTCGCCACACTTGCCTTCCTTGTCCTTATTCGTATCGTCGGCGGCTACCCTGTAGCCAGCGGGAAGCTGGGCGGATGCGAAAGGGTTTTCAGTGGCGTTAATACTCGCGGTCGGTGTTAACGCTCCGACCACAAAAGCGCCCATCATAACGGGCAGTGCGGGATACGCTTTTTTAAGTATAGACATAAAGCACCTCCTGAGCGTTCAGGTCTATTGCCTGACCAGCAACTGCAAGCGCCGTAGAAATGCCATGGCGACGGCTGGCTCGGTTTTGTGGTCTTTCCAGTAAAGCAGCGTCTGGGAAGAATCCGGCGTCCGGTCAGTCTGTACCTGAAAACCGGTATGGTAGGCGTACACCATGGTTCTGGCGCCGCCATCCAGCGGAATTAATATCAACTGGAAGCGGTGCCGTTGATGGCCCTTGCCCCAGAGGTCAAACGCCCAGCGCTCCGCATTCTTCGACTCCAGCGTGAACTGTTGGTTCTTTTTATCATACATGGCGTTAATCCATTCCGTGGTCAGCATATGCTGGGCCTGGTCACTGCTTTGCAGTTTGATGCCCAGGGCATCTATCGCCCGCAGCAGCGCCAGCCAGGTGGCTTCCAGCCCGCTATCAACCAACAAGCCACCCTGGATTGATCGGGGCGCCTGGGTCGGTGGTACATGAGGGACGGCTGCTGCCGGGTTCGCTGTATCCAGTGATTTTTCAGGCTTTGTAGCTGCCTGCACAACGGTCGGTGCTTCAGTCACGGGTGTCGGTAAGGGCAGGGCGGGCTTGCGCGCAACGCTGGCCGGTTTTTCAGCGACTGCCGGGTGAGGATCAATCACCGGCGATTGACTTCGCACGGCCTTGTGGTTGTCTTGCTGCGGAATCGCCTTTGGCGTCAGTGTAGGCGTAGGTGCGGTATTGTCGGGCACTTGCGCCAATGGCGTCCCGGCAACCGCCAGGGGGGGCTCAACGGCCGGTGGTTTGGTTTGCGCACGTTCGACACTGGGTTGCTGCTGAAGCACCGGCCGGCCAGGCACGGGCAGCATACCGGCTGGCTCAACAATAACTGCCGTCGGTGTGGTAGTCCGCGCCACGGGTGCCGATGTTACCGGCGGCGACTCCCTGGTTGATCCAGGTGGCTCGACCGGTTCAATGATGCGCGGCGCGGTCACGCCAGAAGGCACTATGCGCGATGAAAGTGCCGATTCAAAATTTCTTTGCAGGCGGCGTGAAAAGCTCCAGGCAGCATCGGCCTGAACGGGAGCATCCTGCCACTTTAACCAGGAATACTCACTGTCGGGTGTGATATCAACTTCCTTCTGCCGCGCCTTGTCGCTGATGCGGATCATTGCACCCGTATTGGTTGCAGCGCGGCTGACGGTGAACTCGAAGCGGTGACGTTCATAAGTACGTGCAAAACCTTTGAGTGGTGGCTTACTGCTCCCCGTTTCCAGTTTCGGATTCCAGACCCACAACACCCAGTCGCTGAGCAGGTATTGCCTTTGAACGTCCTCTTGCTCGGGTTTTATTCCCAGGTCTGTCAGCACGCGGTGGAGCAGTTGCCAGGTTTCACTTACGTCCAGCGGTAGCGTCAGGTCGGCGCCGTATTCATTCCTGTCAAGGTGGGTTGCACCCTGGATAAATGCATCCGGTGCATCATCGGGGATAGCTACCCCTCGTTGATTAGAACGCTCCGCAAGACTATAGACCGGCCAGGCGCAAACACAGATCAGGCATAGCCCTGTTACCAGAGATTGTATACGGTTGCTGTAAAGCATAGGCTCGTACACCAGCAAATTTGTTAGATAAGTTAGATAAGAAAAGAGGCTCTTGCGAGCCTCTTAAGTGTGCCTTAGCTTAGCATTAAAGCCTTAGCGGAGGAGAACATTTTTAAACACAAAGGTGACCTGCAGACCGATGCGGTTATCAATCGCATCCATCACTGCATTGCCGTTGGTTTTGGCATTACCTTGACGTTTGTTGGCCTCGTAATCGCGGAACTGGTAGGTCAGCGTAGCTCTGGCCTTCTTGTGGAAGAAATATTCACCGGTCAACGACCATGTCTTGAAGTTTACTTCGCGAGCTGCATTACCGTTATTACGATTAAATTCATCGTAACGTACATTCAGCGTAGTTCGCTTGGCAGGGATTCCCAGGGAGCGCAGATGGCCGTGGATGTCGTAACCCACATCCGCATACCAGGCAGTACTCTCACCATCCAGATCATACAGGATGCTTTCAAAACCGCCGAAGTTATCATTGATGGCTGCTGAAGGTGACTGGGCACCGTCGAAAATCAGGCCATCCTGTTTCTGGTATTCCGCCTCGAACCGCATCTGACCCAGACTGTTGAAGGGCTTGTCGAAGTATTCGATACCGTAACCCCAGTACTTCTGCTCTTCGTCGTTCTGGTTACCGTTCTTGACAACACGCGTACCAGGGCTGACTGGACCAACATTTAGATTCCCAGGGTTCAGATCACCGCCTGGCCCGACCTGCCTGTCAGATACACCGTTATTATCAATATCCGTGTTAAAGGCTATGTCGCCCTTCTGGTACCAGCCATACAGCTGTAAATCATGGCGGCGCGGTCCGCGCGTATCGTCGAACAACTTGGCAATCGACAACCAGGCGTACTTGCGGAAATTACCGTCTCGGTTGAGTTCGCCGATGGTGTTGCCGTTACCGATCGCAAGCGAGTAGGTCAGTTCCAGCGGTCCACCACCGAAGACGGGATCCGCGAACTGCGGGAAGTCGAACAGCTCGATACCGACATCACGACCGGCATTTACCGAGACCTCGTCTTCCGGCCAGTTACGGCGGCCGTTGTCATTGGCAGGGCGCATCAGCGCCATCGCGAACGTACCCTCCGGCATAAAGATATGGTTACGTCGGCCCGGGGTTGAATGTGACAGGGCCTCGGAGGTCTGCGAGAACAGGAACTGACCCATGCGCAGGCGGACACCTGCGTTATGCAGTCCGTTGTCGTCCAGTCCACGCGACAGTTGGTTAAAGGTGATCGACGCGTCCAGCAAATGTGCCGCACCGCCACCGCGGGTAACACCGTTCTGACCCCATTCAGTCAGGAAAAAGTAATCGATGTCATTACTCACCGGGATCATGGTGCCGCGAACACCGAGTCGCGCGCGACGCATGGAGAAAGACTGCTGCGAGGTACGATCCGGTGGAATCGTGCCTGGTATCGGCTTGGTACCGTTCGCCGGGGCCAGCCCCCCAATAGCACCTTCGATATCGTTACTGGTGTCTTTGGTGAATTGCGGCTGCAGGAAGCCCCACATCTGCAAGGTGTGTGCCGTTCCGCCGGGTTCGGTACCGCGTAGCTTGAACCAGTTTGCCGCTTCGGCACCGCCCGACAATAACAGCGGTGTCACGAATACAGCTAACAAACCTGTAATCGATCTGAGTTTAGTGGTCATTTCCAATCCTTCCTTCGTTCAAATAATTGTTGTTTCAAAGCAACATCCCAACATGTTGCCAGTGCCTATGTACTAACGCATATCTTTGCTAAACACAAACACTGTTCGTTAATGCGACATGTGCAAGCTTCAATCAGGGACGTATGTAGGTCCAGCCGGCTTCCTGAAGTTCCATGATGCGCACGACGCCGCCCGGAACCACTTTTGCCACCTTGTTCAGCGTCGGGTTGTCTCGCCCCATGGCTTTCATGGTGTTGGCACAAGCAGAGAAAGTTATGCCCTGCTGGTCGGCCATACGCTGGATGCGCTTGGAATTGGTGTTTTCCCGGAACAAGGCACGCAAACCCGGACCGTAGGTAACAACTTCAATGACAATCTTGTCCGGGCCATAGAAATTGGCCAGGTTCTGGGCGTTGTTCAGCACCAGTTTCTGGGCGTATTCATCACCGCTTGATAAATGGAAGACGGCAAAATGTTCTGCGAAGGGCTTGTCTTCCGGTGCTTCTGGCACCGGCATTATACGTTTGGGATGAAACATCCCTTCAGATGACTCAGGCTTTTTAGGCAGCGGATCTGCAAACACGCTGGCAGAAAAACTTGCCGTCGCGAGGCTGATTGCTAGTAAAGGTACTGTAAAAACCGACTTCATATTGCTGTCCTCCTTAAGGGCATTCTTACATCACATCACATCGGCTGATGTTCTGCCTACTAGAGTAATGTAATCAAATAATTATTCCCCCTCATGGAAAAATAGTTCTTGTGGTGACAGCCGCGGTATCGATCGAACCATAACGAGTATTCCCAATACCGGGGTTTCCACGGTTCACATCGCCAAACTGGCCCGGCGCGATCAGCGCCTGCCCAGGGTGACGTTGCAGCTACGTTAGGAGACGCAACCTGAGCAGTTGCGTTATGCCTTAACCAGGTGGCGTGAGCTGTTACCGGCACACCCCCTGGTTATTCCCGATCCGGCCCGGTGTCCGATCAGTTGGTTTTCGGGTTTATTCGAGCCATCTGGATGTCTGTCCTTACGTACGGTGCATGGGTCTGAATACTTTTCTTGCCGCCGGGGAACCGGTTCCGGCTTGGCGTTCCCGTCGCCGACTACATACTTCGTGCGCGACACCGGCATGGAGGCCGAGCTGAGGGGTAAAGCGGCAACCGGGGTCAAGTTTCGACGCGGACTTCCCTGGCTGCGAAGCAATGGCGCCCTTGCGGTGGGCCCTGGCCCACTAATGAACTAAAAAGAATTGATAGTTTTCAACAGTATGAGCATGATTGCTGGGCGGGTTCTACAGCCTCGGCCAGTGTTGTCGAATAACAACATGTGTCCCGGTGCCAGATACTGTGCCGGGGTAAGGCACCCAAAGAGCCCGTGCGCAGCGCATGGGGATCCTGGCTGGTAACAAGTCGCCGGCACTGATTTTATATAGGGAAGCCAGGCCGGTTTTCCCGAAAAATTAGCTCGCTTCATGAAATAAATCCGGGGTTCACTGCATCTAACGAGGTATGAGTATGATTTCAAAGATCTGTGCCAAAAGCGGCTTGCGCAAGGAAATTGCAGCCTCCAGAGTCCGGCTGTACCGGGTCGCGCTGGCCTGGTGTGGCGACAGGATGCTGGCAGATGACCTGGTTCAGGAGACGCTGTCCCTGGGGTTGCAAAAAGCACATCAGTTGCGTGAGAGGGATCGCCTGAATGCCTGGCTCTACAGCATTCTCAGTAATTGCTGGAAACAGCATTTACGCAGCTACCGCCCCCACGAGGATCTGGATGATGACCGACCCAGTGGTGATCTTGAACCGGACAGTGCTGTTGGGCAGATGGAAGTTGTTGCCAGAGTTCGCTGTGCTGTTGGCGGCTTGCCGCTTGAACAACGCAAGGTGCTGGCCCTGGTTGACCTGGAAGGGTTTTCTTACGGTGATGTGGCCAGCATACTCGAGATTCCAATTGGTACTGTAATGAGCCGCTTGTACAGAGCGCGAAAATCCCTCATCAACCTGCTTGAAAAAGATTCCCATGAGTCGCAAGGGCATGCGACTCCCATAAGGCGAGTGAAGTGATATGAAGACCTATGATACAGGCCTGGATGATCTGACATTGAATGCCTTTGTCGATGGACAACTTGATCCGGAAATGGAACGGGTGGTGATGACCGGCATGCAGAATGATCCGGAGATACGTGAACATGTCTGCAAGTTGAGACGCGCCAAGGACTGGATGCGAACCGGGTTCGCAGATGTCCGGTCTGACGACCGGCCGCTGCCGAAGAGCAAGGCGCAATTTGGCCGGCTTGGCACAGGAATTGCGGCTTCCTTTATGGCAATTGCAATCGGTACTGGCGGAGCAATACTGGGCTATACATGCGCTGATCGAGAGAGTGTCATGGTGGCCGGGCAGCAGCAGGACCCCATGCGAGTTGTTCTTCACATAGACGACTCCGATCCTGCTCATTTTGAGACGGTGCTGGACTATGCAGAGAAGTTCCTCGAAGAAAACCGTTCCCGCGGCACACAAGTTGAGGTGGTCGCCAACTCGGGTGGTGTCAATCTTTTGCGCAGCGGGGCTTCACCTTTCGAAGACAGGGTCAGGAATTTAAGCGAGCAGTACTCCAATTTGCATTTTATTGCCTGCATGAATTCGCTGCGCAATTTGCGCCGGCAAGGGATTGATCCGGTAATGTTCAAGGGCGTGCATTCGGGCGCCACAGCCGTCGATCATATTGTGCAGCGCTTGCACGATGGCTGGACATACCAGAAAATTGATAATCTGGAAGATATTTAAACCGGGTGGTTTAAATTTAACGACTCCTCCGATCTCCACCCCTTTTAATCCCCGCGTTCGCGGGGATTAATCGTTTACCTGTAGAGAAACCCGAACGTAGGCTGGTAAATCAGGGAACTGCCTGGTCGATGATTACTTTCACCTTCGAATCTTTGCCAGTCGCTACAGGTGACATCATGCCCTCAAGATCACCGCTGCGTGGCATGGCCTGACCGGATTTCGACACACGGGCACCAACGGTTACTTCGCTGAAATTTGACAATACCATTGCCGGCGTCATCGCCATGGAGTCATTCAGCGTAACGGTAAGCGGAAGATCCTTTACCTGTTTGCGCACGATGGCCAGGGGCATCTTCGGACCTTGCACGGCACGGGCGAAGATAAACACGGTGTCTTCGGCACTCGCCTGCGCCATCAAGCCAGGATCCAGTGCTACCTGAACGGTTATCTGGCTGCCACCCGGGGTGTTGGCGGAGGATTTCTCACTGGCGACGGGTTTTGCAGCAACCGGAACACCGCCGCTTGCCACCAGCTTGTTCTGAGCCTGCTCAATCTGTCGTGCGAGTATGACGGCATTTTCATGATCTTTTGGTAGCAACGATGCTGCGCGTTGCCAGTAAGTGATGGCTTCCGTGTAATTGCCACGCTGAAAATTAAAATGACCCGTCAGCCATAGTGTTTTGAGATCCTGCGGATTAATAGTCAGTGACTTACCCAGCAGTTTACCAGCCTGATCGGGAAAGACTCCTTCGTTTAATGTTGCCAGCACATCGGCGTAATCAGTCATCAGGCGTGGATTATCATCGATTAGCTGATAAGCTTTTCCGTAGGCCATGGCGGCTTCCTGGAAACGGTTTAGCGACGCGTAACTGCGCCCCAGCATTACCCAGCCTTCCGCATTGTCAGGCTCTGTGCGCATGCGTTCGGCAAGTTTTTCCACCATCTTGTCGAGGGACATTTGTCCCTGGTGTTCGGCGCCGGCCTTTTGGGTGGCGGGAGTGCCGGAAGCTAGCCGGTCGATCAGTTGCGGTGTGCCGAGCATCTTGTAGAGGGGCAGGGCGAGTGCCGGTACAAGCACAAGCAATAGCACAGCGACCCAGCGTCCGGTCCTGGTGCTGGTTTCGCCAGGCATGGTTTCCTGATCCAGGTCGTTCAAAAGTTCGCGCTTCAGGTCCTGGCTTGCGGCTTCGTAGGCTTCTTTATCAAGTTTGCCGGTTTCGAGATCACTGCGCAGTTCGGCAAGCTGATCCTTTATGACTTCGGTGTTGAGCTCATTGCGGTCGACAGTCTGTTGTTCGCGGTTGCGTAGCAATGGCGGTATGACAAACAAAAGTGCAAAGATGGTCATCAGGGCGACGAGTATCCAGAATGTGTTCATACACTGTCGTCCCCGTCTTTACCAAGAACCTTGTCCAGCCGGGTCTGTTCCTGTGCGGAAAAACCGGTATCGGTTTGTTTGCCGCGTTGACGCACGGTCTTTATCAACATGATGATGCCCAGCACCAGCAAAGCAAAAGGGCCGTACCAGAGCCAGTAGGTCGAGGGTTTGAGCGGCGGGTTGTAGAGAACAAAGTCACCGTAACGGTAAACCAGGAAGTCGACAATCTGTGGATTGTCCTGCCCCTTGTCCATCAGCTCGTAGACTTCCTGGCGCAGGTCATGGGCCAGTTCGGCGTCGGAATCTGCCAGCGACTGGTTCTGGCATACCAGGCAACGTATTTCGGCGATCAGTTCCTTGTAACGGTCCTCGTCGACATTGCCGCTAAAGTCGAATTTCTCCAGTCCGGCCGATGCCTGTGCGGCCCATAGCAGGCAACACGCACTTATCATTCTAAATAATCTCATCCGCTGGTGGCCTCCAGTTGCTGTACCAGCGGCAGTATTTCATCCCGGACAATTTCCTGGGTGAGCGGACCGATATGCTTGTGGCGGATCACGCCCTGCTGGTCGACGATAAAGGTCTCCGGTGTGCCGTAGACACCCCAGTCGATACCGACGCGGCCATCGGCATCAAAAGCATTGGCGACATAAGGGTCACCAAAGCGCACCAGCCACTGCTTGGCAGCTTCGCGTTCGTCCTTGTAGTTCAGACCGTAGATGGCGACTTTTCCGGTACGCGCCAACTGCATCAGTACCGGGTGTTCGGAACGGCAGGCTACGCACCAGGTCGCCCAGACGTTGAACAGCGTAACCTTGCCCTTGAAGTCGGCGTTGCTGAGAACAACCTCCGGTTCTTTAAGCCGCGTCAGCGAAAATGCCGGTGCCGGCTTGTCGATCAGTGGCGAGGGTACCTTGCGGGGATCCAGGCTGAGCCCCTTGAACAACAATCCGGCCAGGGCAAGGAAGGCGACCAGGGGCGTGAGATAACGGACAAAACGTGGCATATCAGGCATTACTCCGAATCGCCGATGCAGCGCCGGCGGGGGTTACAGCCGCCTCCCGCCGGTGGCGCAGGGGATTCCGGTAGCGCGGGTCGCTGGCTGCCAACAGGCCACCGGCGGCGATGAAGATACAGCCCAGCCAGATCCAGCGCACAAACGGCTTGTAATACAGGCGCAGGCTCCAGTCGCCACCACCCAATGGTTCGCCGAGCGATACATAGATGTCACGCATAAAGCCTGCATTGATGCCTGCCTCGGTCATCGGCTTGGTCTGTACCAGGTAAGTTCGTTTCTCGGGATTCAGCAGTGCGACTTCCTCGTCACCCTTGAATACCCGAACAGTCCCGAACTGTGAGCGGTAATTTGGTCCGGGAACGTTATTCACACCCTCGAACCTGAACCGGTAACCACTGAGTTCAATACTTTGTCCCGGTGTCATGCGGGCATCTTTTTCGACGTCGAACTGGGTCACGAAAGTCACGCCGATGACAAACACGGCAATGCCGATATGCGCCAGCCACATGCCGTAGTAACTGCGGCCGCCGCGACCTGACAAGTCATTGATGAAACCACCGATACCGGGTTTGTTCTTCAGTCTCTGGCGCAGTCCGGAAACCAGGGTGCTGGCGAGCCAGGTTGACAGCGCAACCGCGATGCCGGCAGAAACAGATCCGGTGGAGAAGGGCAGAGCGATTATGACACCGGCGGTAATGCTTATCAGCAGTGCTATCTTTAAGCGTTTGGCCAGCGCCGCAGGGTCATTATGTTTCCAGCGTGTCAGCGGGCCTGCACCCATGAGGATGATAAGCAGCGGCATGAAGGTCACGAACATGGTGTTGAACCAGGGAAAACCGACCGAGATTTTTCCCCAGCCGAAAGCGTCATAGACCAGCGGCGCCAGAGTGCCCAGCAGCACCAACGCTGTCGTAACGATGAGTAAGACGTTGTTGCCCAGCAGCAGGCTTTCTCGTGACAGGGCGCCGAATCCCCCGCCGCGTGGAATATGGGGTGCACGCACGGCATAGAGAAGCAGTGAGCCGCCGATTACCACAAGCAGGAACAACAGGATGAACATGCCGCGTGCCGGATCCGATGCAAAGGCGTGTACCGATGTCAGGACCCCGGAACGCACCAGGAAAGTGCCCAGCAGGCTCAGTGAGAAACAGGTCAGGGCCAGCAGGACTGTCCAGCGTTTGAAGGCACCGCGTTTTTCGGTGACGGCCAGTGAATGTATCAATGCCGTTGCCGCCAGCCACGGCATGAAAGACGCATTCTCGACAGGGTCCCAGAACCACCAGCCGCCCCAGCCCAGTTCGTAGTAGGCCCACCAACTGCCCAGCGCGATACCGATGGTAAGAAACACCCAGGCGACCAGCGTCCAGGGACGTGACCAGCGCGCCCAGGCGGCATCCAGCTTGCCGCTAATCAATGCTGCAATGGCAAAGGCAAACGCGACGGACAGGCCGACGTAACCCATATAAAGCATGGGCGGATGTATCGCCAGTCCGAAATCCTGCAGCAGGGGATTCAGATCACCGCCTTCCGCCGGTACCGGGAAAACCCGCGCAAAGGGGTTGGATGTCAGCAGCAGGAACAGCAGGAAGCCGATACTGATCATGCCCATAACCGACAATACGCGCGCCATAACTTCAGCGGGTAGATTCCGTGCCAGCAGCGAGACCGCCAAGGTCCAGGCGCCGAGGATCAGCACCCAAAGCAGCAGCGATCCTTCATGCGCGCCCCATACGGCCGAGATCTTGTACATAACCGGCAACTGGGTATTACCATGCTGAGCGACATACAGTACCGAAAAATCATTCACCAGGAAGGCATGCGTCAGAACAGCAAAGGCTATCAGCAGAAAGAAAAATTGCCCCCAGGCTACCGGCCTTGCCAGTGCCACCCAGCCGGGTGTGCGATTGAAGGTGCCCACCAGTGGCACGATGGCTTGTATGATCGCCATGCACAGGGCCAGGATCAGAGCATATTGCCCGAGTTCCGGAATCACTGTGTGGTCGCCTTCTGCTGTGTCCGGGCTACACCTTCATCATGTGCCTGTTTGAGCGAGGCTGCGACTTCCGGCGGCATGTAGTTTTCATCGTGTTTGGCCAGCACCTCATCGGCCACGAATACGCCGTCATCGCGCAACTTGCCGTGAGCGATGATGCCCTGTCCTTCGCGGAACAGGTCCGGGAGAATGCCGGTGTACTCTACAGTGACCGACTTCAACTGATCTGTGACGTCGAAACTGACAGTCAGGTCGTTTGCCAGGCGCTGGACGCTGCCATCGGTAACCAGGCCACCAACACGGAACATGTGGTCTTTAGGTGCGTCACCGGCGAGTACTTCGCTGGGCGAATAAAAGTACATCAGGTTCTGGTTAAAGGCGCTCAGGGCGAAACCCACGGCAATGCCGATACCCATAACCATCAATACAACCAGATATAAACGCTTCTTTCTTGCCGCTCTCATTGTTTCTTCCTCGCCCGTCTCTCGCGACGAGCCAAATCTGCTAACAGTTTACGCCGCATTTTCATCGGTGCGACGATGTTGGCTACCAGTACCACCAGGGCAATGCCATACGACGTCCATACGTAGAAGCCATAGCCGCCCATGTTCAGAAATTCACTCAGGGTCATGAGTCACCTGTGAGTTCGCGCACCCACTGGGTATTGCGTTCGCGCTGCAGCACCTCACACCTTGAACGCATTAGGACCACAACGGCGTAAAAGAGTTTGAAGGCGACAGCCATCAGTAACAGCGGAATTAACATGCGTATATCGATGGAAGGGGTGTCAAACTTGGTCACTGTTGGCCCCTGGTGCAGGGTGTTCCACCATTCGACCGAATAATGGATGATGGGGATATTCACCACACCAACGAGTGCCAGGATCGAGGTGGCCCGGGCCGCGGTACGCTTGTCATCCACGGCGTTGTAAAGCGCTATCACACCCAGGTACAGGAACAGCAGGATCAGTTCCGACGTCAGCCGGGCATCCCAGACCCACCAGGTGCCCCACATGGGCTTGCCCCAGATCGAACCGGTAACCAGTGCCAGGAAGGTAAACGAGGCACCAATCGGGGCGCTGCTGATGGCGACGATTTCAGCCAGTTTCATATGCCAGATCAGGCCGATTGCGCCGGCGCCGGCCATGACGACATAAACAAACATGGACATCCAGGCGGCGGGCACATGGATGAACATGATCCGGTAACTTTCGCCTTGCTGGTAGTCGGGTGGCGCCACCAGCAGGCCCTGGTAGAGACCGGTCAGCATGAAACCCGCACAAATCACGGCGAGCCAGGGTATCCATATTCCGGCCAGGCGGTAAAAGTGCTTGGGGGAGGCGAGTTTGTGAAAGAAGACCAGCATGCGTTAACTCAAACTTATTTTTAAGGCGGCGGCTGTCGCGAGCGGCGACAGACTGCACGCCAGCGCCAGAAGCGCTGTTAGCAGGGACAGGTGTGCCGTAATCGGCAGCCCGGCGCTTGCAGTTTCGACTGCGTTGGCAGCAAAAATCAGCACCGGCACATACAGCGGCAAGACCAGTAATGACAATATCATACCACTGCGGCGCAAGCCGACCGTCAAGGCCACGCCAATCGCTCCAACCATGCTCAGCACAGGGGTTCCCAGGGCCAGGGTAAGGATCAGTGTCCATATCGCAGCGCCGGAGAGATCGAGCAGCACACCCAGCAGCGGTGCGACAATTAGCAGGGGCAAACCGGTTATCAGCCAGTGGGCGATGGTTTTAGCCAGCACCAGTACTGACAGCGGATGAGCGCTCAGCAGGTACTGCTCCAGCGAGCCGTCATCAAAGTCAGACCGGAACACGCTGTCCAGCGACAACATAGCAGCCAGCAGTGCAGCCACCCATATGATGCCTGGTCCTACAGATCTCAGTAGTGCCGGGTCTGCGCCAATACCCAGCGGAAACAGTGCGGTGACGAGTACAAAAAACAGCAACGGATTGATCATCTCCGAACGCTGCCGGTAGGCCAGTGTCAGATCACGCCTCAGTAACAGGGTAAAAGCGCGGCTTGTCGATCGGGTAGTCATGCTGAAAGATTGATCCGGTGAACGGCGGCAGTATCCAGGTTAACCGCGTGGTGCGAGGTCATGGCGAGCATACCACCGTTGGCAAGATGATGGCTGAACAGGCTTTCAACAACACTGATTCCATGGGTATCCAGGGAGGTGAACGGTTCATCGAGTATCCACAACCGGGCACGGGTTACCAGTAAACGCGCCAGCGACAGGCGGCGCTGCTGGCCGGCCGAAAAGTTGCGCGCCAGACTGTCTTCAAACCCCGACAAATCAACCCGATCCAGTGCTTCGTCAATAGTCATATCGTTATTGGGGTCGCCCAGACCCTTTGCCATAGTCAGGTTTTCAGTCGCGGTCAGATCGAGTTTGACGCCGTCCCGGTGCCCCACGTAGGCGGTGTAGGCATGGTAGTCGGGACCGAGCTCGAAAATATCCTCACCGTCCCAGGTGATATTGCCGGCCTCCGGCAGGCGGATACCACAAAGGATCCTGAGTAACGACGTCTTGCCGCTGCCGTTTCTTCCTTCAAGCAGCAGCACTTCACCCGGTGTCACCCTGAACGACAGGTTTTCAAACAGTGTGCGGTCATCGCGTATGCACATCAGGTCATGTGCTTCGAGGTTCACGGGATCTACTTCCTGAGTCTTTGTTGTGGACGGAGTATATATTAGGTTCTTTTAAATATCAGGGACCTGGGGTATTTCACAAAACCCGGGGGCAGTCTGCATGGTGCGGGGAACTGAAATCGGCGCTTATTGGTGCCCCCAGGCAAGGGAAGGCGTAAGCTCACCATAGACAAGGGTTTAGTTATTGATCTGTCTCATGGAATGCGACATCAGTCGGTACTAGACTTGCCAGTGATGTCATGGTCATGACAGAAACGTCATACGCAACATCCACAATAATTCCTACGCATGGGGGTGCAGGGAATGAAAACGAAAACCGCCTTTGACCTCCAGTCACTGGTCGATACTCATGAGCGTCCGTTCGTGATCATTGATCAGAGCTTCAAGATCGTTGCAGTGAACAGTGCCTACGAACAGAGCTACGGTCTGACCCGTGATGAAATGATGGGAAAACACTGTTACCAGGTCAGCCATCATAATGAGCAACCCTGTTTCGAGTTTGGCGAAGAGTGTCCTTACCAGCAAGTCTATGACAGCGGCGATGCCTGTACCTGCATGCACATCCATTACGATGCGGAGGGGTGTGCACACCGGGTCAAGATCAAGGCCTACCCGCTACGGGATGCCGATGGCGAAATGTATCTCGGCGAGGCGATTCATGATCTGTCGCAGCCGGATGAGAGTAACAGCGACCAGCTTCATATGGCGGGTGAAGCCGAACCCTTCCTGCGCATGCTGGAACAACTCAACCTGGCCGCTTCCAGCGATGCACCGGTATTGCTGCAGGGGGAAACAGGTACTGGCAAGGACCTTGCCGCGAACTTTATTCAC
>JBHPFC010000042.1:0-25182 GCA_042576405.1 Pseudomonadota bacterium | reverse complement strand
TCAATGTAGCGCCGGGTAATCTGGCTGCCATCACCGTTGACAGGGTAGACAGCCATCCACAGGGTATCATTCCAGTCAGTGCTGCGTAGCTGGGTGAGCCAGGTGTTCATACCTACAAAGAACAGCACCACCAAAAGGAGGGTTATACGGACAGTGCGAAAGAAACCGGGTTTGGCCATGCCTACTATATTGGTATACAGGCGAAATCCTTGAGATTTCTATACACTGGAACGATGCAAAAACCCCTGTTAATGTCGATAGCAGAGATCGGCGGGTATCCGAACTTTACCCCGCTGTACCAGCAGGCGGGCTATGAAGTGCTGGTGGAAAACCGGATGCGCAAGGCAATGAGTACCATCAGAAAGCGAACGCCGCAGGTCATCGTCGCAGAGTTTAATTTTCAGTCCGATTTTCGCGACCGAACCAGCTCTCTGGAATCAATGATGTCCGTCGTGGAGCGCCTGCCGGACACCCGGGTCATCGTTTTTTACGAAAAAGAGTATGCGCATCAGTTCGCACGCTTACTGGCCATTCACGAGTTTCATCAGACCTTTACATTTCCGATTCCCGAGCACGAACTTGCGGCCTGTGTCGCGGCGTTGAACAGCAGCACAGGCTGATCACGCGTGGACCTGGAGAACTGATTCAGGAGGCTGGTACGCCTGGATTGGCGGCTTTATGTGCATGAATCATCTGCTCGACCATCTCGGCATCGAAATCAATACCCACCTCCATACCCGGATTCAGGGCAATGGCGATACCGCTGCCAATCCGTTCCAGAATCCAGCTGAACTCGGTCAGTAATCCACCCTGATAGTTTGGAAAATCGACCAGAAAGGGTTTGGCACGTTCCGGGCTGGTGAACAGCACCAGAACATTCTGGCCATCTTCCGACTCCAGTGTCAGTGGATTGGCCTTGCTGGACCGCTGAAACCCCTGAATCTCGCTGGGCTCGTCCTGTACAGGCATAAACACCTGTGAAGCGATAAGCTCGCTCATAAAAGTAGAGCTATCCATCTGTCCCTGCTGTGCTGAGACAAGTTTTTTCTCCAGTTCATTATGAGCGGTGAATTCGGTGTCCATGTTTAAATCCTGAAGGCCATGTAGGGGGTCAAACCGCGAACTATACCGTGCATAGGAGCAAACTGAGAAGCAGAAAAATTCCATTACCTGGATACCCCGATAATCCCGCCACCAGTTTCTTTTGCAAATGTTTCTGTTTAAACTCAGGGGATTGGCTGTTAGATCTAACAAACAGTAACTTAGCATTACGGAGTTGAGAATGGACTGCTCTGGCAGATTATCAAAAGCAGGTCTCTCGCTGCTTGTTCTTGTACAGATGTTGGTGGTGGCGTTTCCCGCCATTGCAGAGCCACCTGCCGGATACAGCTTTCTTCGCTACGATGAAGGGCTCAGGCGGGCAACAGACGAAAACCGTCCGGTTTTCCTGTATTTCGGCCGCTATGGCTGCGGCTTCTGCGACAAGACCAACAAGGAAAGCTTTTCCGATGCTGCCGTCAAGAAAGCCTATTCAGAAAACTATGTGCTGGTTTACGCCAATTCAGAGAGTATGGATCGAATGGTTTTGCCCAGCGGCGAACGCATCACGGAAATGCAGCTCGGTGAACGCATGAATACTCTCGGTACACCGGTATTCTTCTTCCTGGAACCCGATGGCAAAGAAATACTCAAGGTCTATGGTTTCCAGGATGCCAAGCAACTGTTAGAGATGGATCGCTACATTCAGGGTGGCAATTACGCCAACGTCAGTTTTAAAGACTTCAAGCGCACGCACTAATGCGCGGCCAATACTTCTTCCAGATGGTGCTGTCGAGCATCCTGTTGCTGACCGGTGTTTGCGTAGCTGGAAATGTCCCCATTACTGTTACTCATACGGTAGATAAATCGGTATTTATTCAACTGGCGTCTCCCGGCCGAAAGAACATTGCAGCCTCAAACAAACAGGTCGGAGTGGTTTGGGAAGAAATCAGAAACGGTAAGGCCACCGTTTTTGCAGCATTCAAGCGTGCAGGGGAGCCCGGCTTCAACAAGCCGACACCGCTCAGCAAAGGTGATGCGTACAGCCCGGTGATTGCCTACTGTGGCGACCTGTTCTACCTGTCATGGATTGAAGAGGGGAGCATCAAGGTCATGCTTGCCGACAACGGCCAGCCAGGCGACATACTGCCACCCGCAGAGTCAACCAACGTCAATGAGCTGAGCATCGGCTGTGGCGCTAATTCAGCCCTGATTGCCTATAGTACCGGGAACAGCAATAAATCTGTTGTCTATGCAACACAAGTAAAACCCAACAAAGGCCGCTTGGAAGCTGAAAATAGCGTACCGGTTGCTCCGGTCGAGAGCTTCCGCTTTCAGACCAACCCGGGCATCGTGTTGAATAAAGGACGCATTGTAGTTACCTGGCATGACCGCAGTAGTGGAACGAACCTCTTGTATGCCACTTCAGGTAAAACACTACAGTCATTGTCTGACACCGTTCAGATCAACGAACTCATCAAGAAATCGCACGAATGGGGCAGTGGGTCTTCAGCCGTGAGCAATGTTCTCTCCAATGGGCCCAAAGATCGGTTGGTAGTTGTTTGGCTGGATAAGCGCGCCAGTCGTTCCGGTTACAAGGTGTATTCCGCGTTCAGTCATAATGGTGGTTTGACCTGGGGTGACAACTACAAGGTGTCTGATGAATGGGGTGACATTGTTCCGGCGTGGACTCCGGCCATTGCTTCCGATGGTAACAAGCAGCTATCGGTTTTATGGATGGACAAGAGGGAAGATGATAATGCCCTGTGGATATCACATCTTGCAGGTTTAAGCTGGAGCCAGGACAAGGCTTTCCAAAGTGGCGACACTGAACCACACAGTCCTGCGATTGCATACTCGCCTGATGGCCGGTTCCATGCCGCCTGGATTCAAAAAGGCGCTAACGGAACTCAGCTGGTCTACCTTGAAACCGAATTTTAGCAACTACCAGGCACGACGGATTTCCCGTAAACCGGCACATATCGATATGAGCCAGTTGATACCGCGAATTGCAGTCGTCACCATGGCGTAACGCCTTTTTACCATCCCGAACATGCTCTTTGGATTGTTTGCCATACCGGGCATAAGACCCCTGTAAATCCACGCCAGGTTGATCTGAGTCAGTGTCGATAGGATCCCGGCGGGGGTACTGTTAACAACAAGAATCGCCATGGCGGGGCAAGCAAACAAAGAGCCTGTGGCGGGACATACGGTTGCGGGCCGGCATTTGATAGAGAATTATAAATACCCCCGTTTTTAAATCCAGGAAAACTGAAGTCGCGTGATAAATAACAGCAATATTACCATCGTTTTCACACTAACAGCGGCACTGATATCAACAAACTCTATTAGTGCTGAGGATGACAAAGTCGTTCAGGAAGATGCCTGGGCACTGGCTGAGGAAGCTTCAGACGGCTACCGGATCGGCCCCTTTCTGGCGCAACCCGAAGCAGCCGTGTCTGGCGTATACGACAGTAATATCTTTGCGACTCGCAACCATGAAGTGGAAGACAGCATCCTGGTACTGTCTCCCGGTCTGGATATCGAATCTGTTTGGGAACGGCACAAGCTGGATCTGGATCTCGGTGGGGCTTTCGGCCGCTATTCTTCCCATGAAGACGAGGACTATGACGACTATTGGACCAATCTCGACGGCCGCTATGACGTTACCGACAACAGTAATATTTTCGGCGGACTGGGTTATTCCCATGAACACGAAGAACGCGGTTCTCCGGAAGACGACCAGTCCGGTGACAAGCCCACCACCTTTGATTCCAGCCGAGTCCATGCCGGTGTTAGTCATGGTTGGGGAAAAACCCGCCTGAGAGCCGGGGGCACCTATGAAAAACTCGATTTCGATGATGCCGGGCCGCTCAGAAACAAAGACCGCAATCGTGACATGACCGGCGCCGGGACGCGCCTAAGTTACAAACTGCATCCTCAATACAGCATCTATGGACAGGGCGTATGGGACAAGCGCGATTATGATGAACGCACCGATGACAATGGTTATCAGCGGGATTCAGACGGCTACCGGGCTGACGTCGGCATGCTGGCAACATTTACCAATCGCCTCAAGGGCGAGGCATACCTGGGCTACCTGGAACAGGATTATGACGACCCACGCTTTTCCACTGTCAGTGTCGCCGATTTCGGTGGCAGTCTGGGCTGGCGCGCCGCGCCGCGTACAACCGTGTCGCTTGAGTTGGAGCGCAGCCTGGAAGAAACCACGCTGGCTGGCTCTTCCAGTTATCTGTATACCTCGCTGGGTGGCATCGTGCGGCATAAATTTACGCCGCGAACGAATATCCATGCCGGTTTCTCGGTTGCCGAAGCGGATTACCAGGACGTAGGTCGCAATGACGAGTATTACAGCGCCCAACTTGGTATGCGTTACTACCCGGCGCCCCGTTGGTACCTGGGTGCTGAATACCGGGTACTCGTACGCAACTCTGATACTGGAGAAGATATCAATAATCCGGCCAGCCCGCAGGAGCTGGATGACTACGGGCGTAACCAGTTTTTCCTCACCATAGGCACATTGCTGTACCCGGTAAAGTCAGGCGCCTTCTGGGACATGCCTTCCGGTGAAACACTGGCCCCCGCCGGGATACACTGGCCAGGTTTCTATGCCGGTATCCAGCTGGGGCATGACACTCTCAATCTCCACGCACGAGGTGGCCGTGACCAGGGCACAGATGAGAGCGAATATAGTGATTCCGATGCCAGTGCAGGCCTGTTTGCCGGCTATGGAATTACCCGGGGTCGCTGGTATGTAGCCCTGGAAGGAGAATACGAGGATAGTCGCACCGATATACACCATAGCAAGTCCAAGCTCAGCAGCCGCACCCTGGAAGTGGACAAGGACGACTCTTACGGCATCGCCTTGCGTGCCGGTTATCGATTGGCCACCGGACCACTGTTATACGGCCGACTCGGTGGAGTACGCACAGACTTCAGTGCCTACACAACTGTCAATGACAGAACGGCATTTGCTGCGGACGACGACCATACAAAAAATGGCACACGTTTGGGTCTTGGATCTGATATTCCCGTCAGTGACCACCTGTTCGTGCGCCTGGACTACACCTACACGAAATATGGTGATTTTGATGCGAGCGTCGTCGACAGCAATGACCAGTTGCAGACAGAACGATTCAGCCCCCGGGAAGACCTGTTCCGTGTCGGGCTGGGTTGGCAGTGGGAACGCCTTGGTAGTACCAGTCTGAAACAGGACATCAACTACACGGGGCTTTACGCCGGGGCACATATTGGTCATGGCGCAGTGCAGTCGGACGCAACAGGCACTCACAATGGCAGCGGCACCCCTGCCGATCCGGGTCCATTCGGATTCGCCAGTGATTTTGGGGATGACTCCGCTGCGACCGGTGGTGTATTCATCGGCTACGGGATTAACTTCAATCAGTTTTATATCGGGCTGGAAGGCGATCTGGAGGACTCCAATGCGGATTGGGATCATGCGCGCTCGCCAAGTGGACGTAATTTCTCGGTGGAAAAAATGGACACCTGGGGTGTTTCCCTGCGGAGTGGCTATGTGCTGGATAACGGGTCTCTGCTCTATGCACGAGCGGGGCACGCGCGTACGCGATTTAACACCACCTGGGTCAAGGGAAATGACCCCGCCAACGATGTCGACCGGGACGACAGGGTATCAGGCACGCGGTTGGGGGTAGGTGCTGAACTGCCGGTCAGCCGCAGTGCATTTGCCCGTCTGGATTACAGTTATACCGATTATGACAACTACGATTTTGTCAGCAGTCACGGAAGTTCAGATAGCATGAAATTCGACAACAGCGAGACACTGTTCCGGCTTGGACTCGGGTTCCGGTTCTGACCTGATAGCTGGTTTTGCCAGCACCCGTGCACATCTCGCAACAGGGCTTGGACACTGAATAAGTAACCTAATAGAAGCCGAAATTGACATTAATCAACATTGTGGATGCAGAAGAATATTATAATTTACTAGAAATAGAAGACAATTGATAAAAAAAGGAGGTGAGAATATGAAAACTCCAATATTCAGCTTAAAACAATCAGTAATAGCGGGCGCCGCGGCATTGACGTTGATAGCCGCGCCTGCGTTCGTAAATACCAGCTTCATGGACGACATTGTTAATGCTGGCATATTCCCGGAAGCCAGTGCAGCGCAAGATGGCGCTAAAGGTCATCAGGGCGCTGGTGGTGGACAAGGCGGACAAGGTGGTCAGGGCCAGACGGGCATTGGTGGCCAGGGTGGCAAAAAGGGCATGGATAAAGTACTGGAAGCCGACGATGATTCAGATCGGCCGCCATGGGCCGGTGGTGACCCGACAGAAAACCCGCACTCCGGTGGCGGGGAAGGCAAACCTGACAGTGCCGGCACGATGAAGGGCGATGATTACGGTGATCTGATCGTGCTGAAAAGAGACCCGGTAACCGGCGAGCCGCTCACCGAAGAAGGTGAGTATCTGGTCTGTCTTGATGCTGCCTGTGTTGAGACGGTTCCCACGGTCGATGGTGAAGTTCCAGCAGGTGTGACTCCCCTGGAAGTAGACTTTGGACGCGCAGCTGTAGCTCGTTCGCCAGACAAGGTAACCGACAAGGCACTGGATGATGCCATCGCGAAGCTGACAGCGGAGGGTGTGGTTTTATCCACAGATGATGCCGGGCGCATCACCTATACGGTGGACGGAGTAACCAATACCATTGATTCCCCGCTAGAGAACCTGGCATTGTACGTTGACCTGGTAACAGGCCTCACTTCCGACAGCACTTCTGCAGCAGAAGCCGCATTGGGTGAGTTGGCAACATTGGATACGGCGGCTGCGTTATTCGCGGGGGTTGCCGACAAGACCGGTGACATCAGCCTCGACTACACCGTATATCAGAACGTGATCGCCGATGTGGTTGAGCAGGGTGAGTTCTATGATTACAGCAGCCTGACCTATACCAGGGACTATCCCGACGATTATAGCTATTACGTCTCGATAGACGGTGCTGATCCGGTAACGATGACCCTGGACATCAATGCATACCTTGAGGCCATTAACGGTGCGCTGCCTGCAGCTGACGAGTATGCGTCACTGTTCTCCGCAGCGGCCGATGATTCGGTTGAGGTGATCGAGTTGCTTCACACTCCGGTCTACACCGAGGTTCTGCCTGGTACGGTAACACCTTGATCGGGCGGGAGGCTGGCTGAAGAGCAATGAAATGAAAGCGGGCGCCGAAAGGCGCCCGTGTTGATTAGAAGGTGAGCAATTCACTATGAACGGGTATGCAGGTCATAATGTGTGGTTACGTATCCCGCTGTCGTTATTGATAGCTCTGTTGTTGGGCACCGCAGGTCTGAATGAGAGCGGTATCGGCTGGTGTTCATCTGCATATGCCGAGGAGTCAGGCCATAGCAGTGGTGGCCACTCGGGCGGCCGCGGTGGCGGCGGGCATGGCAGTGACAGCGGACACACTGACCATGGCAGCGATGGGGGCGATGACCACGGTGGAGGCCATGCGCCTGGCCCCAAGGGGTATGGCAGTCACGGTACTCACCGGGGTGGTCACGGCAACGACATTGCCCGGGGCGGTGGCAAAGCCGTTGAAAACAAGATTCTGCGTGGCCGACGTCCGGTGTGGGCGCAGGAAGGGATACCCGAAGTGGAGCTGGGTCGCCTGAATGTGTCCCGCGCACCAGGCCGGGTACTGGCACACGCGGAAGGAGAGGCGCTGGCAACCTACAGCGAGGAGATGGCTGCCCTGTACAACCTTGATGCCGATCAGGCCGCTGCATTGCTCAGTACCAGTTTCCGCGATGTGAGTCGTTACGATTCACCGCTTCAGAATCTGGCCTTGTACAAGGATGTAATGACCTTTGGCGACACTCAACTCACAGATATAGATCCAAACCTGCTGCCGGTCAGTCAACTTGACCTTGCAGCCATCTTCCTGGGATCAGCATCCGACAAGACCATTCCGATCAGTGAGGATTCAGTCACGGCCCTGAACCGCATTCTCGGCCTCGTGGAATTGAGCCCGGAAGATTCCAGTGCACTGGCTACCAAAGCCGAAACAGTGCGCGAAGCTATCCTCGTCGGCCATGGTGAATGATGATTTGTTCACACGCTGGCTCCCGGACACATATGACGTAAATTTCGACCTTGACTGACTTGCGTCATATCAAGTTAATGGAGAATAGGTTAGGTTTTACCCCACGGCTATCCGGAAACAGGGAGGGCAGTCATGGCTATTAAAAAAGCGTCCAATTATTTCCGTATTGCAGCGATAGCCGTCGCCTTGGCCATCGGCCCGGCGAATGCCGGCAATCCATCCGAAGCAAGCAGTAACGAAGGCATTGTTGCGCTGGACTTCAACGAACAAACTCATCTGGAGTTTATGTGTGAAGAAGAAAAGCTTGCCCGGGATGTTTACATAACACTCGGCGCCACGCATCCAGACGCCAGAATTTTCGGCAACATTGACGACTCCGAAGAAAAGCATAAATGTGCAGTAGCCGATATGCTCGAAAAGTATAAAGTCCCCAGTCCCAGCACAAACGACAACGTCGGCGTATTCACCGGCGAAGCTTATGGCTGGTACTTCACCGAAAAATACAACGCACTGGTCGAACAAGGTTCAACAACAGATCTGGATGCCTTGTATGTTGGGGCATTTATTGAAGAACTGGATATGCTGGATATTAACCAGTGCCCGAAGGTGATCGTTGAAACTGACAATGAAATATACGCTGCGTCCGATTGCGGCAAGGTATATACGGATAAGCCGGATATCAATCGCCTCTATGCATATTTACTTGAAGGGTCTGAAAACCACCTGCGGGCCTATGTAAAGAATATAGAGAAACAGATCGGTTCCGGAAATTACAAGGCCCAGTTATTGAGCCAGGAAGAAGTCGATTCAATTCTGGGACGTTAACAAATGAGTTGTTCATTCAAATATTAGAAGATTCAACTCAATCGCCGCACTTGCCGACATAGAACAAACTTGATCTAAAGATAATATATAATATATATTACAGGTAGTTATGTAACTCTCTTAAGCCATTCTATAACTATGGTGCGGGGACTCACTGGCCCGTTTACAAACATTTCGGAAGAATTTCATATGTCAAAGCAAGTGGTCGTGAGTAGCTGTCAATAGCCGAAGCGATTTCATCGTTCATTTTTAAACGTTTTGTTACGAGTGGGTCCGTATCGATTCTGGTTAACCTCAACAATAGTTCCTGTAAATTTTAAGTTTGCCAGATCTCGGTCGGCAATGATCGGGGCATTTTCGCAATCCCAACCGTTCTTCTCAGTCACATCGGCATTATTAAATACCCGCAACTTGTTATCATCTACGAGAAAGTATTTAGACAATTTGCTGGTTATCGGTAATTGGTATAGGCCTTCTTTTGGTGGCGGCATTAAACCCTGTATGGCATTAGCTACAGTACGTCCAATTACCTGGTAACCATAAGCAATGGGGTGGCCGTCTGCTGTTTCTTTATATAGAGGAGTAGACCCAAGTGCCGCTTTCTTCAGCGGGCTCACAACGTCGATATACAGTGCTTGTGGAATGTCGGCTATTTCTTTTTTCAGGTTGTTTATGTTGTTTTTCTCCGCACTGACCAATAGTCGATAGGATTCCGAGACATCGATATTTTCTTTTAATATCTTGCTTTCGTAAACAAGCTCTTTTGTTGGAATGATTGTAAAGAGGGTTCTGATTCCATTAATACTGTTTGCTTTTGTAATTCTGCGTGCCGATTCCGCCATGATTTTATAGCCGGTTTTCACCGCCTCATGGTCCATATTTGACGTATAGCGGGTCTTGGGAGTGAATACCGTTGTTATCCCATCGTTGAAGCGGATCGGTAGAGTGTCCGATTCGAGCCTGGGTATATCCGCAGATGTAATTGATGGGTCAGGGCGAAGCTCTTTCCAGTGCTCGTTGTTATAAGCCACAATAAAGCTCTCAAGCGGATCATTTCCAGTGTAAAAGGTAATTATCATGAGATGAGGTCGGAACGCAGCTGCTTTTTCCGCCACGTATGCGTACTGTACAGCCCCCCAACCACCAACAGACATGTTATATATAATGCGGGATTGATCTTTCAGGGCAGTTCTCAGTTGGGCCGGCCAGTTCTGGTCGATGTCCGCATTATTACCGTATGTTTGACTATCACCCACGATGACAACATCAGCTACATTCGGCACAGACGAGTTCCTGAAGCCTAGCAGGTCATTTGGACCCATGGTTATTCTTCTCGGGAACAGCGGTCTTGCTCGAATACCTGAGTATGGGTCTTTAAGTAAAAATCCTTTAGATGACAAATCTTTTTCGCGAAATACCGCTTCGTAGAATGGTGAAACTTTTTCGTCGACGCTCACCATTTGCAAATCAACCGGTATACCTAGCAACTGAGGAGCCAGCCATCGAACGACTGCCAGTGATATCGCGAGTGTTATGACGGCACTGGCCGATGCCATCAGCCACTCTTTTTTAAAAATCATTCCCTTATCCTTGGCTCTCTATATCGTCAAAACAGGCCCCGCGTTAAGCGGGCCATCGGGCGATTAACGCATGGGTGGTCTATCGACGATATTGCGGATTGCTAAACCAGTAGAATCTGACAGCCTGCTTGGGACACTGGGTGATATTCACTATTTAACATAATATACATTATGCGCATAATTAACAGGCTGGCATATACAATTGTCCACATTCATTCAATAAATTGACTCCCCGGCCGCTGCCCTGAAGCGCTCATAAGGAATGAGCATATCAACATCAACCGGGATCCAGATGCGACTCACAAAAGCAGCCAATGTTCTGCTCGCTCTTTTTTGCATTTGTTTTAATGCACATGCTTTGTCTGACACCTTGAGGCTATCGGTTGCATCCACTGCAAACGAACAAGGACTGATCACCGCTCTGGCTGAGCGTTTCGAGCGAAACAATCCAGACCACACAATTGAAATCTCTGAAGTGGGTGCGCTGGTCGCGCTGGACCGCGCACGCAATGACAAGGCTGATGCGGTTCTGACCCACCATCCAGCAAGTGAGATGCTCTTTATGGATGATGGCCTGGGCTTGTCACGCACTCAGATCATGTACAATCAGTTCGCGATCCTGGGTCCGAAAGAAGATCCTCTGGGAATCTCTGGCGAAGACAAACTCGTCGAGGTTTTGCGTCTGCTTGCAGCCAACGAAGTTGATTTCTTCGTCCAGGGCACGCAATCGGGTACTTATCAGCGATTTGCCGAACTCATGAAAATCGCCAAGGTAGAGCCCAACTGGCTTGGCTATCAGTCAATGGATTCCAGTTCGAGGACGACTGTACTGGCTGCGGCCAGGTTCGATGCCTATGCTTTCGCGGACCTGGGCACTTATTTTGCTTTACGCGATTTGATATCAGACACGATAACCCCGTTATACAGAGACCATAAGTCGCTACAAAACTACTATAACTATATCGTCGTAAATCCGGACAAGGCGCCGAATTCTAACCCTGTTGTGGCAAACCTGTTTCTGGAATATCTGATATCGAACGATACCCAGAATTTCATTGATCAATTTGGCCGGGAACTATACCAGACACACCTGTTTACACCTGCAGCACATCTGGATAGCGGTCTTCAGGTGCGTGCAGCGAACGAAGCACTGGAACTGCAGCAACAAACAGTGCTGTCCCTTATGCTGTTTTCGGGCGTGATTTTTGCGCTGTTCATGGGTCTTGCTGGCTTGCACATAAAAACGCGCAGACTGGAACACGAACGCAAAGCGAACCAGGCTCGCTTCACTCTTGCCGTTTCCGGTACCAACGACGGCATATGGGACTGGGATGCGATCAAGCAGCAATTGTTTCTGGCTCAGCGAACGCGGGATATTCTTGGCGTTGATGGTGAATTCAGCGACCTGTCCGGATTACTGGATAGCATTATTCTTCCTCTCGACCTTGGCGCCTTTCAAAACGGGTTTGCGATCTTCTTGTCCGATACCGCTGAACATTTCCTGGATAAAGAATTCAGAATTCATACGATTAACGGTGAACGCTGGATAAGGCTCCGCGGCAAGGCCCATCGCGATACCAACGGGAGGATACTTCGTATGGCGGGTTCGGTTACCGACTCTACGGACATCCATAAGCAGCAAAAAGCCATTCGCTATCAGGCCTTACATGATGCCTTGACTGATCTGCCTAATCGCGCCCTCCTCTTCGACCGCCTGGATCAGACCATCATCCATGGGCAACGCCACAACGAAAGTTTTGCACTGCTCATGATTGATCTTGATCGATTCAAGCAGATCAACGACACACTTGGACACAATACCGGTGACAATCTGATTCAGATGGTTGCGAAACGATTGCAGGCTGTTCTCAGAGAGTCCGATACGGTCTCCAGACTGGGTGGCGACGAATTCGCTGTGCTTTTACCATCTGTTGACGAGATGCAGGCCAGCCATGTCGCAAAGAAGATCGAAATTGCGATGAAGCGCTATTTCAATATCAGCGATAACCATCTGATCATCAGTGGCAGTATTGGCCTGGCTATGTTTCCCGAACACGGCGAGACAGGCGAGTCACTTCTGCAGCATGCCGATGTCGCCATGTACCAGGCCAAAAAGGAAGGCACTCACATTGCAGTCTATTCCGCTGACAAAGACGCAAATAGTCTGAGATCTCTGGAAATTGAGTCCAGGCTCAGGGATGCAATCGACCGCGACGAACTTGATTTGTACTACCAGCCGAAGGTGGATTTACGACGCCAGCGCATCGTTGGCGTAGAGGCCCTGCTTCGCTGGCATGATCCGGTAATGGGTAATATCAGTATCGAAGAACTTGTCACACTGGCGGAAAAAACCGGGTTGATCAGACCGCTGACCAAATGGGTTATACGTCATGCCTTGCAAACCTCACATTACTGGTCAACCCGACTGCACATTGAATTACCTATTTCAATCAACCTGAGCATATGGGACCTTCAGGACCCGAATTTTGCTGCACACATCCGTAAGGAAGTGGAGCGCTGGTATCGAACACCAAGACATATCGAATTCGAGATTACTGAAAGTGCCATGATGTCAGACCCTGAAAAAACGGTGTCAACACTGGGCCAGCTGGCTTCGATGGGCCATTTAATGTCCGTGGATGATTTCGGTACAGGATTTTCCTCGCTGGCTTATCTCAAGAAGTTTCCGGTTCGCAGTCTTAAAATCGACAAGTCTTTTATCGCTGAGATGGAAACGGACAACAATGACCATGTCATTGTGCGCTCAACGATAGACATGGCTCACGGCATGGGTATGAACGTCATTGCCGAGGGCGTCGAGAGTGAAGCGTTAGTTAAAGAGTTGATGATGATGGGCTGTGATATTGTCCAGGGCTATCACATCTCGCGCCCCTTACCTGCCGAAGAATTTATCGAATGGACGCACCAGTCCAAATGGAAACTGGCTGCCTTCCAGTCCAGCCAGGGCAACACCCCAAACAGCAATATCACCGTACATTAATCGGCGCCGAGCCGGTTTACCTGCCGCATTTCAGCGACACTTTTAACATGATTTGTTGCTTTCATCACTAAACCTGTGATACACATCACTTTATTCTCTCCGGTGAGGCCCTGCTTCCCGGGGAGAACACTTATGACGGAACATGCGTGAAGACCCAGGATGGGCCTTGTTTGCACCTGTTCGGAGGATGGATTTTTGGATACACGGATCAACGGATTTCAAACCGCAGTACAACCGGCACTCACGCCTTTACATGAAACAGAACAAACACGACGATTGACCTCTTTTGCGCACGGTGGAGGTTGCGGCTGCAAGGTCGAACCAGCCGAACTGAAACGCATCCTGAAGCACATACCAACTCTGGAGCCACATCCCAACCTGATTGTCGGGGTGGAAAACAGTGATGATGCTGCTGTCTACCAGATAAGCGGGGATCAGGCACTGGTGTTTACCAACGATTTCCAGACCCCGATAATCGATGACCCGTACGTTTTCGGATGCGCCGCTGCAGCCAACGCACTCAGCGATGTTTACGCAATGGGCGGAACACCGATTATGGCCACGGCGATTGCCGGCTTTCCCATTCATGATGTGAAAACAGAGGAAATGCAGAACATAATGCGCGGCGGAATTGACATCTGCACAAGCGCGCAAGTGCCACTCGCCGGTGGTCACACAATCGAAAACCCGCAGCCAATTTTTGGTCTGGCCGTTGTCGGCACCGTGCACCCGAAAAAAATCAAGACCAACTCGGGCTCCCGCCCCGGTGACAAGATCATTCTTACCAAGCCGCTGGGAATTGGCGTTTTAGCCAGCGCATTGCGCATAGACATGCTAAGCGATGCCGAGTACCAGCTATTTGTAGAAACAATCACCGAGATCAATTCCGCAGGTGCCTGGCTCGGTGATATCCCGGAGGTCCACGGTCTTACCGACATCACGGGGTTCGGGCTTGCCGGTCACCTGGTTGAAATGGCCGAAGGTGCGCGTGTACGCATGGTAGTCGACACCGATAGCGTGCCTATCTATCCGGCTGCTGAAACACTGGCCCGCGAAGGCGTCTTCCCGGGCGGGGCTTACCGTAACATGGATGCCTACAATAGCCGGCTATCTTTCGGAGATGACTGGGACATCGATCGCCAGCTTGTCTTTACCGATCCACAAACGAATGGTGGCTTGCTACTGAGCGTTGAACCTCAGGCAGCGGAAGATATCCTGGGCCGACTCCATGAGTTCGGTTGCGCAGAATCTACCGTTATCGGCGAAGTTGATGAAGACCATGGCGACTGGCACGGTCGCGTTCTGTTTCGTTAAACATGTTTGAAGTGTTGTTGTTTCTGCTCGGCCTGCTGGGTGGCGGGCTTTCGGGACTGCTCGGTATTGGCGGTGGCATCATAATGGTGCCCCTGCTGTTATATGTACCACCGATGTTCGGTTTTGCCCCGCTCGGAATGAAACTTGTTGCCGGAATGACAACGGTGCAGAGCTTTGCCGGCACCCTGTCAGGGGCTATTGGTCACCATAGATTCAAGCGCATCCACTGGCCACTCGTCGCCACACTGGGTGGCCCGATGACGCTTGCCGGATTTATAGGCTCACGTTTTTCCGTGGCAATAA
Organism: Pseudomonadota bacterium; assembly: GCA_042576405.1. GTDB lineage: Bacteria > Pseudomonadota > Gammaproteobacteria > DSM-19610 > DSM-19610 > Thiogranum. The sequence goes on along the minus strand of JBHPFC010000042.1, from coordinate 10,020 downwards.
GCGAGCAGGTAATGCTGCTTGTTTTCGCACTGATGGCTGTGGCAGCGTCGCTCCTTATGTTGATGCCGAAAAAAGACGCCGCCGTAGAAGAAACCCTTGATGACGTAAACTTCCACTGGCCATTGGCCATTGCAACAGGTGCACTCATTGGTACTGCAGCGGGCATCATAGGCCAGGGCGGAGGTTTTCTTTACGTCCCGGCCATACTCTACCTGCTAAAAATACCAACTCGAATCTGTATCGGCAGCGCGCTGGCAATTGGCATTCTGTCATCTGGTGCAGTACTGCTGGGGCGCCTGGGCACCAGCCAGATCCCCTGGCAAGACGCATTCATTCTGGTAGTTGGCGTGATTGTTGGCGCACAACTTGGCAGCCTGTTGAGCCAGCGTACACCACGTGTAGTGCTGCGGCGTATTCTTGCAATCGTTATATTTGCTACCGCCATCAAGATAGGCTCCAGCGTCATCGAGCAATATCAGCACACATCTCTCAGCGGCTATTTCACTGCCTCAATTGTAGCGGAAACCACGTAATCCTCGACCCCCCTTCCCGGCGCCCAATCCTTGATGAATTCACGCGATTCATCTTTGGGGCGTATACAGATGCCCGTGAAGCCAGCTGCAGCGATCAGCGCCTCAAGTTCGTCAATCGGTAACGCACCCGCGACGCAGGCAGAATGCAGGTACGGATCGTTACGCATCTCTTCGGGCAACTCCGTACTCGCAACAACATCTGAAATCGCCAGCCTGCCACCAACTCTCAGTATCCTGAAGCTTTCCCGGAATACCTGTGCCTTGTCCGGCGAAAGATTGATAACACAGTTAGAGATAATGACATCAACACTGCTATCAGCAACTGGCAGGTGTTCGATTTCACCCAGCCGGAACTCAACATTGTTGAAGCCCCCCTTCTCTGCATTATTCCGTGACTTGCTGATCATATCCGGCGTCATATCGACACCGATCACCCTGCCGCTGCTACCTACTTCCGCGGCTGCCAAAAAGGCATCAAATCCGCCTCCACTACCGAGGTCCAGAACGACATCGCCGGGCTTAAGGCTGGCAATGGCTCGAGGATTACCGCAGCCAAGGCCCATGTCGGCACCTTTTGGCACAGATTCAAGGTCACTCTTTTGATACCCCAGTCGTGTAGAGATTAGCTGATTGATTTGTTCGTCATCCGACACACCGCAACAGCTGCTTACTTCTCCGCAGCAATCGCTACCCTCACTGGCGACAGCCACAGCACTGTAAGCATCGCGGACTTGCTGGCGATGGCGATCTGCATTTTTCTGGCTCATGGAATATTGACCTCTTGTATTCTGTTGTTCATATCGTCTTGCTGGCCCGGCTGTAGCCGGCTAATGTCTTGCCAGCGACGATAGTCGTCTACTGTATCGATGTCCCACAATGTTTCAAGCTCCGCCCAACTCTGTTTCTCTGCCAGCAGTCGTAGGCGCGTTTTGTGCAAGACTTCATCGGTGCTCCAGGGAATTTCACTAAACAGGGATGGATGAGCGCAATTTTGACCCACCATGACGTAACCACCGTCTTCTGCCGGACCAAACACAACATCAATACCGGATGCCAGCGCTTTCAGGGCGCGATACACATAGCCCGGCGTCATTGCCGGACAGTCGCTGCCGACGATGACGGCAGACTGACATCGGGCCAGGCTATCCCGGAATACTTTCCGCATACGCTGGCCAAGGTCTCCGGCGGGTTGCACATGTATGCTGACGCCAAGTGTATCGTGCAGTTTAATAAACAATGGATGCCTTGTATCCGGACTCACCCATAGTTCAACCGGCGCCAGTTGCGCAGTAACCAGAGCCGTTACCTGTTGTTCCAGCCACAGCGCATAACTGCATGCAGCTTCCTCATCACCGATTTCGGCCGCAAGACGCGTTTTGACCTGGCCAGGAAATGGGGCTTTAGCGAATACAAGGATCCTTGCCTTTGGGTAGGTCCAGCCGGAAACTTCAATCATATTGTTTAACCAGCCGTTCTGCGGGCACACCAAAATAATAGGCTGCCCTCAGGTACCACATTTTTACCATTGTCCGCACGACACCGTAACGCTCCCAGCGACGACTGGATGTTATCAATCTCTGTTCTAAGCAGACAGGTGGTGCAAGGCGTTTGAGAGACCGGCTCAGGGCAATGTCTTCCATCAGCGGCTGGTCTGGAAACCCCTCGACTGAATCAAACCAGTCCCGGCTGACGAACAGCCCCTGATCGCCAGTGGCTATGCCGGTCAGTCTGGAACGCAGATTCATGCCAGCCTCGATTATCCGCAACAGGGGATTAGCGCCGGAAAGAGATATATCAAAACGTCCCCACCCTGACCGCCCGCCAATGGCGCCGCTAATTAATCTATCGATATCATCGGGTACACGAGTGTCAGCATGTAGGAAGAGCAGCATTTCCCCCGTGCTGTGGCTTGCGCCAAGGTTCATCTGACGGGCCCTGCTGGCGCAAGTGTAATAGATCCGATCGACGAACGGTTCGGCTGCAGATGGAGTCGCATCATCACTACCACCATCGATGAGGATAACCTCGTGGCCACGCTGTCTTGACCGCTGCAGTTTTAACAAAGTGTCAATTATGCATGCACATTCATTCAGAGCGGGAATAATAATCGAGAGTTTAGGTGTATTCACTATAGCGCTCCGCCGCAACTGCTCCCCTGCCCGGCTGTGCACCCGTAACAATGATTACAAACAACAACGGGGTTACCTTCCAGAGATTCATCCTGTAGATCACGCAGATGCAGCCTGCTGCGCCCGTCTACCTCCAGGGGAAGGTCCAGCATCTGGTTAAAATCGCAATCATACAAATAACCTTCCCAGTCAACACTGATAAGATTTCGACACATCACGTTATCCAGATTCTCGGCCTGGTAGGCCGACTTTAGTAAAGCAAGGTAATCGTCAAAGCCACCTTTCGAAACCAGTGTGCTGCCAAACCGCTGAATCGGCATATTGGCAAGAACGAACAGGTGATTGAATACAATGCCTGCCTGCGATTTTAGTTCACGGTGATAGTCGTCTTCGAGCTGCTTCTGTTCAGGGGGTAATGTGGCACCTGCCGGGTTATACATGAGATTGATTTCCAGCCCGCTGCCAGGATGGCCATAACCAAGTCGATTCAGCAACTGAAGTGCTTTTATACTGGCAGCATAGACACCGTCACCACGCTGGGCGTCAACGTTGTCTTTTCCATAGCAGGGTAATGAAGCAACTATTTCAACCTGGTTATCCGCAAGAAAGCCAGCAAGATCTTCCTGCCCGGGTTCCAGCAAAATCGTCAGGTTGCAACGGTCGATCACCTTTACACCAAGCTGCCGGGCAGTGCTCACCAGCGCGCGGAAATGGGCATTGAGCTCTGGCGCCCCGCCAGTCAGATCCAGGTTTTTAATGGCAGAGCAGCGTAGAAACTCGACGACATCATTCACGGTATCTGCCTGCATTTCTTCCTTGCGTGTCGGCCCGGCATTTACATGGCAATGAAGGCAGGCCTGATTACAGCGATAGCCGAGATTGACTTGCAGGGTATCCGCAGTTCCACGATGTACGGAGGGAAAATCGCTGGCCTGGAGTAGAGGCAAGGTTGCATGCATGAAATAGATCCTTCCAGTATATATTTTTGTGTAGTATGCCTGAAAAATGACAATCGCACTTACAGCCTGGAACATGTGGAATTTAAGCTGTTGACTACAGCTCCCCATTACTAAATGATGGCTTCTGTGTGGTAATTAATGCACTTTGACTCGAGGAATGCGCGTGAAGACAGCCACCATTGTGCACCCAGGGCGTACCGGCAAATTTACCGCACTGATACTCGCCAGGGAGGTATTTTTTAAATGGGAAAAGATACGGTAACCATTACCGACAATCGAGATAATCGGCAGATTGAACTTCCGATTCTTGGCAGCACGCAGGGACCCGATGCTGTCGACATCGGCCGCTTCTTCCGCGAGCTCGGATTATTCACCTACGACCCCGGTTTCCTCTCCACAGCCAGTTGTCACAGCTCACTGACCTACCTCGATGGTACCGCGGGTATGCTCCAGTATCGCGGTTATCCCATTGACCAGTTGGCAGAACACAGTAACTTTCTGGAAGTTGCACACCTGATGATGTACGGCGAACTACCCAGCCAGGAGGAAATCAGCGGTTTCAACAGCATTATTACGAATCACAGCATGCTGAACGAAGCACTGAAGAGCTTCTTCCGTGGTTTTTACCACGATGCGCACCCGATGGCGATAATGGTCGGCGTGGTCGGATCACTGTCTGCCTTCTACCACGACTCCACCGACATCAATAACCCGACACATCGGGAAATTGCCGCCCACAGACTCATAGCCAAAATGCCAAGTATTGCTGCGGCGAGCTACAAACATTCTGTTGGTGAGCCACAGGTCTACCCGGACAACAACCTGAGTTATACAGGCAACCTGCTGCGCATGATGTTTTCTGTACCGTGTGAAACCTATGAGATAGACCCGATCGCCGAAAAAGCACTGGATCTGATCTTTATTCTGCACATTGACCACGAACAGAACGCCAGCACGTCAACGGTGCGCCTCGCCGGTAGCTCTGGCGCCAATCCATTTGCCTGTATCGCCTCTGGTATCGCAGCGCTATGGGGGCCTGCCCACGGCGGCGCCAACGAAGCGGTACTGACAATGCTGGACGAAATTGGTGACGTAAGTAATGTACCGGCATTCCTTGAAAGAGCCAAAGACAAACAAGATCCTTTCCGCCTGATGGGATTTGGCCATCGTGTTTACAAGAACTATGATCCACGCGCCCGAATTATTCGCAAAATGTGTCATGAAGTTCTTGCCAAACTGGGAGATGCCAATGATCCGATGTTTGAACTGGCATTGCGTCTGGAAGAGATCGCGCTGAAAGATGACTATTTCGTTGAACGCAAACTCTATCCCAATGTCGATTTTTATTCAGGCCTCATTTACAGGGCCATTGGCATACCTACCAATATGTTCACTGTTATGTTTTCCATTGCGCGCACGGTTGGTTGGGTAGCCCAATGGATGGAGATGATCAGCGAACACGACCAGCGTATAGGTCGCCCACGGCAGCTGTATACCGGGCCGAAACAACGCGATTACGTGCCTATCAACAATCGCTGATTCCGGTTGACATGTACGCAAAAGAATTCAATCTCTCCAGAGACATCTGCCACCTGAATCATGCGGCAGTCGGGCCCTGGCCAAGACGTACCATAGAAGCCGTGCGACGCTTTGCCGAGGAAAACGGCAGGTATGGATCACAACACTATGATCGCTGGTTGAAAACAGAGCAGTCATTGCGCGAACAACTGCAATTCCTGATCAACGCACGCAACAGTTCGGAAATAGCCCTGCTGAAAAACACATCGGAAGCATTGTCTGTTGTTGCCTACGGCATTGACTGGCAACAGGGCGACGAAGTTGTTATCAGCAATCAGGAATTCCCCTCCAACCGTATTGTCTGGGAATCGCTCGGCTCAATGGGTGTAAAAACAATTGAGGCGGATATAGGCCAGGTCGATTCACCGGAACAAGCTTTGATTGCAGCCATGACTGATCGTACTCGCCTGGTGTCAATCAGTTCGGTGCAGTACAGCACCGGGCTGGCACTGGACCTTGAAACCATTGGCGCTGCCTGTCGGGCGGCGGATGTTGCCTTCTGCGTTGACGCTATCCAGAGCATTGGCGTCAAGCCATTAGATGTTCAAGCCTGTCACGCAGATTTTGTTGTAGCGGATGGTCACAAATGGATGCTTGGCCCCGAAGGTCTGGCCCTGTTTTACTGCCGGGAGGATTGGATATCCCGCCTGGCACTGAAACAATATGGCTGGCACATGGTGGAAGCGCTTGGCGATTATGATCGTCGCTGCTGGCAAGCAGCATCCAGTGCTCGCCGTTTCGAATGTGGCAGCCCCAATATGCTGGGTATACACGCGTTGCACGCCAGTGTCGGGCTTCTAATCGAGACTGGGTTACAGGAAATATATGAGAAAGTTTCTTCTAATATCTCCTATCTTATTGATAATTTGGTAGAACATGGTTTTACAGTCATTTCGGAGACCGCTCCCGAAAGGCGCGCCGGCATTCTGACCTTCCGGCACCCGGAAACAAGCAACGAAACACTGTATTCGCACCTGCAACAACACGGCGTAATTTGCGCGCTGCGCGGCGGTGGCGTGCGCTTTTCACCTCACTTCTACACCGGCCGGAACATCCTCGACCGGGCCGTCACCCTTGCCACTGAAGCATAAATATTATTAATTAAAACAAGCCATTATGGAGCTCTCTCAGCCCCGTTGATAATATGCCGCTATGTTTGGTAACAAGGTAGACATTAGGGCCGATAAACTCGACCCGGGGTTGGGTGTCTAAAACGCTACATTATTGATGCAAACGGAGGTTGTATGATTTTCAATCCTGCAGCCTGGCTGGGCAAAAAAATTGTAAGCTGGCTGACAGCGGACAGCGCTGATAGCAACCCGCCCCTTTGCGATTTTGATCGCGTTCGCTACGAAATCAGACCTTGTGATGTTCTATTGGTAGAAGGTCGCAGCCGTGTCTCCGAAATCATCCGGACAGTCACCCAGAGTCCATGGTCACATTCAGCCATGTACATCGGCAGGGTTCACGACATTGACGACGAGGAACTGAGAGAGAAGGTCCTGTCATTCTACGACGGTGACCCTAATGAGCAGTTGATCATCGAAGCCTGGCTGGGACAAGGCACCGTGGTTAAGACCCTGGAGAAGTATCGCGGCGATTCGCTTCGGGTTTGTCGGCCCACAGGTCTGTCTCGCCAGGATTCACAGCATGTCCTCAAGTTTGCCCTGCAACACCTGGGATTTGACTATGACCTTCGCCAGCTACTCGACCTGGCCCGCTTTCTTTTCCCCTACAGCATCATTCCGCGACGCTGGCGCTCCAGCTTGTTTCAACACAACGCCGGTTCCCCGACGCGATCTGTATGCTCTTCCATGATAGCCGCGGCGTTCGCGTCAGTCAGGTTTCCCGTCCTGCCGGTACTGGAGGAGCGCAGGGACGGTTCGTTGCGCATGGTTCCACGCAACACACGATTATTCACCCCGCGTGATTTTGACTACTCACCCTACTTCGATATCATCAAGTGTCCTCATCTTGATTACGGCAAACAACCCAGCTATCGAAATTTGCCCTGGGATCGCAAGGGCCGTATATGCAATGAGGATGGCGACTGCTATGTTGCAACCATGCAGCCGGAACCAGATGCGAAGACACCTGCCAGTATCAATTTGATAACCCCACAGGAACAACAGTCCGGCAACGAAGACACCGGGCTGGAAGAAGTGAAAGGAAACTGAATAACAGGAGACAGACATGTCTACCATCGTAGAGTTATTCCTGGTCATTGGAGGGACCTGGTTACTGGCAGCCAGACAGGCTTCCGGCTGGATGTGGACTATTGCAATCGGTGCCTACCTGGTTGCATGGCCGCTGGTGCATGCTGTTACGCCGTGGGTAATGACGCCCGTATGGGTACTGTTCGTTCCGGGCGTAATCCTGTTGTGCGTACCCGCGATTCGACGCCAGGTTATCAGTGCGCCGATTCTCGAACAGTTCAGACGCATGATGCCGGCCATGTCCGACACCGAACGTGAAGCGCTGGAAGCCGGCAGCACCTGGTGGGAAGCTGACCTGTTCAGTGGCAACCCCAACTGGAATAAATTGCTCAACTATCCGAAACCGGGCTTAAGCGAAGCCGAACAGGCGTTCATCGATGGTCCTGTGGATGAACTCTGCCAGATGATTGATGACTGGAAAATCACCGAAGAGTTACACGATTTGCCCCCCGACGTCTGGCAGTTTCTCAAACAGCAACGATTCTTTGGCATGATCATCCCGCGCGAGCACGGTGGGCTGGAATTCAGCGCCTATGCGCATTCCTGCGTGGTTATGAAAATTGCCAGCCGCAGCATTACCGCCGCGGTCACCACCATGGTACCGAACTCTCTTGGCCCGGCTCAGCTACTGCTGCACTACGGCACAGAGGAACAGAAGCAGTACTATCTGCCACGCCTTGCTCGCGGTGACGAAATCCCCTGCTTTGCGCTTACCGGACCGGACGCTGGCAGCGACGCAGCCGCCATGCCAGATAAAGGCGTGGTTTGCCGGCAGGAATTTGCAGGCCAGGAGCAACTCGGCGTTCGCCTCAACTGGGATAAACGCTATATCACCCTGGGGCCGGTGGCCACAGTGCTGGGGCTGGCTTTTAAGCTTTACGATCCAGATCATTTGCTGGGTAACGAAGAAGCCCTTGGCATCACTCTCGCCCTGATACCCACCAACACACCCGGTATCGATATAGGCAGCCGCCACTTTCCGCTTAACCAGGCATTTATGAATGGCCCCAACCGTGGTCATGATGTTTTCATTCCCATGGACTGGATTATTGGCGGCCAGGAACATATCGGCCAGGGCTGGCGCATGCTAATGGAATGCCTGGCCGATGGACGCGCTATCTCCCTGCCGGCACTCAGTACCGGTGCCGGCAAGCTTGCATCCCGAGCCAGCGGGGCCTATGCCGCTGTACGAAAACAGTTCAAGACCCCCATAGGACGGTTTGAAGGTATTGCTGAAGTACTGGGACGCATTGCCGGTAACACCTATGCCATGGACGCGGCACGCGGCCTGACCACACTTGCAGTTGATAATGGAGAAAAACCGTCTGTCGCATCTGCGATTGTAAAATACCACCTCACCGAACGCATGCGGGATGTTATCGACGATGCCATGGACATTCATGGTGGTCGCGGTATCTGCATGGGTCCGCGTAACTACCTGGCACGTGTCTATCAGGCTATCCCTATCAGCATCACGGTAGAAGGTGCAAACATCCTGACACGCAGCCTGATCATCTTTGGTCAGGGAGCGATTCGCTGCCACCAATACTTGCTGAAGGAGATGGAAACTGCGCAGCAGCAAGATCTGGCAGGCTTCGATCGCGCCATTTTCGGCCACGCACAGCTGCTTGCAAGCAATCTGGCAAGAGCCGGTTTTCATGGCCTTACCGGCGCCCGCTTTGCCGCATCGCCGGTTGACCGCGAAGAGGCAGGATACTATCGTCAGTTGTCGCGCATGGCCGCAGTTTTTGCCGTCACCTCCGAAGCCGCCTTGCTCACGCTTGGAGGTTCCCTCAAGCGGCGTGAATCACTCTCGGCCAGGCTCGGTGATGTGCTTAGCCAACTCTACCTCGCAACCCAGCCGGAGGGCAACGACGCGTGCAATATTGGCCTCATTGGCGCCAGGCATGACGCAGCCGGTAATGACCTGGTCGATTTCGTCCGTACTGAATGGCTGACGGTAAAGCAAAGCCCGCCCCGCCTGGAAGGCGAGGTCCGAGGCATGAAAAGGGCCTGGTTTGCCGCGCGCCCGCAGAAAAGGTGTGCGGTTGCCGTCGACTACGTAGACCGGCCGACCTGCTGCGAGCGGGTTGGGTTGTCTGGCCATGTTTCCTGTTCCTCCTTCCAGTATTCGGCATCGAATTCATCAACACCGATAACGCGCTGCCTGGCAGCGGCGGCGGCTCTTACTTTTGCCGCTTCGCGTTCATCGATCACTCCTGCTGAAACTGCTTCGACCAGACAGTGCTCGGGGTCCCCAACTGCAAGTTGACCACTGCGCATGGCATTTCGCAAGTGTGAGAGCACCGGCCGAGCTACTGTCGTTTTTTCCAGCGCGGTTTCAAGTTGTCCCAGTGACTCCTCGTCTGAATCCGGAATAAACAAACCGTCTGTCAGCCGGTCACGTGCGCTGCCCCAGCGCAATACAACATTGGCTGCACGCATCAGCAGAGCATCATCGACAGCTTTGTAGCTCGCCCCAAAGGGAAACAGTGTCCATTTAAGGATACGGCCGAGCATTCGACCCGGTAAGTTGTCATATATCTGGAAAAGTGTTTGCTGCATGTTGTACAAACAATCCCGTACCACCCATTCAACAAGTGAT